>NZ_JBEOZE010000010.1:197272-269093 GCF_040297465.1 Streptomyces sp. NPDC001787
ACGACCCCTACCCTCCGCTGCGCCTCAGCTCAGCCGCTCGATCACCATCGCCATGCCCTGGCCGCCGCCCACGCACATCGTCTCCAGGCCGAACTGCTTGTCGTGGAACTGGAGGCTGTTGATGAGCGTGCCGGTGATCCGGGCGCCGGTCATGCCGAAGGGGTGGCCGACGGCGATGGCTCCGCCGTTGACGTTGACCTTGTCCAGTGGCAGGCCCAGGTCGCGGTAGGACGGGATGACCTGGGCGGCGAAGGCCTCGTTGATCTCCGCCAGGTCGATGTCGTCGATGGTCAGCCCGGCCCGCTTCAGCGCCTGCTTGCTGGCCTCGACCGGGCCGTAGCCCATGATCTCGGGGGAGAGGCCGGAGACGCCGGTCGACACGATCCGGGCCAGCGGGGTCAGGCCCAGCTCCCGCGCCTTGGTGTCGGACATGATCACGAGGGCGGCGGCGCCGTCGTTCAGCGGGCAGCAGTTGGCCGCGGTGACCAGGCCGTCGGGGCGGAAGACCGGCTTGAGGCCCTGCACGCCCTCCATCGTGACGCCCGCGCGCGGGCCGTCGTCCTTGGCGACGACGGTGCCGTCGGGGGTGGTCACCGGGGTGATCTCCCGCTCCCAGAAGCCGTTCTTCAGGGCTTCCTCGGCGAGGTTCTGCGACCGTACGCCGAACTCGTCCATGTCCTGGCGCGTGATGCCCTTGAGCCGCGCCAGGTTCTCCGCGGTCTGCCCCATCGCGATGTACGCGTCCGGGACCAGGCCCTCCTCGCGCGGGTCCTGCCAGGTCGCACCGGACTCCTCGGCGCGGGCGGCCGTGCGGGCCTCGGCCTCGGCGAAGATCGGGTTGTGCGTGTCCGGCCAGTTGTCGGAGTTGCCCTTCACGAAGCGGGACACCATCTCGACGCCCGCCGAGATGAAGACGTCGCCCTCGCCCGCCTTGATGGCGTGCAGCGCCATCCGGCTGGTCTGGAGCGAGGACGAGCAGTAGCGGGTGACCGTGCAGCCGGGAAGGTGGTCCATCCCCATCTGGACGGCGATGATCCGGCCCAGGTTGTTGCCCTGCTCGCCGCCGGGCAGGCCGCAGCCCAGCATCAGGTCGTCGATGTCCTTCGGGTCCAGCTCGGGGACCTTGGCCAGCGCGGTCTGGATGATCGTGGCGGTCAGGTCGTCCGCGCGCAGGTCCTTCAGGGACCCCTTGAAGGCCCGGCCGATCGGCGAACGGGCAGCAGAGACGATCACGGCTTCGGGCATCACGCGGCTCCATGAGGGCTGGAAGGCTGGCTGGACTGGCGGAACTGTCTTGGAAGTTACCCGGACGTATCGCCGGGGTCACCCGGCAGGCCATGTGATGCGGGACTCTTTTCTAAGCGCCCGCTCAGGTCGATCGGGCCCGGCGTGCACCGGGCCCGGCCCGGCCGGGTGCTCCGCCGCCGGTCATGTGCGCCGGTGTGCGGCGTCCGGGTGCGGGTGCGGGGGATGCGGAGGGTGCGGGGCCGGCTCCGTGGGCGCGGGCAGACGCCGCCGCCTGCGGTGCTTGAGGAGCGCCCAGGGGGCTCGGGCGCCCGTGACCTCCGTACCGGCCTCCCTGGCCGCCTGGGAGGCCGCCTTGGCCACCGGAAGCATGTCCTCGCGCCGCGACCCGTCCAGGTGATCGGTCTCCGGCCACAGCCCCAGCACCGCGCACAGGGTGGGCAGGACCGCCATCGCCGCGGTCGCGTACCCCTCCGCCGAGGGGTGGTAGTTGTCCGGGCCGAACAGCTCCCGGGGGTTCGCCTCGAACTCCGGGCCCAGCAGGTCCCCCAGGGACACCGTCCGCCCGCCCTGCTCCACCGAACCGATGGTCTGCGCGGCGGCCAGCTGTCTGCTCACCCGCCGGGCCAGCCAGCGCAGCGGCTGGTAGACCGGTTCGATCGTGCCCAGGTCCGGGCAGGTCCCGACCACCACCTCCGCACCCGCCGTGCGCAGCCTGCGCACGGCGGTGGTCAGACAGCGCACCGACTGGGTGGCCGGCATCCGGTGGGTGACGTCGTTCGCCCCGATCATGATCACGCAGACGTCCGGCGGACGGGCCGGGTCGGCCAGCAGCAGCGAGACCTGCCGCTCCAGATCGTCGGACCTGGCCCCCGGCAGTGCCACGTTCCGCAGATCCACCGGCCGCTCGGCCACCGCCGCGAGACCCGAGGCGAGCAGCGCCCCAGGGGTCTGCCCGGCCCGGCGCACCCCCTGCCCGGCCGCCGTCGAATCCCCGAGCAGCGCGAGCCGCAACGGGTCCGCGGGTCCGGCGAACGCCACCCCGTACCGCCCGTCCGCGCTCGGTGGAACCGGTGCCGTACCGCCGCCGACCTGGCGCTTGGCGAGCTGCACCTCGGCCAGCACCACGCCCACGGTCGCCGCTCCGATCAGCCCGATGCTGCCGCCGCCGTAGGCCGCGCCCGCCGCGATCCGCCGTGCCACCCTCGCTCTTGACACAGTCCGGTCCACCTCCTCCTCGCAGTCCCGCCGTACACGTACCTACCTGCCCCGTGGAGGGCGGCCTCCAATCGCTTCGCCCAATCTCGCCCCCGTACGCATACCCTGGGCCGGACCATCTCGGAGATCCCGGAGTACACGGTGCAATTCCACGATTCGATGATCAGTCTTGTCGGCAACACCCCGCTGGTGAGGCTGCGCAATGTCACGACGGACATCCAGGCGACGGTCCTGGCGAAGGTCGAGTACTTCAACCCCGGCGGGTCGGTGAAGGACCGCATCGCGCTGCGCATGATCGAGGCGGCCGAGGAGAGCGGGCAGCTGCTGCCCGGCGGCACCATCGTCGAGCCGACCAGCGGCAACACGGGTGTCGGCCTCGCCATCGTCGCCCAGCAGAAGGGGTACAAGTGCATCTTCGTCTGCCCGGACAAGGTGTCCACGGACAAGATCAACGTGCTGCGCGCGTACGGGGCGGAGGTCGTCGTCTGCCCCACGGCCGTTGACCCCGATCACCCGGACTCGTACTACAACGTCTCCGACCGCCTGGTCCGCGAGACGCCGGGGGCCTGGAAGCCCGACCAGTACTCCAACCCCAACAACCCGCGCTCGCACTACGAGACCACCGGTCCGGAGCTGTGGGAGCAGACGGAGGGGAAGATCACCCACTTCGTCGCGGGCGTCGGCACGGGCGGCACGATCAGCGGCACCGGGCGCTATCTCAAGGAGATCAGCGGCGGCGCGGTGAAGGTCGTCGGCGCGGACCCGGAGGGCTCGGTCTACTCCGGCGGTTCCGGACGTCCGTATCTGGTCGAGGGCGTCGGCGAGGACTTCTGGCCGACGGCGTACGACCGCACCGTCACCGACGAGATTGTCGCGGTGTCCGACAAGGACTCCTTCCAGATGACCCGCCGCCTCGCCAAGGAGGAGGGCCTGCTGGTCGGCGGCTCCTGCGGGATGGCGGTCGTGGCGGCGCTGGAGGTCGCACGGCGGCTGGGCCCGGACGACGTCGTGGTGGTGCTGCTGCCCGACAGTGGCCGCGGCTACCTGAGCAAGATCTTCAACGACGAGTGGATGGCCGACTACGGCTTCCTGGACGACACGGGCACCTCCGCCCGCGTCAGCGACGTCCTGGACCACAAGGACGGCCCGCTGCCGACCCTCGTCCACATGCACCCGGAGGAGACGGTCGGCGAGGCGATCGAGGTGCTGCGCGAGTACGGCGTCTCCCAGATGCCGATCGTGAAGCCGGGCGCCGGTCACCCGGACGTGATGGCCGCCGAGGTCATCGGCTCCGTCGTGGAACGGCAGCTGCTGGACGCCCTGTTCACCCAGCGCGCCTCGCTCACCGACCCGCTGGAGAAGCACATGTCGTCCCCGCTGCCGCAGGTCGGCTCGGGCGAGCCGGTCGAGGACCTGATGGCCGCGCTCAGCGGTGCGGACGGCGCGGACGCGGCGATCGTGCTGGTCGAGGGGAAGCCGAAGGGCGTCGTGAGCCGGCAGGACCTGCTGGCGTTCCTGGCGAAGGACGCGGTCGCTAAGCCGTAGACGCGGCCGAGGACGCGGTCGTGGTCGCGAAGCCGTGAGGAAGGGCTGCGGTCGGGGAGCCGCGGGCGGGCCGTGGGCGTTGGCACGGGGGAGGCGTCACACGGTGGGCCGGGGCTTCGCGAAAACGGTACGAGCGTGTCACGTCCGCGCAGCACCCGCTTAACACGGCTTTGGCACATTGGTGGGTGTCGGCGGGGAAACCCGCCGGCCCCACCTACGGCGACCTGGACTACGGAGCGGCTCCCGGACCTCCACCGTCGCCAGGACGCGCGAACCCGGCCCTGACCCGGACCGCGTCCCTCGCGGGGACCGCCGTCGTCCCGCCCCCCGGGCGACCGGGGGTGCGGCGGTCCCCGCGACATACCCCGGTGTCCCCGTCGGACCCGCGGCGGTGTCAGTCCTCCCAGTCGTCGGCCCCGGAGCGGTCGCGCCGCCGCAAGCGCCACCCGCCCCGTGCCGCCTGCAACGCGTTCACGCCGACGATCCCGAGCCAGGCCACGACGAGCCCCTTGAGGCCCGCGTTGGCGACGCCGATCGCGGAGAGCGGGATGGCCAGGACCAGCGAGATCACCCCGAAGCCGAAGCGCTCCCCGAAACTCCCCAGCGGCTGGGGCGTACGGGAGCCCCGGGCGACGGTCACCCGCTGTTCGGCGAGGTGGCGCCGGACGCGACGGTCGAGTGTGGTGTCGAGGCGCTGCTCGACCTTCTCCAGGAACGAGTCGATGAGCGCGGACTCGTACTCCGCCCCCAGTTCACCGCGGGCCTGGAGGGTGGCGTCGAGCTCCTTCTTGAGCTCGTGGTCACGGGCTTCCATGCTCCTCACCGTACGAAGCCGAAGGGGGCCCGCGCAGTGGGGCTAACCCCCCTGTTGGGCGTTCCGCCCGGCGGACTGTATATGGACATGCAGGCCGTCGGCTGGCTGAATAGACGCGTCGGTGACGGATTTCGGAGGGGACACCATGAGCGGGAGCAGCCCCGCTGCGCGGTTGCAGCGGCTCTTCGAGGGGCACCGGCTCACGCCCACCCAGCGGCGCATCGCGCACTGCATGGTGCGCCGGGCCGCCGACGCCCCCTTCCTCTCCAGCGTCGAGCTGGCCGAGCTGGCCGGGGTCAGCCAGCCCTCCGTCACCCGGTTCGCGGTCGCGCTCGGGTTCGACGGCTACCCGGCACTGCGCCGGCACCTTCGTGAGGTCGCGCCCGCCGACACGGGCGGGCCCGCCGCCGAGGACACGTACAACGAGTACCAGCAGGCCGTCCGGGCCGAGATCGAGAATCTGCGGCAGCTGTCCGAACTGCTCGCCGACCCCGGGCCGGTGGAGCGGGCGGGCCGACTGCTGGCCGGGTCCTGCCCGTTGCCGGTGCTCGGGCTGCGGGCCGCGTCCTCGCAGGCCCGGGGCTTCGGGTACTTCGCCGCCAAGGTGCACCCCGACGTCCGGGTGCTCGACGAGGGCGGCACCATGCTGTACGACCGGATCGACGCCGCTCGCCGGGCGGGGGCCTCCGCGCTGATGTGCTTCGCGCTGCCGCGCCACCCGAAGGAGGTCGTGGACGCGCTCGCGTACGCCCAGGGCGTGGGGCTGACCGTGGTGACCGTCGCGGACTCGGCGTTCGCCCCGGTGGCCGGACACAGCGATCTGCTGATCCCGGCGGCGGTCGGGTCCGGGCTCGCCTTCGACACCGTGTGCGCGCCGATGCTGCTGGGGCGGGTGCTGTTGGAGGCGATGTGCGACGGGCTGCCGGAGGCACAGGCGCGGCTGGAGGCGTTCGACGCGCGTGCGGCGGCGCGCGGGCTGTTCGTGGAATAGCGGCCGGGGAGCGGCGGGGCCGTGGGTGCCGCCGGGCCGCTCGGGTCTTCCGCGCTTTCTCAGACGCCGCTCATCTGCGCCGATTAATCTCCGCGCCGAGAAGCACACGGGCAGGCGCGGAAGAGGGGTACGGACATGGGGCGCGGAGCGCAGTCGTTGGCACGGGTGGCCGTGATCGTGCGGGCCGGGGCCGCACCGATGTGGTGGCCCGGCCTGTTGGCCGCCGCGGTGGGCGCGCTGCTGCCGGGACTCACCGGGCGGCGCATCGGCCTGCTGGCCGGGGCCGCGCTGTTCCTGGTCACCATGGCGGTGGTCGCCCTGGTGCGCGGCGGGCGGTACGCGGAACTGGCCCGGGGGGCCACCCGGGCGGGGCGCACCGACTTCCTCCAGGACCGCGCCGTGACCGTACGCGAGTGGCGTCGGGCGCACCGGTGGTGGCTGGCCGGCGCGTTCGTGGCGGCACTCGCGGCGGGGCTCGTCCTGCCCGGGGCGGGTGGGCTGCTGCTCGCCGGCGCGGGCGCGGGGCTCTGGGCCAAGGCCGTACGGATCGGGCAGCGCGAGCGCCGGGACGACGTCCTGTACTGGGTGCGCACCGACTGGGTGGAGCGCGGGCGGCCCACCGGCAAGCGCGTGAAGGCGTACCGGACGACGGGGCCGGTGGCGGGGGACGCCGCGCCGGGCGGGGCGCGGCGTCGCCGCTGAGGCCGGGCGGCCCGGCGCCGGGCTCAGACCTCCAGGTCCGTCTCGATCCGCTTCAGCTGGTGGCGGGCCATCGCCAGATTGGCGCGGCCGGAGTCCAGTACCAGATAGAGGAAGAGACCGTTGTTGCCGTGGGCCCCGAGCAGCCGGATCAGGTGGTACTGCGTGCCCAGGGTGATCAGGATGTCCTCGATCTTGTCCTTGATGCCCAGGTGATCCATGGTGCGGAGCTTGGAGCGGACGACATCGGTGTTGCCCGCCGCCGCGACCTCCAGGTTGAAGTCCTTGCTGCCGCCGAGGGTGCCCAGAGCCATGCCGCTGGTGTAGTCGACGAGGGCGACGCCGAGGGCTCCCTCGATGGACGTCATCGCTTCCTTGAGTGCCGCTTCGGTGTTGGCCATGAGTACGTGTTCCCTTTCCCTGACCGGTCGGGATGACCGGTGCCTCTGTGTGTGGTGGGTCTCTGTCCGGTGGCTGCGGCGGGGCCGCTACATGGGGCGCCGCGGCAGCCCGCGGGGGTGTTCGGTACGCGGTTGCGGGGTGCGCGCCTTCGGGGGCGCGGTGCGGGCGGCGCGGTCGGGGCTCTCCCGGGACAGGGCGGCTTCGACGAGTTCGCCGATGCGGGCTCCCGCCCGGCGGCCCTCCAGATGGAGCCGTCCGACGTTGACGCGGTCCGCGGCCAGCAGGGTGAGTACGGCGGAGGGGCCCGCCGCGTAGGTGGCGATGTACCCGTTCTCGCCGCGGACCAGGAGTTCGCGGAAGCCGCCCCGGGAGGTCGCGTCGGTCATCCGGATCGCGACGCCGAGTGCGGCGGCGGTCAGTGCGGCCACCCCTTCCGCCTCCACGCCGGGGGTGTCATGGGCCAGGACCAGGCCGTCGGTGCTGGCCGCCAGTGCGCCGGTCAGGAGCGGCACCCGGGCCCGTAACCGCTGGAGCTCGTCGAGGACATCGCGCGCTTCGGCCTCGGGCACCATCAGCTGTCTCCTCCCGGCACGCTGTCTGAGCGCGCGTATCACAGGGCCTCCAGTGCGTCTCTGAGCCGGCGCAGCAGGGCGACATCGGGATCGGCCGTGACCTCGGGCAGCGCGAACCGGTCCGCGGTCGCCCCGGCCCCGCTCGCGGCGGGCCGGGCCGCCTCGACGAGTCCGGCCGCCGCGAGCCGCCGCAGGTCGACCAGGAGGTGGAACGTCGAACGGCCCAGCTCCCGCGCGATGTCCGGGGCCGTACGCACGCCGTCGACCAGGTCCAGGGTCCGGCGCCGGCGGTCCGGCAGCGGGGTGTCGACGGGGTGTGCCGTCCTGGCGAGCGGGGCGCTGTCGGTCACCGCGTCGGGCCAGATCCGGTCCAGCAGCTCCCGGCGCCGGAGCGTCTCGCGGTGTACGGCCGCCACCGCCACGGGGCGTACGGGGCCGATCCAGTGCGACACCCCGTAACGGAATCTGGCCGGGGTACCGGTCGGCCCGAGGGCGAAGAACGCCGCGTCGTACAGCGCGCCCAGATGGCACAACTCCAGTGCGCCGCCCGGCACATGGCCGCTCTCCACCAGATAGCGCCCGACCCGCCGCCCGGCCCCCGCCTGCGCGACCGCGTCCCACCAGCCCTCGGGCCGCAGCGCCCCGCCCGTGGTGAGCAGTACGTCGATGCCGGGGGTGGCGGGGCTCTCGGCGTGCACCACCCGGCCGTCCGCGAGGTAGAGCGTGCCTCGGTCCCGCATCAGGGCGCCGGTGGCGCGTTCGGCGGCGAGGCGCTGGAGCATCGGGGAGAGCACGGGGTGCCGGGGGGACTCCTCGCCGGGGCCGGGTAGGGCCGTGGTGCCGGAGTCGGGTAGGGCCGTGGTGCCGGAGTCGGGTAAGGCCGTGATGCCGGGGTCGGGTGGCCGGGCGTTCATCCCAGGACCAGCCGCTCGGCCGTCTCACCGAGCCGGATCCGGGCGAGCGCGAGATTGCCCTGGGCGCGGTCCAGCCAGAGGTGCAGGAAGACGCTGCTGTCGAAGGCCGTTTCGACGAACCGGAGGATGTGGTAGCCGGTGCGGGTGGTGACGATGACGTCCTCGACCGGCGTGCTCGGCGTGCTCGGCGGGCGCGTCGCCGGGTCCGGTATGCCTGACTGGTTCGGTATGCCTGGCCCGTCCGGTGCGCCCGGCCGTTTCGCGGGACGCTCATGTCCGGTCGTGGGCCGCCCGTGCTCGTCCGGCGGCGGGAGGAGGGCGAAGACCGGCTGCTCGGCCGCCATCCTCGCCACCTCGGCGGTCTCGGCCGCGGTGGCCTCATGGTCGCCGTTGGGCGAGTCCCCGATGGTGCCTAGGGCGAGACCGCTCGTCCAGTCGACCACCGAGGCGCCGCGGGCACCGGGCAGCCTCATGACTTCGAGCAGGCACTCGTCGATTCCGGGCACGCGCACTCCCCTCCCGACACGGCGTTCGGCTGTGACCCCGAGGCTACGCAACGTGCTCGCGGCAGGTGGAGGTTTGGCATTTCCCGGTGGTACATGCGCCGCGGCGTGTATGGGGCTCCGGGCACCGCTACGCGTGCCGGTCGTCAGGAAGGTCCTGGGCGCTCCCCTCACGGGTGGCCATCACCACCTTGTTGACCACCCACAGGCCGATGCCGATCAGCAGCAGCACCCCGGCCCGGACGTAGACGTCCGCGTCCCGGTCGGCGAGCGGGCTCGCCAGGATCAGGGCCGTGACCGCGCCGAGCACGGGCAGCGCCGTCGGCGTACGGAAGTGCCGGTGCTCCACGCGGTCCTTGCGCAGTACGAGTACGGCGATGTTGACGACGGCGAAGACACAGAGCAGCAGGAACGAGGTGGTGTCGCCGAGCCCTTCGATCTCACCGGTGGAGACCAGCCCCACGGCGAGCAGCGAGACGAGGACGATGCCCACCCAGGGGGTGCGCCGGCCGGGCAGGACACGGCCCAGGGCACGCGGCAGGACGCGTTCGTTCGCCATGCCGTAGCAGAGCCGTGAGGCCATCATGATGTTGATCAGCGCGGAGTTGGTCACGGCGAACAGGGCGATCAGCGCGAACAGCCCGGGCGGGAAGTCGACGCCGCCCGCCTTCACCACTTCGAGCAGCGGTCCGCTCGACCTCTCCAGGGTCCGGTGGTCGACCAGCAGCGAGGAGACCAGGGCGACCAGGACATAGACGGTGCCCGTCACGGCCACGCCGATGAAGATGGCCCGGGGGAAGGTGCGGACCGGGTCCTGGGTCTCCTCGGCCATGTTCACCGAGTCCTCGAAGCCGACGAAGGCGAAGAAGCCGAGGGCGGTGGCGCCGAGCACCCCGGTGACCAGGGCGTATCCCGTACCGCTCGCCTCGAACTCGGTCAGCCGGGCGGGCTCGCCGTCGCCGTTCAGGACCGCGTACGCGCCGATCGAGAGGATCACGAGCAGGCCGGTCACCTCGACCACCGTCAGGACGACGTTCGCCTTCACGGACTCGGCCACGCCGCGCAGATTGAGCGCGGCCAGGACCAGGAGGAACAGGATCGCGACCAGGGTGGGCGGCAGGGCGGAGGTGAACTCGCCGAGGTAGTCACCGCCGAAGGCGCGGGCCGCGGCGCTCGCGGACGACAGGCCCGAGCACATCACCATGAAGGCGACGACGAAGGTCAGGAACGGGACCTTGAACGCCTTCTGCGTGTAGAGCGCGGCCCCGGCCGCCTTCGGATACTTGCCCACGAGTTCGACGTACGAGGCCGCCGTCAGGATCGCGACGGCGAAGCCGATCAGGAACGGCAGCCAGAGCGCGCCCCCGACCTTGCCGGCCACCTTGCCGGTGGTGGCGTAGATGCCGGTGCCCAGGATGTCGCCGATCACGAAGAGGATCAGCAGCCTGGGCCCGATGGCCCGCTTCAGGGCCGTGTTCTCCGGCGGGCCGGGTGCGGTCGGTGGCGCGGGTGTGCCTGGAGCGGTCACAGGAGCCTCCCCGGTGGGTGATGGCAGAGGTCTGCCCGGCCCCGGCGCGCCACGCACCTGTTGACTACAAGTATTCAGACCTCCAGGATGTGAATACAGGATTCACAGTCGCGAGGAGGCATTGCCATGTCAGGACCCCGCCCCGTACGGGCGCCGCGCGGTACCGCACTGACCGCCCTGGGATGGCAGCAGGAAGCCGCCCTGCGCATGCTGCAGAACAACCTCGACCCCGAGGTCGCCGAGCACCCCGACAAGCTCGTCGTCTACGGCGGTACGGGGAAGGCGGCCCGCGACTGGCGCTCGTTCGACGCCATGGTCCGTACGCTGCGGACGCTCAAGCAGGACGAGACGATGCTCGTCCAGTCAGGGCGGCCGGTCGGCGTCATGCAGACCCATGAATGGGCCCCGCGTGTCCTGATCGCCAACTCCAACCTGGTGGGGGACTGGGCGAACTGGGAGGAGTTCCGCCGCCTGGAGGCGCTCGGACTCACCATGTACGGCCAGATGACCGCCGGGTCCTGGATCTACATCGGCACCCAGGGCATCCTCCAGGGCACGTACGAGACGTTCGCCGCCGTCGCCGCGAAGAAGTTCGGCGGGACGCTCGCCGGGACGATCACGCTGACGGCCGGGCTCGGCGGCATGGGCGGCGCCCAGCCGCTCGCCGTCACGATGAACGACGGCGTCGCGATCTGTATCGACTGCGACCCGCGCGCCATCGAGCGCCGGATCGAGCACCGCTTCCTCGATGTGAAGGCCGACAGCCTGGAGCACGCCCTCCAGCTCGCCGTCGAGGCGCGCGACGCCCGGCGCCCGCTCTCCATCGGGCTGCTCGGCAACGCGGCGGAGCTGCTGCCCCGCATGCTCGCCGAGGGTGCCCCGGTCGACATCGTCACCGACCAGACCAGCGCGCACGACCCGCTGGCCTATCTGCCGCTCGGTGTCGACTTCGACGACATGGCCTCGTACGCCGCCGAGAAGCCCGCCGACTTCACCGTGCGGGCGCGGGAGTCGATGGCCGCGCACGTCGAGGCGATGGTCGGCTTCATGGACGCCGGGGCGGAGGTCTTCGACTACGGCAACTCCATCCGGGGCGAGGCCCAACTCGCCGGATACGCACGGGCCTTCGACTTTCCGGGCTTCGTCCCCGCGTACATCCGGCCGCTCTTCTGCGAAGGCAGGGGGCCGTTCCGCTGGGCGGCGCTGTCGGGCGAGGCGTCCGACATCCACAAGACCGACAAGGCGATCCTGGAGCTCTTCCCGGAGAACGAGTCCCTGCACCGCTGGATCAGGATGGCGGGCGAGCGGGTCCACTTCCAGGGACTGCCCGCCCGGATCTGCTGGCTCGGCTACGGCGAGCGGGACAAGGCGGGGGAGCGCTTCAACGACATGGTGGCGAGCGGTGAACTCGCGGCGCCGCTGGCCATCGGCCGCGACCACCTCGACTGCGGCTCGGTCGCCTCGCCGTACCGCGAGACCGAGGCCATGCTCGACGGATCCGACGCCATTGCCGACTGGCCGCTGCTGAACGCCATGGTCAACGTGGCCTCCGGCGCGTCCTGGGTCTCCCTCCACCACGGGGGCGGCGTGGGCATGGGGCGCTCCATCCACGCGGGACAGGTCACCGTCGCCGACGGGACGAAGCTCGCGGGCGAGAAGATCCGCCGGGTCCTGACGAACGACCCGGGCATGGGCGTCATCCGGCATGTCGACGCCGGATACGACATCGCGGAGTCCGTCGCCTCCGACAAGGGCGTACGCGTGCCGATGGCGGAGGGCGAGCAGTGACGTCGACGGACAGCGGCGGGCGGACGGCACCCACTCCCGGAGCCCCCGAGCCCACCCGCGAAACCCCCGAGCCCGCTCCCGGGGCCCCCGCGCCCGCTCCCGGGGATGCGCGGTCCGCCCCGTCCCCCGCGGTCGCGGCATCGTCCTTCCTCTCCATGTGGCGCGAGCTCGCGCCGCTCGGGCGGCACGCCGACAGCGGTGGATACCGGCGGTACGCCTGGTCCGGGGCCGACGCCGACTGCCGGGCCTGGTTCCGGGAGCAGGCCGAGTCGCGCGGGCTCACCCATGAGGTCGACCGGAACGGCAACCAGTGGGCCTGGCTCGGCGACCCCCTGGCCGGCGACGCCGTGGTCACCGGATCGCACCTCGACTCCGTACCGGACGGCGGCGCCTTCGACGGGCCCCTCGGTGTGGTGTCCTCCTTCGCCGCGCTCGATGAACTCCGCCGCAGGGGAGTGGAGATCACCCGGCCGTTGGCCATCACCAACTTCGGTGACGAGGAGGGCGCCCGCTTCGGTCTCGCCTGTGTCGGCTCCCGGCTCGCCGCCGGGCAGCTGACCGTGAGGGACGCCCACCGGCTGCGCGACGGTGACGGGATCAGCCTCCCCGCGGCCATGGAGGCCGCCGGATACGACCCCGAGGCCATCGGCCCCGATCCGGAACGCCTCGCCAGGATCGGCGCGTTCGTCGAACTCCACGTGGAGCAGGGCCGCGCCCTCGACCTCAGCGGTGACCCGGTCGGGATCGCCTCCGCCATTTGGCCCCACGGCCGCTGGCGGTTCGACTTCCGGGGGGAGGCCAACCACGCGGGCACCACGCGCCTCGCCGACCGGCGCGACCCCATGCTCACGTACGCCGAAACGGTGCTCGCCGCCCGCCGCGAGGCCGAACTGACCGGCGCCCTCGCCACCTTCGGCAAGATCGCGGTCGAGCCGAACGGGGTCAACGCCATCCCCTCCCTCGTACGCGGCTGGCTCGACTCCCGCGCCGCCGACCAGGCCACACTCGACGCCGTCATCACCGGGATCGAGCGCGCCGCCCGGGAGCACGCCGAACGGGCCGGGATCGATCTGGATGTCGTACGGGAGTCCTTCACCCCCGTGGTGGAGTTCGAGCACGCCCTGCGCGACGAGCTCGCCAGGATCCTCGAAGGCGGCCGGGGCGCGGGGCGCGACACCGGCGACACGGGGCGCGCCGTGCCCGTCCTCGGCACCGGCGCGGGCCATGACGCGGGTATTTTGTCCGCTTCGGTGCCTACCGCCATGCTGTTCGTACGGAACCCCACCGGAATCTCGCACTCGCCGGCCGAGCACGCCGCCGAGGACGACTGTGTGACCGGGGTGATCGCCCTCGCCGACGTACTGGAAGGACTCGCGTGCAGCTGACAACGGAGCCCACCGGCAGGCCCGTCACCGCCACGTATTGGATGTCCCACGCCTGGCTCGGCACCCATGTCGAGCCGGGCGTCACCCTGGACGTCGCCGGTGACCGCATCGCAGGGGTCCGCACCGGCGTCGGGACACCGCCGCCCGGCGCCACGGCCCTGCACGGCCTGACCCTCCCCGGGCTGGCCAACACCCACTCGCACGCCTTCCACCGGGCCCTGCGCTCCACCGTCCAGGTGGGCTCCGGCACCTTCTGGACCTGGCGCGAGCTGATGTACCAGGCGGCCTCCCGGCTCACCCCCGACACCTATTTCGACCTCGCCCGCGCCACGTACGCCGAAATGGCCCTGGCCGGCATCACCTCCGTCGGTGAATTCCACTATCTGCATCACGCGCCCGGCGGCACGCCCTACGACAACCCGAACGCGATGGGCGAGGCGCTCATCGCCGCGGCCGCCGAAGCGGGCATCCGCATCACCTTGCTGGACACCGCCTATCTCGCCGCCGGATTCGGCGAGAAGCCCAACCGGCACCAGCTCCGCTTCTCCGACCGCACGGCCGACGCCTGGGCCGAGCGCGCCTCCCTCCTCAAGGGTGACGACCACACGCTGATCGGCGCCGCCATCCATTCCGTACGGGCCGTCCCGGCCGCGCAACTGGCCACCGTCGCGCAATGGGCCGAGGAACGTCGGGCACCGCTCCATGTCCACCTCTCCGAGCAGACCGCGGAGAACGAGGCCTGCCGCACCGCGCACGGCCGCACCCCCACCCGGCTCCTCGCCGACCACGGCGTCCTCGGCCCGCGCACCACCGGCATCCACAACACGCACCTCACCGCGGAGGACATCGAACTGATCGGCTCCTCCGCCACCGGCACCTGCATGTGCCCCACCACCGAACGCGACCTCGCCGACGGCATCGGCCCCGCCGCCGCCCTTCAGCGGGCGGGCTCGCCGCTCTCGCTCGGCAGCGACAGCCACGCCGTCATCGACCTCTTCGAAGAGGCCCGCGCGATGGAGCTCAACGAGCGTCTGCGCACCCACCGCCGAGGCCACTGGACGGCCGCCGCCCTGCTGCGCGCCGCCTCCGCGGACGGGCACGCCGCACTCGGCCGCCCCGACGCGGGCACCCTGGAACCGGGTGCGCCCGCCGACCTCACCACCGTGGCCCTGGACTCCGTCAGAACAGCGGGGCCGGTGCCCCGGCTGGGAGCCGAAGCGGCCGTATTCGCCGCCTCCGCAGCCGATGTGCGGCACACGGTCGTGGGCGGACGGCACATCGTCCGGGACGGTCTGCACGCACGGATCGAGGATGTCCCCGGAGCACTCGCCGCAGCCATCGCCGCCCTGCACAGCTGACACCGGAACGGTCCGTGCCACCGGCGGAACGGTCCGGGCCGCGGAGGGAACGCTCCGGGCCGCCGGCCGGGGCGCTCCGACCGTGCGACCTGTCCGACCTGCCCGAACCCAAGGAGAACAGTCTCCAGATGACGACGACCGCCATCACCAAAATCGCCAGCCTGGTCACCAACGACCCCTCCCTCGGAAACGGGACCCCCCTGGGCCTGATCCAGGACGCGGCCGTCGTCATCGAGGGCGACCGCGTCGTCTGGACCGGTGAATCAAGCAAAGCACCCGCCACTGACAACGCCGTCGACGCGGCCGGCCGGGCCGTGATCCCCGGCTTCGTCGACTCCCACTCCCACCTCCTCTTCGCGGGCGACCGCACCCAGGAGTTCAACGCCCGGATGTCCGGCCGCCCCTACTCCGCGGGCGGCATCCGGACCACGGTCGCCGCCACCCGCGCGGCCTCCGACGACGAGCTCTCCGCCAACGTCGCCCGCTACCTCGCCGAGGCCCTGCGCCAGGGCACCACCACGTTCGAGACCAAGTCCGGCTACGGCCTCACCGTCGAGGACGAGGCACGGGCCCTGCGCATCGCCGCCCGCCACACCGACGAGGTGACCTACCTCGGCGCCCATGTCGTGCCCGCCGACTACGCCGACGACCCGGCGGGCTACGTCGACCTCGTCACCGGTCCGATGCTGAACGCCTGCGCCCCGCACGCCCGTTGGATCGATGTCTTCTGCGAGAAGGGTGCCTTCGACGGCGACCAGGCCCGCGCGATCCTCACGGCGGGCAAGGCCAGGGGCCTCCACCCCCGCGTCCACGCCAATCAGCTGACGTACGGCCCCGGGGTCCAGCTCGCCGTCGAACTCGACGCCGCCTCCGCCGACCACTGCACCCATCTCACCGACGCCGACGTCGACGCCCTCGGCCAGGGCGGCACGGTCGCCACGCTGCTCCCGGGCGCCGAGTTCTCCACCCGCGCGAACTGGCCCGACGCCCGTCGCATCCTCGACGCGGGCGCGACCGTCGCGCTCTCCACGGACTGCAATCCGGGCTCCTCGTTCACGTCCTCGATGCCGTTCTGCGTCGCGCTCGCCGTACGGGACATGGGCATGACCCCCGACGAGGCGGTCTGGTCCGCCACCGCGGGCGGCGCCGCCGCGCTGCGCCGTACGGACGTCGGCCGTATCGCGCCCGGCGCCCGCGCCGACCTCGTGCTCCTCGACGCGCCCAGTCATGTCCACCTCGCCTACCGGCCGGGAGTCCCGCTGGTCAGCGCCGTGTGGCAGCGCGGCGAACGAGTCCTCTGACCGTGCCGGGGGCCGTACACGCGGAAGGACCCGCGCCCATCGCTGGGGCAGGTCCTTCCGCAAGTGATCCAGTGATCTCCGGTGACTTCCGGCGCCGGGGCGGGCCGGTCACTCCTCCAGGGTCAGGCCCTTCCGGAGTCCGGCCAGGGTCCGGGAGAGCAGCCTGGACACATGCATCTGTGAGATGCCCAGCTCGTCGCCGATCTCCGACTGGGTCAGATTGGAGACGAACCGGAGCGAGAGGATCATGCGGTCCCTCGGGTGCAGCGCGGCGATGAGCGGCTTCAGGGACTCGACGTACTCGATGCCTTCGAGCCCGTGGTCCTCGTAGCCGATGCGGTCCGCGAGGGCGCCCTCGTGCTCGTCCTCCTCGGGCTTGGCGTCCAGCGAACTCGCGGTGTACGCGTTGCTCGCGGCCATGCCCTCGACGACCTCGTCGGTGGTGATGCCGAGGCACTCGGCCAGCTCGGACACGGTGGGTGAGCGGTCCAGCCGCTGGGCCAGCTCGTCGCCCGCCTTGGCCAGGTCGAGCCGCAGTTCCTGGAGCCGGCGCGGTACGCGGACGGACCAACTGGTGTCCCGGAAGAAGCGCTTGATCTCGCCGACGATGGTCGGCATCGCGAACGTCGGGAACTCGACGCCGCGGCTCAGTTCGAACCGGTCGATCGCCTTGATCAGGCCGATGGTGCCGACCTGGACGATGTCCTCCATCGGTTCGCTGCGGGAGCGGAACCGGGAGGCGGCGAACTTGACCAGGGCCAGGTTGAGTTCGACCAGGGTGTTGCGGACGTAGGCGTACTCGTGGGTGCCCTCTTCGAGGGATTCGAGCCGTTCGAAGAGCGTCTTCGACAGCGCCCTGGCGTCCAGTGCCCCGACTTCCGCGTAGGGCGGGATCTCGGGAAGTCCTTCGAGCCCCTCGCCGCCGATGTCTGCGGCGGCGGGGTTCGCGGCGCGGTCCGTGGCGGTGTCCGCCGTGGTGTCCGCGGTGCGGGTGGTGCCTGGGGTGGTGCTGAGGGTGGTGCTGGTGCGCGGGCCGGGAATGGCGGCCGCGGCAGGGGAGTCGGAATCGGTCGGTCCCTGAGGACATGTCGACGGCGCGTTGTGGGTACGCGGATCGTCGAGCCGGGGTGACATGCTTCTCCTCCATCGTTCTCGGCATATGGCTGCCGATGCCCATACGTGTTCCTGCGGTGAAGCGGCGCCTCCAAAGCCGGCCGTGTTTTCGGTGTCCCTCTACCCTTACCCGGTTCGTGCAGGCACTTACAAGCGCCAATTACTGCCATATGTCCGGTTTGTTGAGTTCTTCGACTACCGCGTGGCGTACGGAACGCGTACTGTTTTACGGACGTCGGCGGCAGCTACGCATACAGCCGCACAGGCAGTGACGCGCACAGTGACGAGCGGCGAAGAGGGACGGGCATGGACCGCGGGACGGTCGGCAGTGCGAACCGGGGTCGGCTTCAGGTCGAGGCCCGGACCGAGGGGCGCAGCGAGATTGTGACGCCGGTGGGTGAGCTCGATCACCACACCGCCGATCTGCTGCGCGAACCCTTGGAGAGCGCGGTCGAGCAGGGGCGTGCGCGCCTGGTGGTCGACTGCTCGCGCCTCGAATTCTGTGATTCCACCGGGCTCAATGTGCTGCTCGGTGCCCGCCTCAAGGCGGAGGCGGCCGGGGGAGGGGTCCATTTGGCAGGCATGCTGCCCGTCGTGGCGAGAGTCTTCGAGATCACCGGGGCCGAGGCGGTTTTCACCGTCCACGCCACTCTCGCGGAGGCCCTGGACACCTGACCCGCGCCCCGATCCGCGGCCCCGGGAGCCTTGAGTGTCGCCCGTGTCACGCGATCGCGTGGATGAAGTGGGTGTTGTCACGATTCGGCCGGGCAGGAGACACCCCGGCGGCGTCATGGATGGCCCGCACACTCAGTATCTGATCAGTTTCTGTTCGATGGCGACATGGCGACATGGTGAATCGGTGAGGTGAAGCGCTGATGAGCACCACCCGGCAGCATCCGCCGGGCGACCTCGGCCGCGAGCCGGACGACGAGGGCGCTGCCTCGTCCGTCCCGGCGGAGCGGCAGTGGCGCACGCTCGCACTGGGGCAGGCCAGTGGCATCGTGCCGATGGCCCGCGACTTCGCCCGGCAGGCGCTCCATGACTGGGGCTGGCTCCCGGCGGTCGGTGCCGACCGGCGTGCCGCCGCCGAGGATGTCCTGCTGGTCGTCTCCGAGCTGGTCACCAACGCCTGCCTGCACGCGGAGGGCCCCGAGGAGCTCCGTATCGGCCGCATGGCCAAGGTGCTGCGGGTGGAGGTCGTCGACCGCGGCGCCGGACAGCCCGCGCCGCGCACCCCGCACCGGGCGGGCCGGCCCGGCGGACACGGCATGTTTATCGTGCAGCGGCTCTGCCTGGACTGGGGCGTGCAGCGTACGCCCGACGAGCCGGGCAAGATCGTCTGGGCGGAGCTGGCCGCCCCCGGGTAGCCGTACCGCGTCTGCCGCGGACGACCGGACCCGCCGGTTCGGACCCGCCGGATCCACCGGTTCGGACCCGCCGGACGCGCTGGTTCGAACGCGCCGGGGTGAAATGCCCCGGTGGCGCCGCGCCCCCTCCACTCCCGTCCCGTACCCGTACACCCGTCCCACCCGTCCATATCCATGGGCACCCAGGAGCGCGCCGGATCGGCGCGCTCTTTGTCTTCCCTCCACAAGGCCCCGGGCGTACCTTGAGCGCCCAATCTGATGTGTCGTCAGTAACGTGCGCCGGTAGAGACCGTGGCGCGTGGCGACGTCCGGCATGAGGGGAACACGAGGTGTCGAACCAGAAGCGGACAGCTCTCGCGCTGGCGTCTGCGCTGGCGGGCTCGGTGGTGCTGATGGCCGCCCCCGCCGCGCACGCCGAGGTCGTGGACGTCAACTACCAGTGCCAGACGCCCATCGGGCCCAAGGGGGCGGTGTCGCCCATCGACATCAAGGGCGTCAAGAGCGGCGGCGGGTACCAGCTCACCATGTCCTTCCAGAAGGGGGTCTCCTCCAGCCCGGTCGAACTCGGCAAGGGCGCCATGAAGCCGAGCGCGGTCATCGTGCTCGGTGGCGCCGAGAAGGGGCAGGTCCAGGTCACGGGTCCGGCGAACGCGGAGGCGATCCCGGCCAACACCCCGATCAGGATCAGTGACTTGTCGGGTACGTACACACCGAAGAAGAGCGGCAAGGTCACCTTCACCGCCGGGGTGCTCACCATCAAGGCACTCGGTACGACCACCACCTGTACGCCCAAGAACAGTCCCGGACCGTCGCTGGAGCTCGATGTCCAGGGCGCGGGCGGGTCGGGCGGTTCAGGGGACTCGGGCGGTTCGGGGGACTCGGGCGGGAACGCGTCGACCTCCTCGGCGGGCGGCGGTGAGCTGCCCAAGACCGGTCCGCTCGACTCGGCCGTCGCACTCGGCACGCTCGGCGGCACCGTGCTGCTGACCGGGGCGGCCGGGGTGCTGTGGCTGACCCGGAGGGGCCGGCGCGCCGCGGGCTGAGCGCGCGGTACGGGCTCAGGCGCGCGGTACGGACGGCCGAGCGGTACGGGCATCCGAGGGTACGGGCATCCGAGGGTACGGGCGGAAGCCGGAGCGCACGCCGTGGAGCCGGAGTGCACGCGTGGAGTCAGGGAGCACGCACGGACCCGGAGCGCACGCCGTGGAGTCAGGGCACGCACGGAGTCGGGGAGCGCCACAAGCGCCAAGGGAGCGGGAGTCGTCCATGCCGTCGTTGACCTCGTACGCCGCCCGAGCGGCGCTCACCGTACTGCTGTGCGCCCTCCCCGTGGCCCCGGCGACGGCGGCCGACGGCGCTCCGCGTTCCTCCGCGCCGTCCGGCTGGGAGGCGCGGCCGGCGTCCGGGGTCACCCGTACGGGCGACAGCGGGCGGCCCTACTTCTACCTGGAGGGCGCACCCGGAACGGTCCTCCAGGACCGGCTCACGGTGACCAATCCCGGCCGGACCCCGCTGACCGTACGACTGCGGGGAGCCGACGCGGACCGGGGGCGGGCCGGGGAGCCCGCCGCACGGGAAGCGGGGAAGGGTGCCGGGGCGTGGCTGCGTTTCGCCTCAAGGAAGGTGACCGTGCCCGCCCGGACCCGCGCCGACGTGCCGTTCACCGTGACCGTGCCGCCGGACACGGTGCCCGGCGACCATCCCGGGGCGATCCTGGCGGAGGGCGGGGGCCGTGCGATGGACGTCCGGGTCCATCTGCGGGTCAGCGGACCGACGTTGGCGGCGCTCAGCGTGGAGGACGTCGCGGTGTCCGGGCGGACCATCCGCTACACGCTGGTCAACCGTGGCAACGCGGCCCTGACGCCTCGTCTGTCGGTCAGCGCAGACGGGGTGTTCGGCGCATTGCTGCGCCGTGAGGCCCGCACGCTGCCGAGGGAGCTGAAGCCAGGACAGCGGGTGAAGCTCACCGAGCCCTGGCCGGACGCCCCCGCCCTCGACTCCGTCACCGTCCGGCTGCGGGCGACGGCCGCGGGCGGCGCGCACGGTGAGGCGTCGGCCTCCGCGACGTACCTTTCCCCGGCCCCTCTGGCGGGCGGCGCGCTGCTGATCCTCGCGGCCCTCGCCGCGGGCGCGTACCGGCGCGGACGCCGCCCCGGGCACAGCCTCCCCGGGCGCAGGCTCCGGTTTCGTCTCCGGCCCGGACGCGGGCGGACCGGTCCCTCGCCGGGCGACAGCACGGGCGACGGGCCGGGCGACGGCACGGGCGGCGGGACGGCCCTCCGGCACGAACAGGACTCCGACGACAGGCACGTGGCGAAGGCGGGAGCGGAGACGTGAGGGATGAGACGGACATGCGGTGTGCGGGAGCCGCGGGAGGTGCGAGGGACATGAGGGAACCGGCCGGGCCGTCACGCCCGGCACGGAACGGCCGTCGCGGAGGCTTCGCACCGCTGCCCGCGCTGCCCGCGCTGCCCGCGCTGCCCGTGGTGCTTGCCGCGCTGGTGCTCGTCCCCCTGCTCCCGGTGCTGTTGCTCCTGGGCTCCTCCGGTGCCCGCGCGGCGGACGGTGAACCGAAGATCACCCTCTCCAAGAGCGAGGCGGGCAAGGGTGGTGCGATCACCGTCAAGGGCAGCGGCTGGCGCGCCGACACGCTGCTGATGCTCCTGATCTGCGGGCAGTCCACACCGGACAGGGGGGTGATCGGCGGCACCAACTCCTGCGCCAACGCCGAGGGCCGGGCCGTCACCACCGGCAAGTCGGGCGCTTTCAGCAAGAAGATGCCGGTTTCCGAGCCGCCGAAACCCTGCCCGTGCGTGGTGCATGTCGCCACGGTCACCGGGGAACGGGCCTCGGCCGAGGCGGTGTTCACGGTCGCCGGGCACCCGACGGCACCGTTGCCGCAGCCGGACGGCGGGAAGCTCGCGGTGCTGGCCACCACCCGCCTGGAAGGGGACAGCTCGCTCCTCACCTGGTTCGGCGCGCCGGCCTCCCGGCGGCTGGTCCTCACCGTCGGCAACCTCGGCTCCGCTCCGGTCAAGGACCCCGTGTTCCAGGTCGGCACCTCCCACGGTGTGTACGCCCCGCGGTGGGAGGAACACCAGTGGCGCGGCACCGTCGCGCCCGGCCGCAAGGCGCAGATCAAGCTTCCGGTCGAACTGGCCGCCGGAGCCCACGGCGACTACCGGATCTCCCTGAAGTACGGCACGAAGGTGCTGGCCGAGCAGCCATGGGGAGTGGGCCGCCCCTGGGGCGTCACGCTCTTCTGGATCCTGCTCTGCGTCGTCGTGCCGGCCGCCGTCTTCCGTATCGGCATGGCGATCGTGGACAAGGTACGGCCCCGCCCGGACCGGGCGGGGGCCCGGACGGGACGCCACCGCCATCCGCAGCTGTCCGAGGTGACCGCGAGACTGCCCGGCCTGCGCCGCGGGGACGGCACCGCGCCCGAGCGGCCCTCCGCCGCGGACCCGGCGGCCACGACCACGACCACGGCCGCGCTGCCGTGGTTCACCCCGGATTCCGCACCGTCAGACAACAGACCCACGACGAAGGGACATTCGTGAGTACGCAACGGAGGATGAGCGCGGCCGGAGTCGCGCTGATGCTCGGCGGCGCGGGCATACTGCTGGCCGCGAGCCCGGTCCAGGCCGCTGACGTCTCGTACGCGACGGAGTGCGTTCCGCCGCCCATCTCGGGACTGCCCGCCGTGCAGGGCACCACCGAGGTGAAGCTGACCGCGCCCGCCGAAGCCAAGGTGGGCGACGAGATCGAGGTCGTCTGGAAGACGGTGGCGGCCGCTTCCAAGAACCCCGACATACTCGACCTGGACGAGAACACGGTGAAGCCGACCGGCACCGTCAAGGTGGGCGGTGCGGCGAGCGGTGAGCTGAAGATGGAAGGGCCGCGGCAGAACCCGCCGATCCCGAAGAACAGCGCCATGCTGCTGCCGGACATGAAGGGCACGCTGAAGCTGGAGAAGGCCGGCGAGATCACGCTGACCCCGGACGCGTACAGCATCAACGTGTCCAAGCCGATCTCCACGGACACCAAGTGCGCTCCGAAGGAGGCCGTCCGGCCCGGAGCCACGATCAAGGTGACGGAGGGCGGCGGCACGTCCACCGGCGGCACGTCCGACGGGGGGACCACGGACGGCGGCACCACGGACGGCGGTACGAACGCCGGAGGGACGACCTCCGGAGGCACGGCGGCCGGCGGTACGGACTCCGGGGGCTCCGCCGCGTCCGGCGGTTCCAGCGGGGGCGGCGGTGGCGAGACGGACTTCCCCGGCAAGGAGGTGTCCGTCGCGTACGCCTGCAAGACGCCCATCGGCGACAAGAACGCCACTTCCCCGGTGAAGATCAGCGCCAAGAAGAGCGGCGGCAGTTACGCCCTCACCGTGAAGTTCAGCAAGTCGGTGATGGACAGCCCGATCGACATCCCGGCGAACCAGGTGAAGCCCTCGATGGAGGTCAAACTCGGCGGCGCGGACAAGGGGACCGTCCATGTCGAGGGCCCCCTGAACAAGGAGGTCATCAAGACCGGCGCACCGATCGACATCCCCGATCTCACCGGTACGTACAAGCCGGGCGCGAGCGGCAGGTCCACGCTCAGTCCCGGTGTCCTGACCGTGATGGCCGCCGGTACGAAGACGACCTGCACCCCGCCCTCCGGGGTCGCGGTCTCGCTGGAACTGGACACCTCCGCCCAGCCGGGCGGCGCGTCCGGCGGTGACACGGCGGGCTCCGGCGGCGCCGGGGCATCCGGTGGCGGTACGGACTCCGGCGGCGGTCTGGCCGACACCGGGGCCGAGAACGACGGCGCCCTGCGGGCACTCGGCCTGGTCGCCGGTACGGCGATCCTGCTGGGTGGCGCGGTGTTCACGTTCACCCCGTGGCGCAGGCTCCGCGGAACCCGCTGAGGCAGCACACGACGAAGGGCCGCCGCGCCGGTCTCCCGGTGCGGCGGCCCTTCCCCGTACAGGCGCCTACGGCCTACACATCAGACGCGTCAGCAGGCATCGGCAGGCGCCTGTGCAGGGCGTCATGTGTCTTTACGGGCCGCTGCGCGTCAGCGCACATCGCCCATGAGCGCGGTGACCTTCTTGCGGTACATCCAGATCGCGAACCCGGCCAGGACCGCGAGCGCCGCCTCCAGCCCCACCATCCCGGTCCTGTTCAGATCCACCCCGGCCAGCGAGAGCAGGCTGGTGGTGCAGTCACCCGCGGTGACGGCAAGGAACCAGACACCCATCATCTGGCTGCCGTACTTGGCCGGAGCCATCTTCGTGGTGACCGAGAGGCCGACCGGGGAGAGACACAGCTCACCGACGGTCTGGAGGAAGTAGATCGAGACCAGCCACATCGGGCTGACCTTGTCGCCGTCCGAGGTCAGCGTCAGCGGCATCATGAAGACGAGGAACGAGACACCGACCAGGAACAGGCCCGAGCCGAACTTGACGACCGTGCTCGGCTCCTTGCCGCGCCGGTTGAGCGCCAGCCAGATCCAGGCCACGACCGGAGCCAGCGCCATGATGAAGACCGGGTTCACCGACTGGTACCAGGAGGTCGGGAAGTCCAGGCCGAACAGGCTGTTCGTGGTCGAGGACTCGCCGAACAGGGACAGCGTCGAGCCGCCCTGGTCGTAGATCATCCAGAAGACGGCCGCCGCCACGAAGAACCAGATGTATCCGGACATCTTCGACTGCTCGGTGGCGGAGAGGTCCTTGTCCCGCTTGATCCGCACCAGCACGGCGACCGGAATGACCAGACCGGCGATGGTGATCGGGACGAGTGCCCAGTTCAGCGTGTAGACATCCGTGGCCACCAGGACGCCGTAGAAGACGACGGCGGCGATCAGCCACAGCAGACCCTTGCGCAGGGTGGAGCGGCGCTCCTGGTGCGACAGCGGCTTCGGGACGACGCTGGAGCGTGCGTCCAGGTGCCGCGTACCGATGAGGAACTGGGCCAGACCCAGCGCCATGCCGAGCGCGGCGATGGCGAAACCGAGGTGCCAGTTCACCTTCTCGCCGATCGTGCCGATGATCAGCGGGGCGGCGAAGGCACCGAGGTTGATGCCCATGTAGAAGACGGTGAAGCCGCCGTCGCGGCGCGGGTCGTCCGGGCCGGAGTAGAGGTGGCCGACCATCGTCGAGATGTTGGCCTTCAGCAGCCCGGAACCGAGCGCGACCAGTCCCAGACCGGCGAAGAAGGTGCCGGTGCCGGGCAGGGCCAGCGTCAGATGGCCGAGCATGATGACCGAGGCCGAGATGGTGACCGTCTTGCGCGGCCCCCAGACACGGTCGCCGAACCAGCCGCCGGGCATGGCGAGCAGGTAGACCATCGCCATGTAGATGGAGTAGATCGCGGTGGCGGTGGCCGCGTTCATGTCCAGCCCGGAGCTGGAGACGAGGTAGAGCGGGAGCAGGGCCCGCATGCCGTAGAAGCTGAAGCGCTCCCACATCTCGGTCATGAAGAGAGTGGCCAGGCCGCGGGGGTGGCCGAAGAAGGTCTTTCCGCCGGCAGTACTGGCCGAGTCCTTCGTCAGGCTGGACGCCATGGTCGATCCTTGCTGGTCGGGACGCGTCGCCTGGTGAGCGTTACGCGCCCGGTGGGGGGTGGCCGGCACCGACACGGTGAGCCCCGTCCCCTGCGCCTGGAAGGGGATTCGCCCCGTGCGCCGGACCCGGTTGGGGAGAGTCCGGCGCCGTGGGCGGGGGAAGAACCGCGTCGGGATCCACGCCCGGCGCGCGTCCTCGCGCTCCGGGCCCGGCCCACAGGTCATTCACTCACGTCAGGACTGGCGCTCGGCCAGCCCGCACACAAAAAAGACCTTTGGCGCTTAAAGCTGCCCAAAGGTCTTTGAGTAGTGCAACAGGCGTCGGGACACCATACGACACGCCACGCCCCGATATGAAAGGACATGAGATGTGGATCACAGGGATTAGTGGAATCGCAGTCGCATATTCGAAGGTTGCGAACCGCCTTTCGGGTCTGACCCGCAGGCCTTGGCGAGCGCCTCACTCCCAGCGGCCCGTGCGGTCTACCATCACCACATGACCCGTGTACTGCTCGCCGAGGACGACGCATCCATCTCGGAGCCACTGGCCCGCGCACTGCGTCGGGAGGGTTACGAGGTCGAGGTCCGCCAGGACGGTCCGACCGCGCTCGACGCCGGACTCCAGGGCGGTGTCGACCTGGTCGTCCTCGACCTGGGCCTGCCCGGGATGGACGGTCTCGAAGTCGCCCGCAGGCTCCGTGCCGATGGTCACACCGTGCCGATCCTGGTGCTGACCGCCCGCGCCGACGAGGTCGACACGGTGGTCGGGCTGGATGCCGGGGCCGACGACTACGTCACCAAGCCGTTCCGCCTCGCCGAACTCCTGGCCCGGGTCCGCGCCCTGCTGCGCCGCGGCGCCACCGAGCCCGCCGCGCAGCCCGCCACCCACGGGGTCAGGATCGATGTCGAGTCCCACCGGGCCTGGATGGGCGAGGAGGAGCTCCAGCTCACCGCGAAGGAGTTCGACCTGCTGCGGGTCCTGGTCCGGGACGCCGGCCGGGTCGTCACCCGCGACCAGCTGATGCGCGAGGTCTGGGACACCACGTGGTGGTCCTCCACCAAGACGCTCGACATGCACATCTCCTGGCTCCGCAAGAAGCTCGGCGACGACGCGGCCAACCCGCGCTACATCGCGACCGTCCGGGGCGTCGGCTTCCGGTTCGAGAAGAGCTGATCCGGGAAGAGCCGGTCCGGAGGAACCGATTCAGGACGGACGGGTGCGGGAAGGGCTGGTCCGGGAAGAGCTGGTCCGGGAAGTCCGGGATCCGAGAGCCGAGAGCCGTTCCGAGAGCCGTTCCGAGAAAGAGCTGACGAGGCGAAGCCCCCATGCGCCGTCGACTGATCAACTCCACGCTCGCCGTGGTGCTCGTCGTGATCGCCGTCTTCGGTGTCTCCCTGGTCATCGTGGAGACCCGCACCATCAGCGCGGGCGCCCAGGAGAGCGTGGACACCGAGGCGCTGCGGCTGATCAGCGTCGTCGAGAGCCGGCTGCTGGGCGAGGAACGGATCAACCCCCGGGTGCTGGCCGAGCAGGTCGACTCCAGCCGCTACGCGCTGGTCGAGATCCCCGGCCGCGACCCCATCGAGGTCGGGGAGCGCCCCACCGGGAATGTCATCCGCAGCTCGGAGCGGGGTGAGCAGGGCGAGAAGGTCACCGTCGAGGAGTCCCGCTCGGCCGTCACCCGTGAGGTCGGCCGGACCCTGCTGATCATCGGCGCGGTGGCGCTGCTCGCGATCGTCTCCGCGGTGCTCCTGGCCGTACGCCAGGCCAACAGGCTGGCCTCGCCCCTCACCGACCTCGCCGAGACCGCCGAACGCCTCGGCTCGGGCGACCCGCGCCCCCGCCACAAGCGCTACGGGGTGCCGGAGCTGGACCGGGTCGCCGATGTGCTGGACTCCTCGGCCGAGCGGATCGCCCGGATGCTGACGGCCGAGCGGCGGCTCGCCGCCGACGCCTCGCATCAGCTGCGCACCCCGCTCACCGCGCTCTCCATGAGGATCGAGGAGATCTCCGTCACCGACGACCCGGACACGGTGAAGGAGGAGGCGAACATCGCACTCACCCAGGTAGAGCGGCTCACCGACGTGGTGGAGCGGCTGCTGACCAACTCCCGGGACCCGCGTACGGGCTCCGCCGTCGTCTTCGATCTGGACGAGGTCGTCAAGCAGCAGATCGAGGAGTGGCGCCCCGCCTACCGCAGCGCGGGCCGGGCCATCGTCTGCTCGGGCAAGCACGGGATGCGGGCCGTCGGCACCCCCGGCGCGGTCGCCCAGGTCCTGGCGGCGCTGATCGAGAACTCCCTGATGCACGGCGGCGGCACCGTCGCCCTGCGGACCCGGGTCACCGGCAACCAGGCGGTCATCGAGGTGACGGACGAGGGCCCCGGCGTCCCCGCCGACCTCGGGGCCCGGATCTTCGAGCGCACCATCAGCGGCCGCAACTCCACGGGAATCGGCCTGGCCGTCGCCAGGGATCTCGCGGAGGCGGACGGCGGGCGGCTCGAACTGCTCCAGCAGCAGCCGGCGGTCTTCGCGCTCTTCCTCAGCCGGGTCGCGCTGAATCGCAAGGACCCGGACCGCCCGGTCCGCTGAGCGGCCACGCCCCTTCCGGTGAGCGGTCGCGCCCGGTCCGCCGGAAGCCCCCGCCCGGCGTCAGCGGCGTACGGGGTTCGGCGCGGCGGCGCCCGGGGTCATCGGGTCGGACGGTCCTCGCTGTTCCAGAAACTTCTCCGCGCTGAGCACGGCCTCCTCGGCGGGCAGCGCCTTGAACACCCAGGTGCGGTAGGACCAGAAGCGGAACAGCGTGGCGATCCCGATACCGAGGATCTTGAAGACATTGCTCTGGACCGGGCTGTTCCAGCCGAAGCCGTACGTCGCCGCGTACAGCACCCCGGTCTCGATGACCGCGCCCACCGCGCTGAACAGCAGGAACAGCATCAGTTCGCGGGTCCGGCCGGTCTTGTCACGGTCCCGGTAGGTCCAGTGTCGGAAGCCCACGTAGTTGAAGAGGATGGCGACACAGGTCGCCATCAGACCGGCCCGCACCACCGGAATGTCCGTGGTTCGCCAGATCAGGTTGGAGACGGCGATATTGACCACGAGGCCGAGCGCGCCGACCGCGCCGAACTTGGCGACCTCCCGGGCCAGCAGATCAAGCCGGGTCCGCAGTGCGCCCCGTTCGCTCATGGTGATCGCTCAGCCCCGTCCGTAGGTCTCGTCAACTCCGTCATGCTATCCAGCCCTCCCGTGTGATGCCTGTGTGATGCCTGTGAGCGGCGAAGATGCCGGTGTGATGCGGGTGATCGGGGGACGATCCGGACAGCGGCGGGGGAGTACCGGCACGGCGGATACCCTGGGAGCGTGACGTTCCCGGTAGTCGGCATGGTCGGCGGCGGTCAGCTCGCCCGTATGACCCACGAGGCGGGCATCCCCCTCGGCCTGAAATTCAAGCTCCTCAGTGACACTCCCCAGGACTCGGCCGCCCAGGTGGTGAACGAAGTCGTCATCGGCGACTATCGCGACCTGGACACGCTGCGTGCCTTCGCACAGGGCTGTGACGTGATCACCTTCGATCACGAACACGTCCCGACCGAGCACCTGCGTGCCCTGGAGGCGGACGGCATCCCCGTGCGCCCCGGCCCCGAGGCCCTGGTGCACGCCCAGGACAAGGGGGTGATGCGCGCCAAGCTCATGGAGATCGGTGTGCCCTGCCCCCGCCACCGCATCGTGAGCGACCCGGCCGATGCCGCGGCGTTCGCCGAGGAGGTCGGGGGTTTCCCCGTCGTCCTCAAGACCGTGCGCGGCGGCTACGACGGCAAGGGCGTGTGGGTGGTCCGCTCCGAGGCGGACGCCGCCGACCCGTTCCGGGCCGGTGTCCCGGTCCTGGCGGAGGAGAAGGTCGACTTCGTACGGGAGCTGGCGGCCAACATCGTCCGCTCGCCGCACGGCCAGGCCGTCGCCTACCCGGTCGTCGAGTCGATCCAGACCGACGGCGTCTGCGACACGGTCATCGCCCCGGCACCCGGACTCGACGAGAAGCTGGCCGGAGAGGCCCAGCAGCTCGCGCTGCGCATCGCGGCCGAGCTCGGCGTCGTCGGCCACCTCGCGGTGGAGCTGTTCGAGACCCGGGGACCCGACGGGAAGCCCGGCATCCTGGTCAACGAACTGGCGATGCGCCCGCACAACTCCGGGCACTGGACCCAGGACGGCGCGATCACCTCGCAGTTCGCCAACCACGTGCGGGCCGTCCTGGACCTGCCGCTGGGCGACCCGCGCCCGCGCGCCCCCTGGACCGTCATGTGCAACGTCCTGGGCGGCGACTACCCGGACATGTACCAGGCGTATCTGCACTGCATGGCCCGCGACCCGCAGCTCAAGATCCATATGTACGGCAAGGACGTGAAGCCCGGCCGCAAGGTCGGACATGTCAACACCTACGGCGACGATCTGGCGGACGTGCGGGAGCGCGCCCGGCACGCGGCCGACTACCTGCGAGGAACGATCACCGAATGACTTCCCCCGGCACCGCCACCGGCACCCCCGCGGGCACCTCTCCCGCCACCGGTCCCGTCATCGGCATCGTCATGGGCTCGGACTCCGACTGGCCCGTGATGGAAGCGGCCGCGAAGGCGCTCGACGAGTTCGAGATCCCGTACGAGGTCGATGTCGTCTCCGCGCACCGCATGCCGCGCGAAATGATCGCGTACGGCGAGCGGGCGGCCGGCCGCGGGCTCAAGGCGATCATCGCGGGCGCGGGCGGCGCGGCGCACCTGCCCGGCATGCTGGCCTCCGTCACCCCGCTGCCCGTCATCGGTGTTCCGGTTCCGCTGAAGTACCTGGACGGCATGGACAGCCTGCTCTCCATCGTGCAGATGCCCGCCGGGATTCCCGTCGCCACCGTCTCGGTCGGCGGAGCGCGCAACGCGGGCCTGCTCGCCGCGCGCGTCCTCGCCGCCCATGACGACGAGCTCCGGACCCGGATGGAGGACTTCCTCCAGGAGCTCAACGACCAGGCGACCGAGAAGGGCAGAAGACTGCGCTCCAAGGTAGAGGGTTCCGATTCCTTCGGCTTCGGAAAGTAGGCGCCCGGTGGACCACCTGGACCGGGCCCGGGAGATCCTCGCCGCCCACCCCGTCGTCGACGGCCACAACGACCTGCCGTGGGCGCTGCGCGAGCAGGTCGGCTACGACCTCGACGCACGCGACATCGCCACCGACCAGACCGGCCTCCTGCACACCGACATCCCCCGGCTGCGGGCCGGCGGTGTCGGCGCGCAGTTCTGGTCGGTCTACGTGCGTACGGACATGCGCGGCGACGAAGCCGTCAGCGCCACCCTCGAACAGATCGACGTGGTCGCCGAACTGCTGGCCCGCCACCCCCAGCATCTGCGGCGCGCGCTGAGCGCCGATGACATGGAGCGCGCCCGCGCCGAGGGCCGGATCGCCTCCCTGATGGGCGCCGAGGGCGGCCACTCCATCAACAACTCGCTGGGTACCCTGCGCGGCCTGTACCGGCTCGGCGTCCGCTACATGACGCTGACCCACAACGACAACATCGACTGGGCGGACTCGGCGACCGACTCCCCGCGCCTCGGCGGCCTCTCGAAGTTCGGCCGCGAGGTCGTACGGGAGATGAACCGCATCGGCATGCTGGTCGACCTCTCCCATGTCGCGGCCACCACGATGCGGGACGCGCTCGCCACCAGCACCGCGCCGGTGATCTTCTCGCACTCCTCCGCCCGGTCGGTCTGCGACCACCCGCGCAACATCCCGGACGACGTGCTGGGCGCGCTGCGGGCCAACGGCGGTGTCGCCATGGCGACGTTCGTCCCGAAGTTCGTGCTGCCCGCGGCCGGTGCCTGGACGCTGGCCGCCGACCGGAACATGCGTGAGCACGGCCTGCACCACTTGGACACCACCCCGCAGGCCATGCGTGTCCACGAGGACTTCGAGGCGGCCTACCCCCGCCCGGTGGCCACCGTGGCGACCATCGCCGACCACCTCGACCACATGCGCGCGGTCGCCGGTGTCGACCACATCGGCATCGGCGGCGACTACGACGGCACGGCGTTCCTGCCGCGGGGTCTGGAGGATGTCTCCGGCTACCCGCGCCTGATCGCCGAACTCCTCGCCCGCGGCTGGTCGGAGACCGACGTGGCCAAGCTGACCTGGCGGAACGCCGTACGGGTGCTGCGGGACGCGGAAGCCGTCGCCCGGGACATCCAGACCCGGCGCGGCCCGTCGCACGCCACGATCGACGATCTGGACGGCCCGGTCGTCTGACCCGTGGTCGCGGGGGCCGGGTCCGGACGGGACCCGGCCCCCGCACACGTACGACGGCCGGGCCGGTCGAGCGCCGGGACACCCCGGCCGTCAGGCGGCCGTCCGGCCGAACCGTCCGGCCGTCAGGCGGCGCACAGACAGAACGGGTGACCGGCGGGGTCCGCGTACACCCGGAACGACCGCTGCCGGTCCGCCGCGTCCAGCACCCGCGCCCCCAGCGCGAGCACCTCGCTCTCCGCCGCGTCCAGATCCGGCACGGTCAGGTCCAGGTGGAACTGCTGGGAGCCGTCCGCGTGCGGCCAGCGCGGCGGTACGAAGCCGGGCGCCGCCTGGAACGCGAGCGGAGTGCCGGTGCCGCCGGAGAGCTCCACCCAGCTGTCCCCGGAGTCCTCGACCCTCTTGACGGCGCCGCCCAGCACGGCGGCGTAGAAACCGGCGAGCGCGACGGGATCGGGGCAGTCCAGTACGACGGTGCCCAAGGTGGCGATGGCCATGATGCTTCTCCTCCAGGGTCGGAACCGGGCGTCCAAGTGGTTACCTGTAAAGCGGTTCAATGGGTAACCGTTACCCCATGCTCCCGTATCGGGGGTAACGTCGCAACCATGAATGAGCGGGCCGCCGCACCCGGAGCACTCGTACTGATCGAGGACCTGGTGAACACGCTGAACATCGAGACCGGCGCGGATGCCCTGGACACCGCGGATGGCCGCGCCGCGTACGGCCTCACCGCGGCCGAGGTACCCGCCGCCCGTGAGCTGCGCGAGGCGCTGCGCGGCGCCTGTCTGGCCCACGCGGGCCACCGGCCCCCCGCGGGCGCGTCGGCGCGGCCCCCGCTCGACGGACTGCTGGCCGCGGCGCCACTGCGCGTATCGGTGGACGCGGCGGGCGCGGCGGCGCTCCGGCCCGTCACCGCCGCCTCCGGGTCCACCGGCGCGGCGGCCCTCACCGCGCGGGTCGCCGAGGCCATCGCCGCCGCGGCGGCCGACGGGACCTGGCCGCGGCTCAAGGCCTGCGAGGCGGAGGACTGCCGCTGGGTCTACTACGACCGCAGCCCGGCGGGACGACGCCGCTGGTGCTCCATGTCCGTGTGCGGGGCCCGCGCCAAGATGCGTACGTACCGGGCCAGGCGCGGCTGAGGGCAGCCGCGCGCCGGGCCGCGACCCGGGCCCCGGCACCCCGGGGCCTTCGGGCAGCCGTGACCCGGGACCGGCGTCCTCAGTCAGGCCTTCGGACGGCCCATCGCCCGGTAGGTCCAGCCGGCCTCGCGCCACACCGAGCTGTCCAGCGCGTTGCGGCCGTCCAGGATGATCCGGTGGGACGCGACCTCGCCCAGCGCCGCCGGGTCCAGCTCGCGGAACTCGCGCCACTCCGTGAGGTGCAGCACCACATCCGCGCCGCGCACGGCGTCCAGCGCCGAGTCCGCGTAGCCGAGCGTCGGGAACAGCCGCCGGGCGTTGTCCATGCCCTTCGGGTCGAAGACCGTGACCTGGCCGCCCTGGAGGTGGATCTGCCCGGCCACGTTCAGGGCGGGCGAGTCCCGTACGTCGTCGGAGTCCGGCTTGAACGTCGCGCCCAGCACCGCCACCCGCCTGCCCAGGAAGGAGCTGCCGCCCACTGCCTCCCGGGCGAGCTCCACCATGTGGCCGCGGCGCCGCATGTTGATGGAGTCGACCTCGCGGAGGAAGGTCAGCGCCTGGTCCGCGCCCAGCTCACCGGCGCGCGCCATGAACGCCCGGATGTCCTTGGGCAGACAGCCTCCCCCGAACCCGATCCCGGCCCGCAGGAACTTCTTCCCGATCCGCTCGTCGTACCCGATCGCCTCGGCCAGCTTCACCACATCGCCGTCGGCGGCCTCGCAGACCTCGGCCATGGCGTTGATGAACGAGATCTTGGTCGCGAGGAAGGAGTTGGCGGAGGTCTTCACCAGCTCGGCGGTCGGGAAGTCGGTCACCACGAACGGCGACCCCTCGGCGATCGGAGCCGCGTACACCTCGCGCAGCAGCTTCTCGGCCCCCTCGCTCGCCACGCCGACGACGAGCCGGTCGGGGTGCAGAGTGTCCCGCACGGCGAAGCCCTCGCGCAGGAACTCCGGATTCCAGGCCAGCTCGGCGGCCCGGCCCACCGGCGCCAGCTCCGCGAGCCGGGCGGCCAGCCGGGCGGCGGAGCCCACCGGCACGGTCGACTTCCCGACGACGAGGGCGGGCCGCGTGAGATGCGGTGCGAGCGACTCGAAGGCGCTGTCCACGTAGCTCATGTCGCAGGCGTACTCGCCGTGCTTCTGCGGTGTGTTCACACAGACGAAGTGGACGTCGCCGAAGGCACCCACCTCCTCCCAGGAGGTGGTGAACCGCAGCCGGCCGGTGGAGCCCTCGATGCCCTCGACATGCTTCTGGAGGATCTCCTCCAGCCCCGGTTCGTACATCGGCACCCTGCCGGCCGAGAGCAGTGCGATCTTCTCCGGCACGACGTCCAGTCCGAGGACTTCGAAGCCCAGCTCCGCCATGGCCGCGGCATGGGTGGCGCCGAGGTAGCCGGTGCCGATCACGGTGATCCTGAGGGCCATGGAGTGCTCCTGGAGAGGTGGACGGACATGCGGAGCCGAGCATAGTCGGGCCTCCTGCCACGGGAATTTCCCTCTCCATTTGCCCTGGGTATCCCATATGCCCCACCCCTGTCGTGAAGCTCACTCGTCGTTCTCGTAGGCCATCGCGCGGCCGGGCCACTAAAATTGGGTTACTTAACGGTAGTTAGCACCCTGGGGAGTGAGCGTCTTGGCGGGTTCGACCGATTTCGACCTGTACCGTCCGGCGGAGGAGCACGACATGCTCCGCGAGACGATCCGTTCCCTCGCCGAGGCGAAGATCGCCCCGTTCGCCGCCGCGGTGGACGAGGAGGGCCGCTTCCCGCAGGAGGCGCTGGACGCCCTGGTCGCCTCGGACCTGCACGCCGTCCATGTCCCGGAGGAGTACGGCGGCGCGGGTGCCGACGCCCTGGCCACGGTCATCGTGATCGAGGAGGTGGCCCGCGCCTGCGCGTCCTCCTCCCTCATCCCCGCCGTGAACAAGCTGGGTTCGCTCCCGGTGATCCTCTCCGGTTCCGAGGCGCTGAAGAAGAAGTACCTGGGCCCGCTCGCCAAGGGCGACGCGATGTTCTCGTACGCGCTCTCCGAGCCGGACGCGGGATCGGACGCGGCGGGCATGAAGACCAAGGCCGTCCGCGACGGTGACTTCTGGGTCCTCAACGGGGTGAAGCGCTGGATCACCAACGCGGGCGTCTCCGAGTACTACACGGTCATGGCCGTCACCGACCCGACCAAGCGCTCCAAGGGCATCTCGGCCTTCGTGGTCGAGAAGTCGGACGAGGGCGTCTCCTTCGGCGCCCCGGAGAAGAAGCTCGGCATCAAGGGCTCCCCGACCCGCGAGGTCTACCTCGACAACGTCCGTATCCCCGCCGACCGCATGATCGGCGAGGAGGGCACCGGCTTCGCCACCGCGATGAAGACCCTGGACCACACCCGCATCACGATCGCGGCCCAGGCCATCGGCATCGCCCAGGGCGCCCTGGACTACGCCAAGGGCTACGTCCAGGAGCGCAAGCAGTTCGGCAAGCCGATCGCCGACTTCCAGGGCATCCAGTTCATGCTGGCCGACATGGCGATGAAGCTGGAGGCGGCCCGCCAGCTCACCTACGCGGCAGCCGCCAAGTCCGAGCGCCTCGACGGCGACCTCACCTTCTTCGGCGCCGCGGCCAAGTGCTTCGCCTCCGACGTGGCGATGGAGGTCACCACGGACGCGGTCCAGCTGCTCGGCGGCTACGGCTACACGCGGGACTACCCGGTGGAGCGGATGATGCGCGACGCGAAGATCACCCAGATCTACGAAGGCACGAACCAGGTCCAGCGGATCGTCATGGCCCGCAACCTGCCGTAGCGGGGTTCCGGATCCTGCCCCGGCGCAGGGCTCCGGACCGCGTCCGAACCGCACAAGAGGTACGGCCCCCGGCATGACGCCGGGGGCCGTTCGCGGTGCCTGCCGTCAGTTTTCGGTGACGGTGACCTTCTCGTCGTTCTTGAGCTGCTGGACGAGCTGCTTGACCTTTTCCTTGTCCCAGACCAGGTTCCCGCCGACGCTGCCCGAGATCGGCATGTTCATCGAGGTGCCGTCGCCGCCCGTGACGCCCTTCATCGCGAAGAACATCTGGCCCAGCGACCAGAGCGACATGTCCTTGTCCACGATCAGCGTGTCCAGGCCCGCGCCCATCGTCGGGTACAGCGTGAACGGGTTGAGGATCGTGGACGCCGTCGCCGTCTGGCTCGCCAGCGCCGCGAGGAACTTCTGCTGGTTCTTCGTACGGTCGAGGTCGCTGCCCGCGAACGCGTACCGGGTACGGACGAAGGCGAGGGACTGCTCGCCGTTCAGCGTCTGCTTGCCCGCCTGGAAGTCGGCACCGGACTTCTTGTCCTTGAACGCCTTGGGGATGTCCAGCTCCACCCCGCCGATCGCGTCCACGATCTTGGCGAAGCCGCCGAAGCCGATCTCGACGTAGTGGTCGATGCGCAGCCCGGTGTTGAACTCGACGGTCCGGACCAGCAGTTCGGGGCCGTCCTCGGCGTACGCCGCGTTCAGCTTGACGGTCCGGCCCCTGCCCTCGTACTTCTTGCCCGACTCCGAGCCCACGAACGAGGGGATCTCGACGTTCGAGTCGCGCGGCAGGGAGACCAGCGTCGGGCCGTTGGATCCGTCGTGCAGGATCATCATCGAGTCGGTCCGCTTGCCCTCGGCGGAACCGGTGTGGAGCTTCTTCTTGTCCTCGGCCGTCATGCCGGCCCGGCTGTCGGAGCCGACGATCAGGTAGTTCGTGCCGTCGCCGCCCTCGGGCCGCTCGATGACCTTGGAGAGGTCGACCTCGCGCTTGAGCTTGGAGTCGGCCCAGAAGTACGTGGAGATGGAGACGGCGAGCACGACGACCACCAGGGTCAGCGCGCCCACCTTGATCCGGCGGCGCCAGTCGGGAGCGGGGCGGCCCTGGACGTAACCGCCGTCGCCTCCGCCACCGCGTCGGCCACCACCGCCACCGCCACCGCCGTGGCCGGAGCCGCCGCCGTAGACCTGGCCCGTGTTGTAGCCGCTGTCGTAGGAGGAATCACCTTCGCGACCGCCGTAGCGGTCGTCGTACCCCTGGCCCTGCGGCGGTACCTGCGGTGCCCGCGGCGGGGCCGGTCGACGCTGGATGTGCGGCATCGCGCGGGCGCTTTCGGGCTGGGGGCTCGCACTGCCCTGCCCGTAGCGGTCGCTGCGGTCACCGGTCCGTCGATCGGGCCAATCGTTCATGTCGACCAGTGTGCCGTCCGGGCGCGTCGTTATTACAGGGTGTAAGGGAAATCGGTCCAGGGCTGTTGCCAAGCTGATGCATTCCGCGGGACACAAGCCCGCGCATAAGGTGGAGGGCATGACAGATCAGGCCCCGCACCCGGAGGGTGAGATTCCGGGCAAGCCGACCGCGGCTTCCCGGACCACCCTCAGCCACATCATGACCGGAAACGACACCAACCTGCTGGGTACGGTGCACGGCGGCGTGATCATGAAACTTGTCGACGACGCCGCGGGCGCCGTGGCCGGCCGGCACTCCGGAGGACCGGCCGTGACCGCGTCGATGGACGAGATGGTCTTCCTGGAGCCGGTGCGCGTAGGCGACCTCGTCCATGTGCGTGCCCAGGTGAACTGGACCGGCCGCTCCTCCATGGAGGTCGGCGTCCGTGTGATGGCCGAGCGCTGGAACGAGTCGACCCCCGCGCAGCAGGTCGGCAGCGCCTACTTGGTGTTCGCCGCCGTCGACGGGGACGGCAAGCCGCGCGCCGTACCGCAGGTGATCCCGGAGACGGAGCGCGACAAGCGGCGCTACCAGGAGGCCCAGATCCGGCGCACGCACCGGCTGGCCCGGCGCCGCGCGATCAAGGAACTGCGCGAGAGGCGCGTGGCCGACGGCATCGACGACTGACCGGTCACGGGCGGACCGCCTCGGCCGGACGAACCGCCGGCACCGGCACCGGCACCGAGGTCCCCGCGGGCACGGTCACGGGCAGACCACCTCGTCTCCCGTCACCGTGCCGAACTGTCCCTGCTCCGGGTTCTCCGACCGCACCCGCTGCACCGTGCCGAAGTCCGCGCCGGCCGTCACCTTCATCGTGCCGCCCTGCCCCTTCACCGCCCTCAGCTCGCTCCCGGGCAGCGCGGTGGCGAGGGACTTCGCCGACCGGTCCCACCGGGGGTCGTACGTCACCAGCGTCCGCTTCAGATCGCGCAGCTCCCCGTTGAGCGGGGCGCCCGAGGTGTTGAACCCGGTGGCGCGCAGCGCCGCGTCCACCTCCTTGCCGAGGCCGTCCTTCAAGGTTCCGTTGTAGACCTGCACCCGGATCTGCTGCGGTGCCACATCGACCGGCGTCGCCTTCGGCAGCGCCGGCCTGCCCGGCTTGTGCGGGGCGAGCGGCTTGTCGTCGCGCAGCGCCCGGAACAGCTTCTTCGACTTCTTCTCGTCCCACCGCACCGTGGAGCCGATGCCCTGGACGGGGAAGCTGACGTTCCCCACCGGTACGGAGGTGAACTCGGAGGAGGCCGGACTGAAGCCGCGCATCGCCTTGCCGAGGGCCAGCATCTGCTCCGTACCGAACTCCTTGTCGGCCCGCAGCGAGCTGAGCACGGACGAGGAGACCTGCTGGAACTTCACCGGGTTCAGCAGTACCCCGCTGCTGGTGGCCTGTTTGATCAGCGCCGCCATGAACTTCTGCTGGCGCTGCATCCGGCCCAGGTCGGAGGCCCCGTCGATATGCCGGGACCGTACGTACTGAAGGGCCTGGCCGCCGTCCAGCTCATGGGTGCCGGCCGCCAGATCGAGCCCGGTGTACGAGTCCTTCATCGGTCCGGCCGTACAGATCTTCACCCCGCCGAGGGTGTCGACCGTCTTCATGAAGCTGGTGAAGTCGACCTCCAGATAGTGGTCGATCTTGACGCCGGTCATGTGCTCGACGGTCCGTACGGTCAGGGTCGGCCCGCCCTCCGCGTACGCCGCGTTCAGTTTCACCGGATGGGTGGCGTGGTGCTTGCCCGTGTTCCGGTCGGTGTGCTCGGGGACCTCGGCGTAGCTGTCGCGGGGGAGGCTGACGACGCTCGCCCGCTCCTTGTCGGCCGACAGATGCACCAGCATGATCGTGTCGGTGCAGTGGCAGGGGGCGCCGCCCAGCCGGTACTTCTTCTTCTCCTCCGCGGTGATCCTGTCGCGGCCGTCGGTCCCGACCAGCAGCAGATTCATGCCGTGGCCCCCGGCGGGGCGGTTCTTCATGTCCTTGAACGGGTCGACGCGATTGATCCCCGTCTCCAGACTGCTGACCATGGCATGGCCGATCCCCCCGGCGCCCAGCACGAGCACGGAGAGGCCGGTGGCCACCCGCATGCCCCAGCGGGGCCGTTCGTCCTGCTTCCGGCTCCGGGTGCGGGGACCGGAGCGCTGCGGGGGTCTGCGCTGCGGGGGAGTGGTGCGGGGGTGCGGCGGTCGGGACGGTCGGTGAGGCGTGGGCACGGGGGGACACCTCCGCGGTGCAAGGGGGACCGTTCGCACCGTAGGCCCATACGATCTGCATAACGGGCCATGAGCCGGCGGCGCGCGACCCTATCCCCCATTCGCGGTAACGTGGCGGCCGAATAACGACGCCTTGCGGGGTGGGAAACCCCTGGCGCCCCCGAGGACCCCCGAGGACCACATGTCTGCCGCGCAGCACCCCGCCGTCTCCGTGATCATGCCGGTACTCAACGAGGAACGCCATCTCAGGAACTCGGTCCGGCACATCCTGGAGCAGGAGTACGCAGGTGAGATGGAGATCGTCATCGCGCTCGGCCCCTCCACGGACCGGACCGACGAGATCGCCGCGGAGCTCGTCGCGGAGGACCCCCGGGTCCACACCGTGCCCAATCCCACGGGCCGTACCCCTGCCGCCCTCAACGCCGCGATCGAGGCTTCCGGTCACCCGATCGTGGTACGGGTCGACGGGCACGGCATGCTCTCGCCGAACTACATCGCGACCGCGGTCCGGCTGCTGGAGGAGACCGGTGCGCAGAACGTCGGCGGCATCATGCACGCCGAGGGCGAGAACGCCTGGGAGGACGCCGTCGCCGCCGCGATGACCTCGAAGATCGGCGTCGGCAACGCGGCCTTCCACACGGGCGGCCAGGCCGGTCCGGCCGAGACGGTATACCTGGGCGTCTTCCGCCGCGAGGCCCTGGAGCGGGCGGGCGGCTACAACGTGGAGTTCATCCGTGCCCAGGACTGGGAGCTGAACTTCCGCATCCGCGAGGCGGGCGGCCTGATCTGGTTCTCGCCCGAGCTGAAGGTCCAGTACCGCCCACGTCCCTCCGTGCGGGCGCTCGCCAAGCAGTACAAGGACTACGGCCGTTGGCGCCATGTTGTCGCCCGCTACCACTCGGGCTCGATCAACCTGCGCTACCTGGCCCCGCCGACCGCCGTCTGCGCCATCGCGGCGGGCATCGTGGTGGGCGCCGCCGTCACCCCGTGGGCCTTCGTCGTCCCGGCCGGTTATGTCGCGGCCATCGCGGCCGGGTCACTGCCCGCGGGGAAGGGTCTGCCGCTGAAGGCCCGTGCCCAGATCCCGGTGGCCCTCGCCACCATGCACATGTCCTGGGGGTACGGCTTCCTCACCAGCCCCCGCTCCCTGGCGCGGAAGGTCATCGCCAGCCGCCGCCCGGAGGCTCCCCGGCAGACCGTCTGACGCCGAATCCGGCCCCGCGCCGCCGGAACGACGACGTACGACGAAGGGAGGGGCCCCACCGTTCGCGGTGGGGCCCCTCCCTTCGTCCGGTCGCGGCCGGCCGGGCGGGCCGTACGGTCGCTGCCGGTCAGGACCAGATGTAGTTCGGGTTGACCTTCATGCACGCCTCTTCCTCGCCGTTGAGCGCCTCGGCCGAGTCCGGGGTCTTCTCCTGGCCCTTGGGCGCGGGGTAGGCCCCGTTTTCACGCCAGTCGGCTCCCACCGCGAGTGAGATGCCCGAGACATCGGTGGACTTCTTCACCAGCGAGACCGGGATGCCGAGTGCCTTGGCGACCGCCTGGGCATCGCCCTCCATATCGGCGCTCGGGTACAGGATCCCGGTCCGAGCCGCTCCGGTCATGTTCTGCGAGTCGACCGTGGCCTTCGCGAACCCGGCGTCCTTCAGCGTCCTCACCACCGCGGCGGCACGGCCCCCTGCCGAGCCGAGGGTGTCGGAGCGGGTCGCGTTGCGCACACTGACCGCGATCTCGCCGACCGGTGCGGAGGGGTCCTTGGCGACCGTCGCCTTGCGCTTGGACGCCTTGCCGTCGAGCGGGATGTCCTCGCGCACCATCCGGAACAGCTGCTCGGCGTCACCCGCCTTGGGGAACACCCGGCCCTTCAGCGTGCCCGTGCCGTACACATTCGGCATGGTCGACATGGTGATGCGCTTGGTCGGGACCTTCTTGAGCTCCTCGGCCAGGTCGTACAGCTTCTTGACCGTGTCGAGGCCCTTGTCGACCGTCAGCGCGTCGGTGGCGGCCTCGGCGAGGTTCATCAGCTTCGCGGGGTCCGTCAGCTTGGTGCCCTTGCGCAGCTCGCGGACCATCGAGTTCATGTACTGGTGCTGGGCCTTGGCCCGGCCGAGGTCGGTGTTGTCCTCGAAGCCGTACCGGGTGCGCAGCCACTGGAGCGCCTGCTTGCCCTTGATGGACGTGGTGCCCTTCTCCAGCTTCAGCCCGGACCCCTTGCCGTCGCTGGAGCGCGATTCGATGTTGGCGTCGACGCAGACGGGGACGCCGCCGATCGCGTCGGCCATCGAGACCACGCCCGCGAAGTCGATCATCATGAAGTGGTCGATCGTGATGCCGGTGAGTTCGTACCAGGTGGCCACCGTGCAGCCGGGGCCGCCGCGGCCCAGGCTCGCGTTGGTCTGTACGTCGCCCGTGCTGGCCGGATACACCTTGTTCGTCTTGGGATCGGTGCACTTGGGCATCTTCAGCATCGTGTCGCGCGGCATGCTGACCACCGAGAGATTGCTGCGGTCCGCTGAGAGATGGAGCAGCATCTGCACATCCGCGAGCGGCTGGGCGCCGAAGGTCTCCTTCGCGCCGCCGAGCTTCTGGTTCTCCTTGGAGTCCCGCGCGTCGGAGCCGATGAGCAGGATGTTCAGCGGGGTCTGACCGGCGGCGTTGGCCTTGTGATCGGCCATCTTCTTGTCGCCGAGGGTCAGGTCCTCTTTCTTGATGTTGCCGTTGAGGTGCTCGTAGTAGAGATAGCCGGCGCCACCGGCACCGAGTATCAACAGGGCGAGCACGGACGCGACCCAGCGCAGTATGCGTCGTTTGCCGCGTTTGGCCGCGCGTCGGCCGCGACGGTGGGGCCCGCCGCCCCGGTGCCCGCTCCCGGATGAACCGGAATGGTTGCCTCCGCCGGCGTTCCGGCCTCGGCCCCTCTCCTTGCTTCCGCTCCCGCTTCCGCCCTCGCCGTCACCCTCGTAGAGACTCTCGTCCCAGCCGAGTTGATCGGCATGCCGGACGCGTGGCCGCGTCCCCTCCCCGGGCGTGCTGCTCCGTCCCACCGGATCCCCCCTGCTGCTCAGTCTCTTGCTGTAGCGCGGTGACCCGGTGTCACTTGGCGCATTCCGCCTTGTCGGCGCTTGCTCTCTGGATGTCGGCCGGTGCCTTCGTCGGACCGGTGATGGGCGTTCCCGCGCCCTTGAAGTCCGCCCCCAGCGTCAGCACCATCGCCTGAAGTCCCTCGGCGTCGGTGGTGCCCTGCTTCAGCGCGGTGGCGGGCAGCCCCATCATCTCGGCGAGCGTGCGCGCCTGGTCGGCCTGATTGGGCGCGTACGCCAGCGTCGTCTTGTCGATCTTCGGGCCGTTGGCCTTGTTGGTGGACTTCAGTACGCCCTTCTCGACCTGGAGCCAGGTCACGGTGGTGCCCGCGGCACCGGCGATGTCGCCGCCGTTGAGGACATCCACGCGTACGTCCGCCGCGTCGGCCTTCGGTCCCTTGAGGAGCTCGGCCTGCTTGCTCTTGGCGGCCTTCTCCTTCTTCTTCACCTCGGTGAGCGAGGTGTCCGAGCGCATCATCGCGAACAGCTGCTCGGCCTTCCCCGGTGCCGGGACGACGGTGATCGGGGTCGGCTCGGCCGGGTTGTCGATCACCGGCATGGTCACGAAGGTGATGTTCTTCGTGTCGACCTTGCCGATCTCCTGGGCGAGGCTCGTCAGCTTCGTCACGCTGCCGATACCGGAGTCGACCGTGAGCGCCTTGGTCGCCGTGTCGGCCAGCTTGTACAGCTTCGGGGCACTGGTCAGGGTGTCGTCCGACTTCATCTGCCGGATCATCGAGCCCAGGAACTGCTGCTGCACCTTGATCCGGTCGAGGTCGCTCTCGTTGCCGAAGCTGTGCCGGGTGCGCAGCAGGGCGAGTGCTTCCTCGCCCTGCACGGTCGACTCGCCCTTGGGCAGCTTCAGATGGGACTTCGGGTCGTCGATCGGCTTGGCCATGCAGACCTTGACGCCGCCGACCGCGGTGGACAGCTCCTTGACCGCGTTGAAGTCGACCATCATGAAGTGGTCGACCTGTATGCCGGTGATCTGCTTGACCGTCCGCATGGTGCAGCCAGGGTCGCGGCCCTCCTGGCCGAGGCTCGTGTTGAAACGGTCGAGCGCGCTGCCCTGGATGACCTTGGTCGTGCCGTCCTTCTGCTTCGTCTCGCAGTCCGGGATCGGGATCTTCAGGTCGCGCGGGATGCTCATCGCCGTGGCGTTGGTGCGGTCCTCGGAGACGTGGAAGAGGATGTTGGTGTCGGCGTGGCCGGTACTGCCCTTGTCGCCGTAGCCCTCGTTGCCCTTGCCGGTGCGCTTGTCGGTGCCGATGATCAGGATGTTCATCGGGCCGTCGGCGGTGACGCTCTTGCTGCCCGCGTCACCCACGTCGATCGTGTTGAGGTTCCCGTTGAAGTGCTGGTACAGGGCGTAGGCCCCGGCCGAGCCGGCGACGACGACGAACGCCATCACCCCGCCCGTCCACAGCAGCGCCTTCTTCTTGCGGGCCTTGGGGGGCTTGCGCTTGCGGCGGCCGGCGGGTGAGGGGCCGGCGGCGGTGGCCGTCGTGCCCCGGCGGCCCTGTGCCGAACGGCGGCTGCGCTGTCCGGGCACCTCGCGGCGCGGGGCGTCCGCCGTGCCGGGGCTGTCGCCCGCGGCCGGGCCGGGACGTCCGGACCCGCTGCTACGACCGGATCCACGGGGTGCCGCCACGCCTGGCGCGTGGGACGACTCCCCTGCGGATTGGTCCAGTCGCAGTTCGTAGTTGCCGGTGTGCGGGTTGAGTACCCACTGGTCTGCGGGGTCGATCTCGTCCGCCCGCCCACGGCTTTGCGCATCCACGGTTGCTTGAGTCCTCCGTCGGTGCCACGCGAGGCGCCTCCCCCGACAAGGCGCTCGTTCTTTCGCTCCAGCAGTGCACGACCGAATGGCCGGAAGCACCGGATCGCGTCACACTATCCGCCCGGTTCGGAGTCGAGCGACGTGCGTGACACATTCCACGCCGCTTACAACCGGGCATTCTTCCCATTATGAGTCGATTGCCGTGCGCGACTTGGGAATTGCTTTACTGCTTACACAGGTCGTCGGCCGCATTCGAGCCCGAATACGTGGGTTCCGGCGTCGGGCTTCCCGAGCTGGCGCTGTCCGGCTTCGTGTCCCGCGTGCCGTCTCCGGTGCCCACGCCCTCGTTCTTTTCCTTGAGTTCATCGGCCGGTACCACGGCGACCGGCTGGTCCTCGCGCAGTTGCTTGAACAGCCGTCCGGCGTCCGGTTCGACGAGTTCGTCCCGGTTCCTGTTCTGGCTGTACGGCTGCCGGGGGACCGTCAGGAACTGCACCTTGTCGGTCGGTACGTCGCGCATGCTCCGTACCAGGTCGTACAGGTCCCTCAGCGAGTCCAGACCCGGGTCCGTCGTCAGCGACTTGGTCGCCGCGTCCAGCACCGGGTACAGGCGGGTCGGGTTGAGCAGGACGCCGTTGCTCTGCATCTTGTTCACCAGGGCGCCCAGGAATCGCTGCTGGCGGTCCATCCGCTCGGTGTCGCTGCCGTTGCCGAGCGACTTGCGGGCCCGTACGTAACCGAGCGCCTCCTCACCGTCCAGCTTCTGCCGCCCCGACGGGAGCTTGAGGTGCGCGTCGGCGTCGTCGATCGGCTCCTTGAGGCAGATCTCGACCCCGTCCACGGCGTCGACCATGTCCTTGAAACCGTTGAAGTCGACGACCATGTGGTGGTCGACGCGGATGCCGGTCATCCGCTCCACCGTGCGGATCGTGCAGGCCGTGCCGCCGAGTTCGAAGGCCGAGTTGAACTGGGCGAACTGTTCCCCGGTGGTCTTCTTGCCCGCGGTGTGGCAGCTCGGGATCTCCACCATCAGGTCACGCGGGACGGACATCGCGGTGGCGCTCTTCCGGTCCGCCGCGAGGTGCAGCAGGATCGTGGTGTCGGAGCGCTGGCTGCCGCCGTCGTCGCGGCCGTACTCACGGTTGTCGCCGGATCTGCTGTCGGACCCGATGAGCAGGATGTTCTGGGCATCCTGCGCGACCGGAGTGGGGCGTTCCTTCTCGTACGCCTTCAGTTCGGCGGCGGCGCTCGTATCGGTCCTGATGTTGCCGTCGAGCTTCTTGTAGAGCCACCAGCCGGCTCCCGCGGCGATCAGTACGAGGAACGAGGCGGCGAGGGCGGTCCAGCGGAGCCAGTGGCTCCGGTGCCCGGCGGCGATGCCGTCCGTGGGCCGGTCGGCCCAGGTCCGCACGCCGCCGCCGTCCGCGGCGCCGCTCCCCGGGGAGCCGCCGGGGCCGCTGTCCCCGGTGTCCGCGCCCGCGGCTCCCGCGTCGTCCGCGGTCTCCGTGGCGGCGGCTCCGTCCCCGGTGTCCGCGCCCGCGGCTCCCGCGGAGTCCGCCGTGCCCGGCTCTTGATTCCCGTCGGCCTTGCCCGGCTGTGCCGTCCCGTCCGCCTCGTCCTGCGCGGCGGCGGCCCGGGAATCTTCCTGCGCCCCGTCCTGCCGCTTGTCCTCGGCCGGGTGCTCCGGGTCGGCCGGCGTGCCAGCGCTGTCGGTCACGTATGCGTCCATCCTTCACGTTCGGCGGCGCGATAGGCCGCCGGTCGCAGGAGTAGACGGCTGAACCTCACGCTTGGTTGTGCATCCGGGGAGAGTGGTCCGTACCGCCGATCATGTACCTGAGTGGATGCTCAATCCTGGGGACTCGGCCCGCCGTAGGCCGGACGAGTGACACTCAGGGTGCTTGTCATACCGCGGTGTTGGTGACCCGCTCGCTCTCGACGCGCTTGGCGAGGCCGTCCTCGCCGAGCTGTCCGAGGTGCCGGCACAGGACCACGGAGCCTCCGGCGGCCAGCGGCGCGAAGAGTCCGGCGCTGAGCCCCTCCCAGCTGTCGTACGTATGTCCGGTGAGCAACCGCGATCCGGGCGTGAGCCCCAGGGCGGCGGCATCCTCGCGGGCCTTCGCGACCAGTTGCGCCCCGGTCAGCGCGACCTCGCCCACGGTCAGCGCGGGTGCGTCCGGGTCCACCGGTGCGAACGGAGCGAAGCGGTCGCCCTGACCGGGCACCTCCACCGCGTAGTCCGCGAATCCCTGCGGCGGCTGCGGGAACCGGCCGCCCAGCGGGCGCAGCGCCAGCGCGACCCGCTCGCCGCCACAGGCGCGGGCGCGCTCCAGCGTGTCCGGGCCGCTGACGACGAGGTCGGCCGCGGCCGGGTCGCCCTGCACCTCGGCGACCACTCCGACCGAGGAGCAGGCGAGCAGCCAGACCGCGGACTGCCAGTGCGCGGGGAGCAGCAGCGCGAGCCGGTCGCCGGGCTCCGCGGCCAGGTCTCCCTGGAGCAGGTTGGCGGTCTTGGCCACCCAATTGGCGAAGGTGGCCACCGACAGTTCGACGCGCTCTCCGGTGGCGTCGTCGTAGAAAGTGACCAGTGGGCGGGCCGGGTCCGAGGCCAGTGCGGATCGCAGCAGGTCGGCGGGGGTGCGGTCGCTGGAGTTCATCCGCGCAAGGGTACGCGGCGGCGGTGGACGGGGGTGGCGCGACGGGCTTCCCGTACACCGGTTCGGCAGACGGGCCATCAATTCAGGGCGTATGTCTGGGTAGACGTAGTTGTTCCTATATGGCCAGGATCATGTGTATGCGTGCTCTTCTAGCAACCTCGATCGGCGTCACCTGCGCGGCGGCACTCACCCTGCCGCTCGCCGCACCCGCGTCGTCCACGTCAGATTCCGTCGCCGGCCGGGCCTCCGCCGCCCACGGCCCCGCTTCCACCGCCGCCGGCCCGTCCGACGGCTCCGCCGCCTCCACCCCGGCCGGGCCCGCCGCCGAACTGCCGGGCTCGACGCAGTCCCTGCCCCTGTCGCCGCTCCCCTCCGCGGCCACCCGGGCCACCGGCTCACCCGCCAGGGGCACCGTGCGGGGACTGCCCCGGAGCGACGCCCGGCCCTTCTCCCTGGTCGGAGTGGTCTGGGACGACGTGGACACCGAGCTCCACGGGACGGTCCAGATCCGGACCCGCGCCACCGGCACCACCCACTGGTCCGACTGGCAGAACGTCGAGACGCACAACTCCGAGCATGCCGCCGACCCGGGCAGCGCCGAAGGGAAGGCGCGCACGGTCCGCGGCTCCACGTCCCCCCTCTGGGTCGGTGACTCCGACGGCGTCGAGGTCCGTGTGAGCCCGGAGGCGCCCGGCCCGCAGGACCGCGCCGCCACCCCCGTCGAGCTCCCCGGAGGTCTCCGCCTGGAACTGGTCGACCCCGGCGAGGACCCCCGGCAGCCCACGGCCGGCCGCGCCCGCGGGGCCACCCGGGCCGGCGCGGTGATCCCCGCGGCGACGAAGGCCGATTCCGGGGCGGAGGCCTTCCTCGCGGCGGGCGCGAAGCCGTACATCGGTCCGCGCCCGCGCATCATCACGCGGAAGGGGTGGGGCGCGAACGAGAAGCTCCGCGAGCGCCAGTTCGCGTACACCAAGTCGGTCAAGGCCGCCTTCGTGCACCACAGCGCCACCGGCAACAACTACAGCTGCTCCCAGGCGCCCGCGGTCCTGCGCAGCATCTACCGCTACCACGTCCAGAGCAGCGGCTGGCGCGACTTCGGCTACAACTTCGCCGTCGACAAGTGCGGAAACATCTACGAGGGGCGCGCCGGGGGCGTGACGAAGGCCGTTCTCGGGGCGCACACGCTCGGGTTCAACACCAACAGCATGGGCGTCGCGGTCCTCGGCACCTTCACCTCCAAGAATCCGCCCGCCGCCGCGGTGAACGCCATCGCCAAACTCACCGCCTGGAAGCTCGGGCTGTTCGGAGCCAACCCCAAGGGCAAGACCACCCTCGTCTCCGGCGGCGGCAACCGGTACAAGAAGGGCAAGAAGGTCAAACTCAACGTGATTTCCGGTCATCGGGACGGATTCGCAACCGAATGCCCCGGAGGGCGTCTCTACAAGAAGCTCGGCACGGCACGGACCAGCTCCGCCCGTCTGCAGGGCCGCTGACCGGGGGCGATCCGACCGGTCTGCATACACTGGCCAGCCGAAACGAGGCCAGGCCCCAGCAGGAAGCAGAGACGGTGCTGTGACAGAGGCAAAAGAAGCGATTCTTCTGGTCGGTGGCAAGGGCACCAGGCTGCGCCCGCTCACGGTGCACACGCCGAAGCCGATGGTCCCGGCGGCGGGCGTCCCGTTCCTCACACACCAGCTGGCACGCGCTCGGGCGGCCGGGGTCGAGCACATCGTGCTCGCGACGTCCTACCTCGCCGAGGTCTTCGAGCCGTACTTCGGCGACGGTTCCGCGCTCGGACTCCACATCGAGTACGTCACCGAGCGCGAGCCGCTGGGGACCGGCGGCGCCATCCGCAACGTGGCGTCCCGGCTCACCTCGGCCCCGGACGACCCGGTCCTCATCTTCAACGGCGACATCCTGACGGGACTCGACATCCGGGCCCTGGTCACGGCGCACGCCACCTCCGGGGCGGATGTCTCCCTCCATCTCACCCGGGTCGAGGACCCGCGCGCCTTCGGTCTCGTACCGACGGACGGCACCGGCCGGGTGACGGCCTTCCTGGAGAAGCCGCAGACACCCGAGGAGATCGTCACCGACCAGGTCAACGCGGGGGCGTACATCTTCCGCAGGTCGGTCATCGACACCATCCCGGCCGGCCGCCCGGTCTCCGTGGAACGCGAGACCTTCCCCGGGCTGCTCGCCTCCGGCGCCCACCTCCAGGGCATGGTCGACTCCACCTACTGGCTCGATCTCGGCACCCCGCAGGCGTTCGTACGCGGCTCCGCCGACCTGGTGCTGGGCCGCGCCCCGTCCCCCGCCGTCCCCGGCCGCTGCGGCGACCGGCTCGTCATGCCCACCGCCTCCGTGGCCCCCGACGCCAAACTCACCGGCGGTACGGTCATCGGCGACGGCGCCCTGATCGGTGAGGGCGCCCGCATCGACGGCTCCACGATCCTGTCCGGCGCGGTCGTGGAACCGGGCGTGGTCATCACGGACTCCCTGGTCGGGGCCGGTGCCAGGATCGGCAGCCGTACGGTGCTGGCGGGCGCGGTGATCGGTGACGGAGCCCGGGTGGGCGCCGACAACGAGCTGCGTGACGGGGTACGGATCTGGTGCGGAGCCGTCATACCGGCCGCGTCGGTCCGCTTCTCCTCGGACCAGTGACACCGGCCCGGCCGTACCCTCGATAAGCACCCACCCACCCACACCGAGGGCTTCATCAGTGGCAGGACGATTCGCACCCCGCGCCGCGCGAGCGGCTGTGCCGCATCAGGCCGCCCCGGCGGGAGCCGCCCCGTCCCCGGCCGCTTCGTCCACCACCGCCCCGGCCGGACCGGCGGCGCGAGAGGTGACCAGGGAGTGGACCCCGCCGGGCCCGCTGGACCTGCGCCTGATCCTGGGGCCGCTGCGCCGAGGTCCCGCCGACCCCACGTTCCGCATGATCGCGGACGGCACCTTCTGGCGGGCCACCCGCACACCCCAGGGCCCCGGAACCCTCCGCGTCGCGGCACGCGGCGGCCGGATCGAGGCGGCGGCCTGGGGGCCGGGCGCCCCGTGGCTGCTGGACGGGCTCCCCGATCTCCTGGGCGCGGCGGACGACCCGGACGCCTTCGTCCCGCGTCACCGGCTGCTCGCCCTGACCCGGCACCACCGCCCGGGGCTGCGGCTGCTGCGCACGGGCCTGGTCCTGGAATCCCTGATCCCGTCGGTGCTGGAACAGAAGGTCACCACCGACGAGGCGTACCGCGCCTGGCGATACCTGGTCCGGACGCATGGGACCCCGGCCCCCGGGCCGGTCACGGACCTGGGCCTGCACGTGATGCCGGACCCGCGCGGCTGGTCGATGATCCCGTCCTGGGAATGGCACCGGGCGGGCGTCGACAGCAAGCGTTCCTCGACGATCCTGCGAGCGGTCCGGGTGGCCCGCCGGATGGAGGAGGCGGCCGGGATGGAGCTGCCCGAGGCGAAGGCCCGTCTGGAACTGATCCCCGGTATCGGCCCCTGGACCTCGGCCGAAACGCTTCAGCGTTCCAACGGCTCGCCGGACGCGGTCACGGTCGGCGACCTCCACCTCCCGGGCATCGTCGGCCACGCGCTCGCCGGCGACAGGAACGCCGACGACGCGGCCATGCTGAGTCTGCTCGCCCCGTACGAGGGGCAGCGCCACCGGGCGACCCGGCTGATCCTGCTCTCGGGCCACACCCCGAAGAGGCGCGCACCCCGGATGACCCCGGGCAACATCGCGCCCCTGTGACGAACAGCGGCCCCCGCCGCCTCACCGCGTGGCCCAGGCCGCTCCCCGCACGGGCACTTCTCCCCGGGCACGTCTCTCCGTACGGGCCCTTCTCACCGCACGGTGACGAACTCCGCCACGTCCCGGACGCCCCGCTCCCGCGGAGCGCCCGCCGCGTGCCCGATCGCCACCGCGCCCAACGGATCCCAGGACTCCGGAAGCTCCAGCACCTCCCGCACCACGTCCCGGCAGAACATCGTCGAGGACACCCACGCCGAGCCCAGCCGCTCACCCGCCAGCGCCACCAGGAAGTTCTGCACGCCCGCTCCGGCCGCGACCACGAACATCTCGCGCTCCGCCGTGTCCCGGCGCTCGTCCCCATAGGTGTGGCAGCCGTCCATCACCAGGCACGGCACCGCGAGATACGGCGCGTTGCGCAGCACATCGCCCCGCCGCACCCGCTTCGTGATCGACTCCTCGTCCTTGCCGTCGCGCCGCAGATCCGCGGTCCACGCGTCCCGCATCGCGTCGAGCAGCCGGGTCTTCGACTCGGCGGACTCCAGCAGGACGAACCGCCACGGCGTCGTGTGGTGCGGCGCCGGAGCGGTCAGCGCCGAGGCCACGGCACGCCGTACCGCCCCCGGGTCCACCGGCTCGTCCGTGAACTCGCGCACCGTGCGCCGCAGGGACACCGCCTCGCGCACCGCTTCCGAGGTCCCGAGCCGGAACATGTCGTCGGCCGCGACCCGCACCAGGGCCCGTGCCCCCGGATCCTCGTCACCGGGTGCGCCCACGACATGCGAAAGCCCCCGCACCACCGCGACCGGCAACCCCGCCGCCTTGCCCTTGACCAGGTCGCCCGCCGCGGCCAGCTCGTCCGCGGTCGCGACGACGGTGGCGCTGAGCGGATTGCCGTACGTGTCCGTCCCGCCGCGCAGATCGTCCAGCACCCGGACCCCGGCCGCCCCGATCGCGACATCGGTCAGCCCGTTGCGCCAGGGCCGCCCGAAGGTGTCCGTGACGACCACGCCGATCTCGACCCCGAGCGTGTCCCGCAGCCCGTCCCGTATGGCCCGCGCCGAGGCGTCGGAGTCCTCGGGCAGCAGCAGCGCGGTCCCGGCGGGTGTGTTCGAGGCGTCGACACCGGCCGCGGCCATGACCAGCCCCTGCCGGTTCTCCACGATCCGCAGGGGTCCGCGCCGCGCCACCACACGTACCGTCTCGGCGTCTATCGCCGCCTCCCGGTCCGCCGCCTCGACGATCCGGCCCTCCGCCTTGGAGACGATCTTCGAGGTGACGAGCAGGACATCGCCGTCCACCAGCCCCGGCTCCGCGGCGGCGATCAGCTTCGCGAGGTCGTCCCCCGCCCGCACCTCGGGAATCCCGGGCAGTGCCCACACCCGGAAGGAGGGCGTCCCGGTGCCGGCGCCGCTCATGCCCGGACCTCCTCGGCCAGGACCAGCGCCTGGCGGGCCATCTCGGCCGTCGCGTCCACGTCCGTCATCATCAGCGGCACCGCGCGGCAGCGGATCCCCGCCGCCTCGACCTCGCCGACCGCCCCGGCGTCCACCGTGTCGACCAGCCAGCCGTCCAGCAGTCCCGAACCGTAGTGCTGGGCCACCGCCGCGGCCGTCGACTCTACGCCCACCGCCGCCAGCACCTTGTCCGCCATGCCCCGCACGGGGGCGCCCCCGACGATGGGGGAGAGGCCGACGACCGGCACCCCGGCCTCGGCGATGGCTTCCCGGATCCCCGGCACGGCGAGGATCGTCCCCACCGACACCACGGGGTTGGACGGCGGGAAGACGATGACATCGGCCGCGGCGATGGCCTCCAGCACCCCCGGGGCCGGCTTGGCCTGCTCCGCGCCGACCGGCACGATCGCCTGCGCCTCGACCGAGGCCCGCAGCTTCACCCAGTACTCCTGGAAGTGGACGGCCTTGCTCTCGCCGTCCACATCGACCGCGACATGAGTCTCGACCCGGTCGTCGGACATCGGCAGCAGCCGGACCCCCGGCTGCCAGCGCGCGCAGAGCGCCTCGGTGACCGCGCTCAGCGGATAGCCCGCGCCGAGCATCTGCGTACGGACGATGTGGGTCGCGAAGTCACGGTCGCCGAGCCCGAACCAGTCCGGTCCCACGCCGTAGGCCGCCAGCTCCTCCTTGACGTGGAAGCTCTCGTCCGTGCGCCCCCAGCCCTGCTCCTCGTCGATGCCACCGCCGAGGGTGTACATCACGGTGTCGAGGTCGGGGCAGACCTTCAGCCCGAACAGATGGATGTCGTCACCCGTGTTGCCGATCACCGTGATGTCCGCGTCGGGCGAGGCCTGCTTGAGGCCACGCAGAAAACGAGCACCACCGATACCGCCGGCCAGAACCACAATGCGCATGGACAGCAGTTTGTCAGGCCGGTACGACATCCATGGCCGCCGGGGCGCATTGGGCGGAGTGCATCGGCATGTCGGTCAGACCCGGGTAGTAGATGTGCAGACTGACGGCCGGTTCGAGCGAGTCGTTGACCACTTCGTGGACGTACCCGGGGGCGAACACCCGCTGCGCGCCGGAGCCCAGGACGCGGCTGCCGCGCCCGCTGTGTTCGGTCAACTCGCCCTCCAGCACGGTCAGCGCGCCGGAGGACGGACCGTGGTCGTGCCGTCCGCTGCCCTGTCCGGGAACCCAGCTGAGCAGCCAGACCTCGTAGCCGGGGCCGGTGCGCAGCCGGTGGTACCAGCGGGTGGTCGTGTCGAACCGCACGAGCGGGGCCCACTGCGCGCGGTCGGCGGCGATGGAGCGGGCGAGTCCGGCGAACTCGGCCACGGTGGAGGGGTGTTCACGGGCCGGCTGGAGAAGGTGCTGGACCTCCAGGATGTCGCCGGCGATCTGAAGGTCGCTGTCGCTGTTCATGGGTGAGGTGGTCCTCGGCATGGGGGGTGCACGTGCGGGGAGCCCGCGACGAGCGGGAGACGGCCGGGTGCGGCCGTCGGAGAACGGGATGCGCTGCGGAGAGTTGTGCTGGATCAGAGCTGGAGCCTCAGGGGCTTCAACAGCTGTGACAGCTGGAACAGCAACAGCGGGCCTGAACAGCGGTACGGAACCCACGGACGTGGGTGACGTGCATCGCTGAGGTCGCTGGCATGACATCAAGGAGACCGGCTGGATCGCCCCCTGTCAACCCATTGACCGATTTGGGGGGTAATGTTTCACCCCTTCCGGTTGCCAGGGGTGAAGAAAGGTTTCTTCACCTGTGGCGCAGGAGATGTGGCGCATCGAGCGCGCCTTCAAAACGCCGCTGGAATCCCGTGACCTGACTGTGATCCTGGTCGCTTCAGTGATCGAATCGCAACACGGGGAGGGGCTTACTCGTCTCACCTGGTGAGGGCGCGTCGCGGCAGGAGCCTGTGGCACATGTCAGGTTTTTGGTGATTTGCACACTTTCCGCATAGGCTTGGTTCCGCAGAGTGAATACCTGGGCCAATAGCAGATCCTCGCTTGACTGGCTCGGAGCTACACACTTGTAATTTCACTCGTGTCGTTCGGCCGCCATCAGTAGCGGCCGCATCACGGGACGCAAGAGACAGACGAGGGGCGCACATGACCGAGCTGTTCCAGCAACTGCTGGTCGAGGACGCGGACGAGGAACTCGGCTGGCAGGAGCGCGCACTGTGCGCCCAGACCGATCCCGAGTCCTTCTTTCCCGAGAAGGGCGGATCCACCCGCGAGGCGAAGAAGGTCTGCCTCGCCTGTGAAGTCCGTTCGGAATGCCTTGAGTACGCCCTTGCCAACGACGAACGTTTCGGTATCTGGGGCGGGCTCTCCGAGCGGGAGCGAAGGCGCCTCAAGAAGGCCGCCATCTAGCAGCCGTCCAGCCGCCGTCCAGAGGCGTCACCCGGGGCGTCCCCCGGGGTGCCGTCCGCCGCACCGGTCGCCGCGCCGGCCGGGGACGCACATGAGGGCGGCACGCGGGGCCGCCGTGACGGGGCAGCCGCCCGAGGCCGCCGTCGGAAGGCCCCGCCCGAATCTCCGGTCGTAGCCCCGCTCGCGGCCGTGCCGGGGGCAGTCGTCCCCGTCGCCCCGGCCGGGCCCGCACGCGGCCACGCCGACGGCCCGTCCTCCGTATCCTCCCGCAAGGGTCCGGGCGACGGGCCGTCCGTGTGTCCGCCCCCGTTCCGCTGCTCGGCGACACCCCCGCCCACCCGTACCGTTAGTGTGGGGCCCCGTCCGAGACGCGCCAACGCCCCGCCGGGGCGCGCGTGTACACCGATGCAGCCCCCGGGGGGACGCCCCCCGGACCCGGCCGGAGGGCCCGTACCTCGATGTCCGTGCACAGCCACTCGGCGGCGCCGAACGCGGTCGCCGCCGCCCCAGAGTTCCCCCGGCACGTCGTCACCGCCGTGCTCGTCTCCCATGACGGCGCACGCTGGCTCCCCGACGCGCTCTCCGGGCTGCTCGGGCAGGAACGCCCCGTACAGAACGTCGTCGCCGCCGACACCGGCAGCGCCGACGACTCCGCGCGGCTGGTCACCGAGGCACTCGGCGACGAACGCGTCCTGCACCTCGCACGCCGTACGAGCTTCGGCACCGCCGTCGACGAGGCGGCCCGCACGGCCGGTGTCCTCACCCCCGACGACCTGCCGTACCTCAAGCGCCCCAGCGGCTGGGACCCCGTCAGCCGGACCTGGGTCGACGAGAACTACGACCTGCCGGAACTGCCGCACGGCGAACCCGTCCAGTGGCTCTGGCTGCTGCACGACGACTGCGCACCCGCGCCCGACGCGCTCGCCGCGATGCTGCGAGTGGTGGACACCGACCGGCACGCCGCGATCGTCGGACCCAAACTGCGCGGCTGGTACGACCGCAAGCAGCTCCTCGAAGTCGGCGTCTCCATCGCCAACAGCGGGCGCCGCTGGACCGGGCTCGACCGCCGCGAACAGGACCAGGGCCAGCACGACCAGGTCCGTACCGTGCTCTCCGTCTCCTCCGCCGGCATGCTGATCCGCCGTGATGTGTGGGAGGAACTCGGCGGCTTCGACCGCAGACTCCCGCTGATGCGCGATGACGTCGACCTCTGCTGGCGCGCCCACATGGCGGGACACCGGGTGCTCGTCGCCCCCGACGCCGTCCTGCGGCACGCCGAGGCATCCGCCCGGGAACGCCGTCCCATCGACTGCGCCGGCCGCTCGGTCTCCAGCCCGCACCGCGTCGACAAGGCGGGCGCGGCCTACACCATGCTCGTCAACACCGCGGGCAAGGCCCTGCCCTGGGTCCTGCTCCGGCTCGTCGTCGGCACCCTGCTGCGCACCCTCGCCTACCTGGTCGGCAAGGTGCCCGGCCAGGCGCTCGACGAGGTCGCCGGACTCTTCGGCACCCTGCTGCGGCCCGGCCGGATCCTCGCCGCGCGCCGGAGCCGGGGCAAGGGATCGGTGGACGCCGCCGAACTGCGCGCGCTCTTCCCGCCGCCGGGCGCCACCGTCCGCGCCACCGTCGATCAGGTCGCGGGCAACTTCGGTGGCCGCGCCGACGCCGACTCCGGCGGCTCCCGGCACGGAGCCGTGGAGTCCGGACCGGGCGGGGACGACGCCGACTTCCTGGAGATCGACCAGTTCGCCCGGCTCAAGAAGGTCGGCCGCAAGCCGGGTCCGGTGCTCTTCGCGCTGCTGCTCGTGGTCTCCCTCATCGCCTGCCGTGGCCTCCTGAGCGGCGGCGCGCTCGCGGGCGGCGCGCTGCTGCCCGCGCCCGGTGACGTCGCCGACCTCTGGGGGCGGTACGCCGACGCCTGGCACCCGGTCGGCACCGGCAACACCGAGTCCGCGCCGCCGTACCTCGCCCTGATCTCGGCGCTGTCCGCACTGTTCCTCGGCTCCACCGGCTTCGCGCTCACCCTGCTCCTGGTCTGCTCCGTCCCGCTGGCCGGACTCACCGCCTACTTCGCCTCCCGGCCGCTGCTCGAATCGCGGCTGCTGCGGGCCTGGGCGAGCATCGCGTACGCCTTCCTGCCGGCCGCGACCGGAGCACTGGCCACCGGCCGCCTCGGCACCGCCGTACTGGCCGTGCTGCTCCCGCTGATCGCCCGCGCCGCCGTCGCCGCCCACGGGATGCGCGCGGGCAGCGGCACCGCTCGCGGCAGCTGGCGTGCCACCTGGGCCTACGCCCTGCTGCTCACCTTCACGATGGCCTTCACACCCGTCGTCTGGCCGCTCGCCGTGGTGCTCGGCCTCGGTGTGCTGGCGCTGCGCCGGAAGGACATCACGGCGTACGGGCTGCGCTTCCTCGCCGCCGTCGGCACCCCGATGCTGATCCTCGCCCCCTGGTCGCTGTCCCTGCTGACCAGCCCGTCCGCCTTCCTGAAGGAGGCGGGCCTGGATCTCGGTACGGGCACGGCCTCCGCGCTCGACCTGCTCGGGATCAGCCCCGGCGGCCCCAAGGCCGCAGGCGGCGTCCTGCTTCTCGGCATCGTGCTGGCGGCGCTGGCCGCGCTGATGCGCGGGGAGCGGCAGTTCGCCATCCGTACCGCCTGGGCCGTCGCGCTCGTCGCGCTGCTCTTCGCGGGCATCACCAACGGCTCCAGCTGGGCCGGACCCGCCACGCTCGTCTACGGCATCGCCCTGATCGCCGCCGCCCTGCTCGGGGCGGACGGCGCCCGGGTGCGCGTCGCCGCGCTCAGCTTCGGCTGGCGCCAGCCCGTCGCCGCGCTGATCGCGCTGGCCGCCGCCGCGGCTCCCGTACTGGCCGCCTTCGGCTGGATGTTCGGCGGCGCCGACGGTCCGCTGGAGCGGCGCGATCCCGTGCAGGTGCCCGCGTTCGTGGCCGAGGAGAGCGCCACCCGCGACCAGCCGCGCACCCTGGTGCTCGGTGGCACATCGGTGAATTCCGTCGACTACACCCTGGCCCGCGGCTCGGGCGCCCGGCTCGGTGACGCCGAGCTGACGGAGTCGGGCGGCAGCAACAGCCACCTCGACAAGGTCGTCGCCAACCTGGTCGCCGGTTCCGGCGCCGACCAGGGCAGCCAGCTGAGCGGTTTCGCGATCCGCTACGTCCTCGTACGGGACGGGGCACCGCGCCAGATGAGCCGGGTGCTCGACTCGACCCCCGGCCTGAGCCGGCTCAGCCAGCTGGACGGCAGCGCCCTGTGGCGGGTCGACCAGCAGGTGGCCCGGATCATGATCGTCCCGTCGGGCGAGGGCGAGCGGCAGCCCGTCGCCTCGCTCCCGGTCGAGGCGCACTCCGAGATTCCCGCAGGCGGTCCGGGCCGGGTGCTGCGGATCGCCGATGCCGCCGACCCCGGCTGGCAGGCCACGCTCGACGGCAAGCCGCTGAACCGGAAGACGGTCGACGGCTGGGCCCAGGGCTTCGAACTCCCCGCCGACGGCGGCCGGCTGGACCTCACGTACGACACCCCGATCACGCACACCGCGTGGATCTGGACGCAGGTCGCCCTCGCCGTCGTGCTGGTGGTCCTGGCCCTGCCGGGCCGCCGCCGGGAGATCGACGACGACCTGCCCGAGGAGGAGGCCGTCGTCGCGGAGCCGATCGAGGGCGACGGCCGCCGCGCCCGCAGGCTGCGCGCCGCCGCGCAGGCGGAGGCGGAGGCCGAGGCGCAACCGGCGGAGACCGCCCAGGACGGCGGAACACCCCAGCCGCATCAGCCGAGTCACCAGGCTCACCCGGATCAGCAGGACCGGCCGGAAGGGGCGCCGGTGGCGGAGGCGGGTGCGCCCGGGGAGTACATCCCCGCGCAGCAGAACACCGACCCGTACGCCGTGTCCCCGGACGGGCAGGCGGCCTACACCCGGCAGCAGGACACCGGCGACTACGCGGCCGTGCCGCAGCAGCAGTACGGGGAGTGGGACGGTCAGCAGCAGTACCAGGGCGCCGACTACACGCAGTACCCGTACCAGCAGCCCGACCCGTACCAGCAGCAGAACGCCGCGTACGACCCGTACCAGCAGCAGAACGCGGGCTACCCGGCGTACGAGGGCCAGGTCCCGTACCAGGAACAGGCACAGCAGTACCCGGAGCAGCAGTACCAGGAACAGCCACAGCAGTTCCAGGGGCAGCCGCAGCGGTACCCGGGGCAGCACGACCCCAACGGTCACATCGACCCCGACGGTCACACCGGACATGGGCAGTACCCCGGCACCGCCGACCCCGTCCAGTACAACGAGCACGTCGACAACCCGGCCCCGGGCCAGGCCCCGTGGCAGTCCGGTAACGCATCGCGAGGCGAGTCCGAGTGAAGTCCACCCACCTGTCCCTCATCGCGGGCACCGTCGCCCTCGCCGCCGTCACCGGGTTCGCCGCGCTCACCGCGCCCGGCGAGGGGGATACGACGGAGGCGAAGCCCACTTCCCGGCTGCCCGTCGAACGCTCCAGCCTGCTCTGTCCGGCGCCCAGCGGCTCCGATCTCGCGGACACGCGGTACACCTCGTTCACCCCGGCGGGGCAGGGCGCCACCGGGAAGGACGCCCCGGCCGCGAGCGGCGCCGAGCTGAAGCCGGCCGTGCCGGTCGCGGACGACGAGGACGCGACGCCGGAGACCGACGAGAAGACCGAGAAGGACCCCAAGAAGATCAAGAAGGCCGAGGAAAAGGCGAGGAAGGCGAAGGAGAAGGCCGAGAAGCCGGTCATCTCCGTGAAGGAGCCCGGCAAGCCGGCCACCGCCGAGGCCTCCGGCGCCGACGCCCCCGCCCTGGTCGGCACCGCCACCGGCTCCTCGGCCCCCGGCTGGACCGCCCAGCAGACGACCGTCGTCGCCGCAGGTGACAGCCGCGGGCTCCTCGGGGTCGGCTGCACGGCACCCGACACGGACTTCTGGTTCCCCGGAGTGAGCACCGCGAAGTCCCGTCAGGACTACATCCACCTCACCAACCCGGACGACACGGCCGCCGTGGCCGACATCGAGCTGTACGGTCCCGAGGGGCTCCTCAAGTCCGACGGGAGCGAGGGCTACACGCTCCAGCCCCGGTCGAGCGTCGCGGTGCTGGTCTCCACCCTGACCGGTGAGGCCGTGGACGGGGTGACCGCCCATGTCACCACCCGTACCGGTCGGGTCGGCGCCGTCGTCGGTGTCGCGGAGGACAAGGCGGGAAGCGACTGGCTGACGGCCGCCGCGGACCCGGCGGGCACCCTCGTGATGCCCGGCATCCCGGCCGACGCCACCTCCGTACAGCTGGTGGCCTTCGCCCCCGGCGAGGACGACGCGGACGTGAAGGTGCAGCTGCTGGGCGGGACGGCGACGTTCGCCCCGGCCGGCAACGACACCCTGCACATCAAGTCGGGGATGACCGCGACCCTCGACCTGAAGGACGTGACCCGGGGCGAGGCGGGCTCCCTGCGGCTGACTCCCGTCCAGAGCAGCCGGGCGACGCCGGTCGTGGCCGCCCTGCGGGTGGTGCGCGGCACCGGCGCCAAGCAGGAGATCGCCTACATCCCGGCGACCGGTCCGGTGGGCGAGCGGGCCACCGCCGCCGACAACCGGGCCAAGGGCTCGACGCTCTCCCTGACCGCGCCGGGGGCGACGGCCAAGGTGAAGGTCACCGCGTCGGCGGGCAGCGAGGGCGGCGAACGGACCGTCAAGACGTACACGGTCAAGGCCGGTACGACGCTCGCGGTCACCCCGCCGGTCCCGGCCGGGCTCAAGGGCACCTACGCGCTGACGGTCGAGCCGGAATCGGGCGGCCCGGTGCACGCCGCCCGCACGCTCGCGCTTCCCGAGGGCGGCGTCCAGATGTTCACGGTGCAGACACTGGCGGACGACAGGGGAACGGTCGCCGTCCCGTCGACGAGGCAGGATCTGTCGGTCCTGGCCGACTGAGGCCCGCGCGGTCTTCCGCGTACGGGCGGGGCGCCGGCCCCGCCCGTACCGCTTCACCGGCCTTCGTAGGGCCCCACCGCTCCCGGCGCGGGGTCAGTCCTGCCCGTACCGGGGGTCCACCGACTCGGGAGCCAGGCCCAGCAGATCCGCGACCTGCTCCACGACGACCTCGTGCACCAGCAGCGCACGCTCGTCGCGGCTCTTGGTGCGGATCTCCACGGGGCGCCGGTAGATGACGATCTGCGCGGGCCGCCCCTTGGCGGCGGCCAGCGCGCTGCCCAGCGGAACGGTCTCCTCCAGCGTGCCCGGCACATCGAGGACCACGAAGTCCACCTCGGCCAGCTGGGGCCAGCGACGCTCCAGCCGCTCCACCGAGTCCTGGACCAGGTCGCGGAACGTCTCCGCCCGGCTCACGGACAGGGGCACCTGGGGCGGGGCGACGGGCCCCCGCATGCCGCGGCCATGGCGGTCACGGCGACGGGGCCGCGGTTCGGACGGGCTGGGCGGTACGGGACTGTCCATCACCGACGCAGCGTAACCCTCCCCGGGGCGGGCGGAGAGCGTCCGTGTCGCGGCCCGGCCACCGGTCGGCAGTCGACCATTCCGGCCAAGGTTGAGCCCGTTTCCGGCCCCGAATCCGATCTCCGGGCCCTCGCCCGGCGTCGGCTCCCCCTCCTCCGGGGTGAGCGGGGCGTTCCGGTCGCAGCACGCGCTTTCCCGCCCTCGCGCAGGTCACGGCAGTACCCCCGGGGACCTCTGTGCGGGAGGTCACAGCGCGACACGGTGGGGTGACCTGTGGGGGAGTCGTCGCAGCCCGCTCAAGAGTGCGGTACCGTCCAACATCGTGAGCCCTGTACGTCGCTGTTCGCGCACCGCGTGCGGCCGCCCTGCCGTCGCGACACTGACGTACGTCTATGCCGACTCGACTGCGGTCCTCGGCCCGCTCGCCACCTACGCCGAGCCCCACTGTTACGACCTCTGCGCCGAACACAGTGAGCGGCTCACCGCCCCGCGCGGCTGGGAGGTGGTGCGGCTCTCCGACGGCTCCGCCCCCTCACGCCCCAGCGGCGACGACCTCGAAGCGCTCGCCAATGCCGTACGGGAAGCCGCGCGCCCGCAGGACCGCGGGCCGGACGGCGGGGGCCGGGGCCCCCGCTCCGCGGATCCGGTCGAGGTCGCGCGCCGCGGTCACCTGCGCGTACTGCGTTCCCCGGACTCCTGACCCCTCGGCCCGGCCGGGTAGTTTGGGCGCTCCGCCCCAACCCCCAGGAGGACCGGCCGTGGTTGCTGATCTGTCGCAGCTCGTCAAGGCGTACGACGTGCGCGGAGTGGTGCCCGACCAGTGGGACGAGCCGTTGGCCGAGCTGTTCGGGGCGGCGTTCGTCCAGGTCACCGCGGCGGACGCGATCGTGATCGGGCACGACATGAGGCCGTCGTCACCGGGCCTGGCCGGTGCCTTCGCCCGGGGCGCGGCGGCCCGCGGCGCCGATGTCACGCTGATCGGGCTCTGCTCGACGGACCAGCTCTACTACGCGTCGGGGGCGCTGGACCTGCCGGGGGCGATGTTCACGGCCTCGCACAACCCGGCGCGGTACAACGGCATCAAGATGTGCCGGGCCGGAGCCGCCCCCGTGGGCCAGGACACCGGGCTGACCGAGATCCGCACCCTGGTCGAACAGTGGTCCGAAAACGGTGCTCCGCAGATCCCCGCGACCACCACCCCGGGCACGGTCGGCGAGCGCGACACCCTGACCGACTACGCCGCGCACCTGCTGGGGCTGGTCGAACTCGACGGAATCAGGCCCCTCAAGGTCGTCGTGGACGCGGGCAACGGCATGGGCGGCCACACGGTCCCGACGGTCTTCGCCGGCCTCCCGCTCGACCTCGTACCCCTGTACTTCGAGCTGGACGGCACCTTCCCGAACCACGAGGCCAACCCCCTCGACCCGAAGAACATCGTCGACCTCCAGGCCCGTGTGCTCGCCGAGGGCGCCGATCTGGGCCTCGCCTTCGACGGGGACGCGGACCGCTGCTTCGTGGTCGACGAGCGGGGCGCCGGAGTCTCCCCGTCCGCGATCACGGCCCTGGTCGCCGCCCGCGAACTGGCCCGCAACGGCGGCGAGGGCACCGTCATCCACAACCTGATCACCTCCTGGTCGGTCCCGGAGGTGATCCGCGAGAACGGCGGAAACCCCGTCCGGACCCGGGTGGGCCACTCCTTCATCAAGGCGGAGATGGCCGCGCACGGCGCGATCTTCGGCGGCGAGCACTCCGCGCACTACTACTTCCGGGACTTCTGGAACGCCGACACGGGCATGCTCGCCGCCCTCCACGTCCTGGCCGCGCTGGGTGGCCAGCAGGGCCCGCTGTCCGAACTGGTCGCCCAGTACGACCGGTACACGGGCTCCGGCGAGATCAACTCCACGGTCGACGACCAGGAGGGCCGTCTGGCCGCGATCAAGGCGGCGTACGGCGACCGCGACGACGTCACGTTCGACGAGCTCGACGGCCTCACGGCCACCTCCGCCGACTGGTGGTTCAACCTCCGGGCCTCCAACACGGAGCCGCTGCTGCGTCTCAACGTCGAGGCGAGGGACGAGGAGACGATGAGGGCGGTGCGCGACGAGGTCCTGTCGGTGGTCCGGGGCTGAGGGCCGTCCGCCGAACCCGCCCGGTCGGCGCTGAGCGGTCCACGGGCCGCCCGGTCCGTGCTGCCCGGTCCGTGCGCCGAGCCGGTCCTCCGCGGACGCCCCCGCCCCCGTCGCGGACGCCCCCGCCGGGCCGCGCCCCCGCCACCCCGGCGGTAGGCTGACGACGCCTGATCCACGCGAACCCGAACCGCTTGTTCGAACGCTCGAAGGGACTCACCCCATGCCGCTCGAAGCCGGCCTTCTGGAGATCCTCGCCTGCCCGGCCTGTCACTCTCCGCTCGACGACCGGTCGGCGGCCGACAGCCCGGAGCTGGTCTGCACCGGTACCGACTGCGGCCTGGCCTACCCGGTACGGGACGGCATCCCGGTCCTGCTCGTCGACGAGGCCCGCCGCCCCGCCTGACAACGAGCGCCGCGCGTACGGGGCGCGGGCGGGCGGCGCCCACCACCGCCGTACCCCGTACCCGTACCCCGGATCTCGCACCCCGCATCCGTTCGGTGATCGGAGGCCCACCACCATGCTCGACGAGTCGCTGCTCGACGCCCCGGAAGCCCTGGCCCGAGCCGACCGCCGCGGTCTGCTCCGCGGCGCCGCCGAGGCAGGTGCCCGGGTCCGTACCGCCGCCCGGCACGCCGCCGAGGCCGGCATCGGCAACCTGAACCCGGAGGGCAGGCCCCGTGCCGTCCTCGTCGCGGGACCGGGCACCGCCGCGTCCGGGGTCGCCGACCTGATCGGCGCACTGGCGGGGGCCGCCGCCCCGGTGACCCGTATCCGCCCCTCGGGCGTCGCCCCCGCCGCCGGAGCCCTGCGCTGGGCGCTCCCCGGCTGGGCGGGATCCGTGGACCTGCTGCTCATCGCCACGGCCGACGGTTCCGAACCGGGTCTCGCCCTGCTCGCCGAACAGGCCTACCGGCGCGGCTGCACCGTCGTCGCGGTGGCCCCCACCCGCTCGCCCCTGCGCGAAGCGGTCGACGGGGTGCACGGCCTCGTCGTACCGATGGCGGCGGCCCCGCACGGCGAGTACGACGCGGAGACCTCGGCCGCCGGACCGGGCACCCTCTGGGCGCTGCTCACCCCGCTGCTGGCACTCCTGGACCGGGCGGGCCTGGTGACCGCCTCCGCCGAGGACCTCCAGAAGGTGGCCGACCGCCTGGACCGCACCGCCGAACGCTGCGGCCCGGCCATCGCCACGTACAGCAACCCGGCGAAGACCCTCGCCGCCGAGCTCGCCGACAGCCTGCCGCTGCTGTGGACGGAGGGTGAGTCCGCGGGCCCGGTCGGCCGCCGCTTCGCCGCCGTACTGTCCGAGCTCGCGGGCCGCCCGGCGCTCGCCGCCGAACTCCCGCAGGCGCTGCCCTCGCACGGTGCGCTGCTGGCCGGGGACTTCGCGGCCGGGGCCGACCCCGACGACTTCTTCCGTGACCGTGTCAACGAGCGCGAGACCCTGCGGGCCAGGGTCGTTCTGCTCCGGGACCGGCCCACCAGCGGCCTGAGCGCCTACCCGGCGGCGCGCGAACTGGCGCTCGGCCACGACACGGCGGTCAGCGAACTCGAACCGGAGGACGGCAGCGAGCTCGAAGCCCTGGCCGAGCTGCTCGCCGTCACCGACTTCGCCGCGGTCTATCTGTCACTCGCCGCGGTACCCGGGCCCTGACCCGCCTGCGCGTGCGTGTGCCCTGACGCGGCCTGCCGCGTCCGCTCGACACCGTTGCCCGACGAATCCCCTGACTCATCCCCCGAGGACGATCTCCATGGACAGGCTGTCCAACACCGTGCGCCCCTACGCCTGGGGCTCCACCACGGCCATCCCCGCACTGCTCGGCGTCGCTCCCACCGGTGAGCCCCAGGCCGAGATGTGGATGGGCGCCCACCCAGGAGCCCCTTCCCGTATCACCCGCCCCGGCGCCGACGGCGGGGAACGCCCCCTCACCGAGGTCATCGACGCCGACCCCGAACGCGAACTGGGCCCGGCCGCCGTCGCCAGGTTCGGCCCCCGCCTCCCCTTCCTGCTCAAGCTGCTCGCGGCGGGCGCCCCCCTCTCCCTCCAGGTCCACCCCGACCTCGAACAGGCGGCCAAGGGGTACGCGGACGAGGAGAGCCGGGGCGTCCCGATCGACGCCCCCCACCGCACGTACAAGGACGCCAACCACAAGCCCGAGCTGATCTGCGCGCTCACCCCCTTCGACGGGCTGTGCGGCTTCCGCCGGCCCGCCGAGGCGGCCGACGCGATCGAGGCCCTCGGAGTCGGTTCCCTCAAGCCGTACGTGGACCTGCTCCGCGCCCACCCCGAAGAGGCGGCGCTGCGCGAGGTGCTCACGGCGATCCTCACCGCCGACCCGGCGGAGATGGCGGACACCGTGACCGAGGCCGCGGCGGCGGCCGACCGGCTCGGCGGCGCCCACGCCCCGTACGCCCGGATAGCCCACCACTTCCCCGGCGATCCCGGTGTCATCGCGGCGATGCTGCTGAACTACGTCCAGCTCGAACCGGGCGAGGCGCTGTTCCTCGGCGCCGGTGTCCCGCACGCCTATCTCGACGGCCTCGGCGTGGAGATCATGGCCAATTCGGACAACGTGCTGCGCTGCGGACTCACCCCGAAGCACATCGACGTCCCCGAACTCCTGCGCATCGTCCGCTTCGAGGCCACCGACCCCGACGTCCTGCGCCCCGAGGCGTCCCCCTCCGGCGAGGAGCCGTACGAGACCCCGGCCGAGGAATTCCGGCTGTCGCGCTACGACCTCGCGCCGGGCGCCGCGCCCGTCGAACTGACCGTCGCGACCCCGCAGATCGTGCTCTGCACGGCCGGTGCCCCCCAGGTCGGAGACCTTGCCCTCGCTGCCGGGGAATCGGTGTTCGTACCGGCGGGCGAAACGGTGCAAGCTTCCGGAACCGGCACACTCTTCCGTGCCACCGTGGTGGCCTGACGTACCGTCCGCACCAACGACTGCAACAATGTGCCGCCGTAATACGCGGCCGTAACGGGCGGCCGTATGCGCGGCCGCCCGTGCCGCACCGAGGAAGGGACACCACGCACTCATGAGCGCGTCAGGCGGAACCAAGGCGATCGTGGCGGCGCTGGCAGCCAACCTCGCGATCGCGGTGGCCAAATTCGTGGCGTTCCTCTTCAGTGGCTCGTCGTCGATGCTCGCGGAGAGCGTCCACTCGCTCGCCGACTCCGGCAACCAGGGCCTGCTGCTGCTCGGCGGCAAGAAGGCCCAGCGCGAAGCCACTCCCCAGCACCCCTTCGGGTACGGGCGCGAGCGCTACATCTACGCCTTCCTCGTCTCCATCGTCCTCTTCTCGGTCGGTGGCATGTTCGCGATCTACGAGGGCTACGAGAAGATCAAGCACCCCCATGAGATCGAGGCCTGGTACTGGCCGGTCGGTGTGCTGATCTTCGCGATCATCGCGGAGAGCTTCTCCTTCCGTACGGCGATCAAGGAGTCCAACCAGACCCGGGGCACGCGTTCCTGGACGGAGTTCGTCCGCCGCGCGAAGGCCCCCGAGCTGCCCGTCGTCCTGCTTGAGGACCTCGGCGCCCTCGTCGGCCTGATCCTTGCCCTCGCGGGCGTCGGTCTGGCGCTGGGCACCGGCAACGGCGTCTGGGACGGCATCGGCACCCTCTGCATCGGCATCCTGCTGATCATCATCGCGATCGTCCTCGCCGCCGAGACCAAGTCCCTGCTGCTCGGTGAGTCCGCGGGCATCGAGGAGGTCGAGAAGATCAAGGCCGCCGTGGTCGACGGCGACACGGTGACGCGCATCATCCACATGCGTACGCTCCACCTCGGTCCCGAGGAACTGCTGGTCGCCGCCAAGATCGCGGTCCGGCACGACGACACCGCCGTCGAGGTCGCCCACGCCATCAACGCCGCCGAGAACCGGATCCGCGAAGCCGTCCCGATCGCCCGGGTCATCTACCTGGAGCCGGACATCTTCAACGCGGAGGCCGCCGCGGCCGGCACCAACCCGGGCAAGCAGCCCGGTGGCCCGGCCCCGGAGGAATCCGGCCACTGAACCACCGACGTTCAGCCCTCGACGGCCCGGTGCACGCCCCGGTTACTTGAACGGACTGGGGCTCACTGGGCCGTTCGGTGTAGATTCATGTGAGACACAGACGTCGCTGCTGATGGCGGTTGATCGGTCCGCATCCCTGTGGACCGGCCGAGGGACAGAGGGCCTCCGACGGACTGCACTGGTGAACGACCGGGCATTCGTGTGCCCGCCGTCGCAGAGCCAGCCCAGCCCACCCTCGACCCATCACGAGGAGCAGCCCGTTATGACGACGGTCGCCAATCGCCAGGACTTCAAGGTCGCCGACCTCTCCCTCGCCGCCTTCGGCCGCAAGGAGATCACCCTCGCCGAGCACGAGATGCCCGGCCTGATGTCGATCCGCAAGGAGTACGCCGAGGCCCAGCCGCTGGCCGGTGCCCGGATCACCGGCTCGCTGCACATGACGGTGCAGACGGCCGTGCTCATCGAGACCCTCGTCGCCCTGGGCGCCGATGTCCGCTGGGCCTCCTGCAACATCTTCTCCACCCAGGACCACGCCGCCGCGGCCATCGCCGTCGGCCCGACCGGCACCCCGGAGGCCCCGGCGGGCGTCCCGGTCTTCGCCTGGAAGGGCGAGACGCTGGAGGAGTACTGGTGGTGCACGGAGCAGGCTCTGACCTGGCCGAACACCCCCACCGGCGGCCCGAACATGATCCTGGACGACGGCGGCGACGCCACCCTCCTGGTCCACAAGGGCGTTGAGTTCGAGAAGGCCGGCGCGGCCCCGGACCCGTCGACCGCGGACAGCGAGGAGTACGCCTACATCCTCACCCTGCTGAACCGCACCCTCGGCGAGGCCCCGCAGAAGTGGACCCAGCTGGCGTCCGAGATCCGCGGTGTCACCGAGGAGACCACGACCGGTGTGCACCGGCTGTACGAGATGCACCGCGACGGCACCCTCCTGTTCCCGGCGATCAACGTCAATGACGCGGTCACCAAGTCGAAGTTCGACAACAAGTACGGCTGCCGCCACTCGCTGATCGACGGCATCAACCGCGCCACCGACGTCCTGATCGGCGGCAAGACCGCCGTCGTCTGCGGCTACGGCGACGTGGGCAAGGGCTGCGCGGAGTCCCTGCGCGGACAGGGCGCCCGCGTGATCATCACCGAGATCGACCCGATCTGCGCCCTTCAGGCCGCGATGGACGGCTACCAGGTGGCCACCCTCGACGACGTCGTGGCACAGGCCGACATCTTCGTCACCACGACGGGCAACAAGGACATCATCATGGCCTCGGACATGGCCAAGATGAAGCACCAGGCGATCGTCGGGAACATCGGCCACTTCGACAACGAGATCGACATGGCCGGCCTGGCGCAGATCGAGGGCATCGTCAAGGACGAGGTCAAGCCGCAGGTCCACACCTGGACGTTCCCCGACGGCAGGGTCCTCATCGTGCTGTCCGAGGGCCGCCTGCTGAACCTGGGCAACGCCACCGGCCACCCCTCGTTCGTGATGTCCAACTCGTTCGCGGACCAGACCCTGGCCCAGATCGAGCTGTTCACCAAGCCCGAGGACTACCCGACCGACGTCTACGTGCTGCCCAAGCACCTGGACGAGAAGGTCGCCCGCCTCCACCTCGCCGCGCTCGGCGTGAAGCTCACGACCCTGCGCCCCGAGCAGGCCGCGTACATCGGCGTCGAGGTCGACGGCCCGTACAAGTCCGACCACTACCGCTACTGACCCCCTGCCTCCCGGCGACCGTGGGCCTCACCCACCGGTCGCCGGGAGGCCGACAGCTTCAGCGGCAGTTCCGAGCGCAGGCCCCCGCACCCCCGTGCCGGGGGCCTGCCCCGTTACCGCACCCGTACAGCCCGAGGAACCCGAAGGACCCCATGCCCCGCGGCCGGTATTCGCTCCACGATCCTCACGATCACACCCCCCTCGGCGAAGAACACTTCCACTGCGCGCCCGGCCCCTCCGGCTGGCGCTATGTCTCCCGGACCACGACCCCCTCCGGCGATCACCTCGGCTCCGTCGACCTGGCCCTCGACGAGCTCGGCCGCCCCATCCGTCTTGAGCTCCACGCGGCCGCCTGGCAGATCCGAGGCGCCGCCCTGGAAGGCGTCACCTGGGTCCGGACCGACCCGACCGGCACTCATGCCACCGAAGGCAATGTCCGCGCCCACGCCTTCGCCGGCACCTCCCCCGCATTCCTCGTCGCCATGACGAGGCTCCTGCGCCTCACCCCCGATTCCCCGACGACCCGCGTCCGTGTGGTCACCTTCACGGATCCGGTCCTCGCACCCCGTACCGTCGACCAGTCCTGGGCCCTGGTGAACAGTGAAGCCCATGCCACTGACAATGGGCCCCTGACCGTGGACGAATACCAGGTCAGCGCCCTGGACACGGGGGAGCGGCACACGGTCCACCTCGCCGGTGACGTGGTCCTCGCGGCGCCCGGCATCGAGCTCGAACACCTCGAAACGCCTCCGTCGCCGCCACCTCCGCCCCGCAGCGCGCCCGCCTTCGGCTAACCGGGCGGGGCGAAACCGGTCGTGTACGTCCCCACCGCTGTTGCGGGACCGACGGCCGGGACGGGAGCGACGGCCGGGACGGGAACGGCGACCTGCGCCGGAGCAGCGGCCGGCACAGGTGCCGCGGCAACTGCCGGAGCGACGACCGTCCCGGAACCGCCGGGCGTCACCGGCGGGAAGGGCGTTCCGGGCGGCGCGAACCCGCCGGGCGGGACCGCGGTGAATACCCGCCTCGCATCACGCGCCTGGCGCTCGCCGACCACCCCGGCCAGATAGGCCGCCGCCGGGACACCGTGCGGAGCGGGCGCACCGGTCAGCGCCACCAGCTCACCGCCCAGCCGTTCGGAGATCGTCCGGCCCACTTCGGGGTCGAGCTGGTGCATACGCGTCAGGTACTGCCGGATCGCGAGCCAGAGACCGTCCGGGACCGCCGAAAGATCAAGCTGTGCGAACCGGCCGGCCAGCCAGGGCGGAGGCGGCGGCACCGCGGCCGACCGCCCCGCCGGAACCCGCTCCCGTACGACGAGCGTCCCGGCGAACACATCACCGAGCCGCCGCCCCCGCGCGGAGGCCAGGGACGCGACGCAGGCCACGACCCCGAACGTCATCAGAATCTCGACCATCCCCATCGCTCCGCGCACCAGGGCGTGCCGGAACCTGATCGGCCCGCCGTCGTCCCGGACCACGCGCAGCCCGCACGCCAGCTTCCCCAGCGAACGGCCGTGGCTGAGGGTCTCCACCGCGACCGGCCCACCCACCAGCACCAGCAGAAAGGCCGCCACCCCGATCGCCGCGACCGCCGCCTCGTCCAGCGAGACCGCCGCGATTCCCAGACCGATCGACACCAGGACGAAGACGGTGACGACGACCACGAGATCGATCGCCAACGCCAGGGCCCGGCTCGGCAGCCTCGCCGGCCGCAACCCCAGAACGACCGCGTCCCCGGTCACCAGCTCGTTCATCGCCACCCACCCTTCGCCGACCTTCTCCGCCCCACCGGTGCCCAGTCTGCCAAGCTGACCGCCAGCGCCGCAGTTGTACGGACCGTACGCACCCATGCCTGGAGCCGCAGCCGACCATGGACCTCGACGTCTTCGTCACCGCCCACCGCACGGAGTGGGACCGCCTGGACTTCCTCCTGCGCCGCGGGCGCCGTCTGACGGGTGCGGAGGCGGACGAACTCGTCGTCCTCTACCAGCGCACCGCCACCCATCTCTCCCTGATCCAGTCCAGCGCTCCGGACCCCATGCTCACGGCCAGGCTCACCCAGCTCGTGGCCCGTGCCCGCTCGACGGTGACCGGCACCCGCAGGGCTTCCTGGCGCGACGCGGCCCGTTTCCTCACCGCGGGTTTCCCCGCGGCCGTCTACCGCTCGCGCCACTGGTGGATTCCCACGGCGGTGCTCTCGACCCTCCTGGCCGCGCTCATCGGCTGGTGGATCGGCACCCATCCGGAAGTCCAGGCGGCGATAGCCGCCCCGGACGACCTGCGCAGCATGACCCGACCGGGGGGGGAGTACGAGACGTACTACTCCAGCCACCCGGCCGCGTCGTTCGCCGCGCAGGTGTGGACGAACAACGCCCAGGCCGCGGCCATGTGCCTGGTACTGGGGGCGTTCCTCTGCGTACCGGTGATCGTGATCCTCTTCCTCAACGTGCTGAACCTCGGTGTCGGCATAGGACTGATGTCGTCCGCAGGCCGCCTGGACACCTTCCTCGGCCTCGTCCTCCCGCACGGGCTTCTCGAACTGACGGCCGTCTTCGTAGCCGCGGGCACCGGGCTCCGTCTCGGCTGGACGGTGATCGACCCCGGTCCGCGTACCCGCCGCGTGGCTCTGGCCGAGCAGGGCCGCGCCGCCATCGGCATGGCGGTCGGCCTTGCGCTGGTCCTCTTCGTCTCGGGCGTCATCGAGGGCTTCGTGACCCCGTCCGGCCTTCCGACCTGGGCCCGGATCACCATCGGTATCGCGGCTGAGCTGGCGTTTCTCGCGTACGTCTACGTTCTGGGCGGACGAGCCGCGCGCGCCGGCGACACGGGCGACCTGGACGCGGTCGAACGCAGCGCCGAACTCCCCTCCGCAGCCTGACCACCGATGTGCGACGGCCCGCGCTGACCTGCTAGTGTCCTCCTCGCCCCCAAAAGCCGTTGACACGGTCGCTGTGGGGAGGTAGATTTAAACGGTTGCCTCGAACTGGACAAGTTCGGGCCCAACGGTTAGTGTCTGTCTCGCTCTGGGCAGGGAATTCACATTCCCGCAGAGCCAATCGATTCTCCTGCTTCGAACTCATTTGAGCTGATTATTTCGGCTGAAATGTTTCTGGTAAGGTCGAATCAGCCGAAAGGCAAAGGCCATCCGCAGGCCGCTGGAATCGAATTCGGACCGGAAACGGAACGGAAAAGAGTCTGGTAAAGTCGGACTCGCCGGAAAG
>NZ_JBEOZE010000011.1:0-244259 GCF_040297465.1 Streptomyces sp. NPDC001787
CCTCGCGCTTCCCCCCCCACCCCCCAGGCGGCCGCGCCCTTCTGATCGTGCGCCGCCGCCCCCCCCCCCCCCCGGGGGGCCCGCCCGCCACCCCCCCCGTACGCAAACCCTCATGTACGCGACCCTCACGTACGAACGACACGGCCGGAAGGACTCCAGAACATGGACGCCATCTCCGTCATCCGCACCAAGCGGGACCGCGGCGAACTGACCCCCGAGCAGATCGACTGGGTCATCGACGCGTACACCCACGGCCAGGTCGCCGACGAGCAGATGTCCGCGCTGGCCATGGCGATCCTGCTGAACGGCATGAACCGCACCGAGATCGCCCGCTGGACCGCCGCGATGATCGCCTCCGGCGAGCGGATGAGCTTCTCCGAACTCTCCCGGCCCACCACCGACAAGCACTCCACCGGCGGTGTCGGCGACAAGATCACGCTGCCGCTCGCCCCGCTGGTCGCCGCCTGCGGCGCCGCCGTGCCACAGCTCAGCGGGCGCGGCCTCGGCCACACCGGCGGCACCCTCGACAAGCTGGAGTCCATCCCCGGCTGGCGCGCCCATCTCTCCAACGAGGAGATGCGCCACGTGCTGGACACCACCGGCGCGGTCATCTGCGCCGCCGGTGACGGGCTCGCCCCCGCCGACAAGAAGCTCTACGCGCTGCGCGATGTCACCGGAACCGTCGAGGCCATCCCGCTGATCGCCAGCTCGATCATGTCCAAGAAGATCGCCGAGGGCACCGGCGCCCTCGTGCTGGACGTCAAGGTCGGCTCCGGCGCCTTCATGAAGACCATCGAGGACGCCCGCGAACTGGCCTCCACCATGGTCGCGCTCGGCACCGACAGCGGCGTACGGACGGTAGCCCTGCTCACCGACATGGCCACCCCGCTCGGACTCACCGCGGGCAACGCCCTGGAGGTACGGGAGTCGGTGGAGGTGCTGGCCGGCGGCGGCCCCAGGGACGTCGTCGACCTCACCCTGGCGCTCGCCCGCGAGATGCTGGACGCCGCCGGGCTCAAGGACGCAGACCCGGAGAAGGCCCTGGCCGACGGTTCCGCGATGGACGTGTGGCGCCGCATGATCTCCGCCCAGGGCGGTGACCCGGACGCCGCGCTCCCCGTCGCCCGTGAGCAGCACGTGGTGACCGCGCCCGCCACCGGCGTACTGACCCGCCTGGACGCGTACGACATCGGTGTCGCCGCCTGGCGCCTGGGCGCGGGCCGCGCCCGCAAGGAGGACCCGGTGCAGGCGGGCGCGGGCGTCGAGCTGCACGCCCGGCCCGGGGACGCCGTCACCGAGGGGCAGCCGCTGCTGACCCTGCACACGGACACCCCGGAGAAGTTCGGCTACGCGCTGAAGGCCCTGCCCGGGGCGTACGACATCGCCCCGGCCGGTACGGACTTCGCCCCGCTGCCCGTGGTGCGCGAGCGCATCGCGTAACCCGGGGACCGGCGGACCGGGAGACCGGGGGGCAATACGCGCGGCCCGCCGCACGGATCTTCGAGATCCGTGCGGCGGGCCGCTGTCGTACGGAGCGTCGGCCCTCGCCGGGCCTCAGCGTCTGCCGTCCCCGGTCACTTGCCCAGGTACGCGCTGTGGATCGTCACCGACGACTTGTTGCCCTTCTTGTCCGTGACATTGGCCTTGAAGGAGATGGCCTTCCCCTTCGCCGGGTTCTTCACGGAGATCTTGTTCTTCTTGACGGTGACCTTCTTCCAGGTCTTGCCGTCGTTGTAACTCACGTACACCGTCAGCGACTTGAGGTTCTTGCCCGCGGCTGCGCCCTGCACCTCCACCGGTACCGAGACGGCCTTGCCCGCCTTCGCCCGGCCGTCCGTGCCCAGGGCGGGGGTGAAGCGGACCGTGGACGCGGGGAGCTGGGCGTCCGCGGTCTTCTTGGAGCGGAAGGACCAGCTCGCGTCGACCCGGGTGGACAGCGCGCCGATCTTCGCGCTGTGCCGGACCGAGGTCGTCAGCTTGTAGTCGGCGGCGGCCGAGGGGACCTTGAAGAACTCGTCGCCCGTCAGCGGGTCCTCGTTCTGGGCGATCTTCTTGCCGTTGCGGTGGAGCACCGTCTTCACCGAGGTGAGGTCCGGGGAACCGTAGTTGCCCTTGCCGTCGGCCAGGACGGGCAGGGCGGCGGTGATCTCGTTGCCGCTGCGGAAGATGCCGGACTCCTTGGACACCAGCGGCCCGAAGACCCCGGTGTTGACGGTCTTCGTGTAGCTCTTGCCGCCCTTGTACGCGGCCTGGTCGCCGATCGTGTAGTACGCCTCCGTCAGCGGGAAGCCCTCCGGGCTGTGCCCGCCGGCCTGCGCGAAGTCGAAGCTCCAGCGGGCCTTGTCGAGGGTGGAGACCTTGACCGTGCGCGTACCGGGCAGCTTCTGCTCGGTCGCCGTGCCGAAGAACTGATCGCTGTCGGGCAGCGCGGCCCAGGCGTAGATCTGGCCCGTCTTACGGGTGACCGCACCGACGCCCATGGACACCTTCAGCGTGGCGAACTGTTTGGCCGTGAACTTACGGCTGTAGCCCGTCGCGACCTGCTGCACCGGTCCGCCGAGCGCGAGGTTGTACTCGCTCGACGCGCCCTTGTCCCAGCTGCCCGTCCAGCTCTGGGAGAGCGAGCCGTCGGTGATCCTCGGGCCGAGGTGGGCGGTGCCGAAGCCCTTCGTGTCCTCCAGGATCCAGCCGTAGCTCGCCTCGCTGTTCCTGGTGGAGACCGTGTACTCGGTCAGCAGGCCGCGGGACTTGGTGCCCTTCTCCGGCAGCGTGAAGGAGACCGGCTTCGCCGTGCGGGCGTCCAGGGTGACCGTGGTGTCCTTGCCGACGGTCAGCTTCGGCTGGGAGATCCAGTCGACGCCCGCCGCGGGGTCCTCGCTCGCATAGAGGTTGGCGTTCAGCGTGTAGGTGCCCTTGGGCACCCGCACCTTGACCACGCCGTCGCTGAACACCGGAGCGAGCGACAGCGCGCCGCCGAGCGCGTCCAGACCGGCCTCCGCGAAGGCGGGTGCCTTTCCGTCGCGGCCGAGGGCCTTCAGCGTCACGTCGTACGACTCGGCCTCGCGCTCGACGGCGGCCGCGGTGCGGACGGTCTGCCCGCCGCCGGTGCCCACGACATACGCGGAGTACGTGCCGTCCGCCGTGCCGCCGAGCCGGGTGTCGGTGCTCAGCGCCACATCGGCGCTGCCGCCCGCCGGGACGGTGACCTTGTCGGCGCCGAGGGTGAAGAATCCGGCCGGGGCGGGCTTGCCCTGGGGGCCGGTGCCCGTCACCGTCAGATCGAGGGTGACATCGCTCGTACCGAGGTTGCGGTACGTCACCTTCTTCGTGGCCGGGGTGTCGTCGGTGTGCGGCCACTGCTGCACGCCGAAGCTCACCGAGACCGGGTCGGCCACGATGCTCTGGCCGAGCGCCCTGTCGACCGCGATCCGCCCCGAACCCTGCTGGAACGGGTTGTACGCGCCCGGCTTGGTGGAGGCCGTCAGCGCGCCCTTCAGCTCGCTGTACTTCCAGTCGGGGTGCTGCTGCTTGAGGAGTGCCGCGGCGCCCGCGACATGCGGGGTCGCCATCGACGTACCGGAAATGCTCAGATACCCGGGCGGGTTCTGGCCGACCTCCTGGTCGATGGCCGAACCGGGGGCGGCGGCGGCCGTGATGTCCACCCCGGGGGCGGTCACATCGGGCTTGATGGCGCCGTCACCGATGCGCGGACCGCGGCTGGAGAAGTCCGCCAGTACGTCCTTGTCGTCGACGGCACCGACGGTCAGCGCGGCGTCCGCGCTGCCCGGCGAACCCACCGTGCCGGCCCCGTCGCCCTCGTTGCCCGCCGCGATGGCGAACAGGACGCCCTTGTCGGCGGACAGCTTGTCGACCGCCGCTTCGAGCGGGTCGATCTCGGGGGTGTCGCTGCCGCCCAGGCTCAGGTTGACGATGTCGGCGCCCTGCGCGACCGCCCACTCCATGCCGGCCAGGATGCCGGAGTCGTCGCCGAAGCCGTCGTCGTCGAGGACCTTGCCCTCGAGCAGCTTGGCGTCCGGGGCGACACCCTTGAACTTTCCGGCCGACCTGGCGCCCGTACCGGCCGCGATCGAGGAGACATGCGTGCCGTGCCCGACGCGGTCCTTGGTGTCGGGCGAGGCCGTGAAGTTCTTCGACGCGAGGATCTGATCCTTGAGGTCGGGGTGCGTGGCGTCCACACCCGTGTCCAGGACCGCGATCTTCACGCCCTTGCCGGTGTACCCGGCCTTCCAGGCGGCCGGTGCGCCGATCTGGCCGACGCTCCGGTCCAGGCTCGCCCGGCGCACCCCGTCCAGCCAGACCCGGTCGATGCCCGCCGCCGTGGTGCGCTGGGGGCTGTGGGACTGCTTGCTGGTGAGTGCCTGCCAGATGTCCTTGGCGTCGCGCTTCGGCGTGAGCAGCGACTCGGCGTTCAGCGAGGTCAGGCTCCGGCCGACCCGGGTGGCACCGGCGTCCCGCACCTCGGCCTTCGCGGCGGCCGCGTGCGCGCCCCGGTAGCCGACGATCAGCCGCAGGCCCTGCTTCTGGGCACGGCGGTTCTCCGGGCGGTTCAGCTCCGTGATGTCGAAGAGCCGCCGGTCCAGCTTGCCGGAGGTGATCAGCCGGTGGGCGTCGGCCGGTATGACGAGCGTGTGCCCGTCGCGTATCCGCTTCTGCACCGGTATCCCGGCGCGGCCCTTCGCGGGCTCGAAGCCCACGACGCGGCCCTTGGCGTCGACCGCGACCCGGTCGCCGGTGATGAGCGTCAGATGGTGTGCCGCCCGGGCCGTGGTGCCCGTGCCGGCGCCGGTCTGCCGGGCCCGGTCCGGCTGTGCCGCGGCGGGTGTGGCCATCCCCGCCGCGAGTGCCACGGCTGCCGCCGCGGCGATGGTCGAAACACACGCGCGATTCACGTGTCTGCGCAACTCTCCCCCTGGAGAATGAGGCGGTTCCTGGGAACCGTCGGTCCGCGGGAGCCGGTGAACTGCCGGTGCCCGCTGGTTCATCCACCAAGAGGGAAAATGCGGCGGACAGGTTCACGCAAGCGGTGTCCGGGTCCGGAGTTGACGGAAACACGCGGGTGAATGGCCGGACGCGTGCGCGGGGACGGACGGCCGGGACGGCGGGCTCGGGCGGGACTTTCACCGGGTGCAGATGAGTTTCGGCCGCCGAAGGGGTCTGCCTGGTGTGGATGCCATGAACCCGAACGTTCTCGTCGTCGCGGGCCGCGTCACCCGGTCCGCCGTGCCGGGGCTCTGTGCGGAGCTGGAGGCGCTGCTGCGGAGCCCACGGGCCGCCTCCCTCGAACCGGCCGGGGTGGTGGACTGCGACGTGGGCGATGTCGTCGGACCGGACCTGGCCCTGGTCGAGGCGGTGGCCCGGCTGGCGCTGGTCGCGCGCCGGGAGGGCGGCGGGCGACTGCGCCTTCGCCGGGTGCCGCCCGAACTCCGGTCGCTGCTGGACCTGGTGGGGCTGGCGGATGTGGTGGCGCTGGAGGCCCCCGAGCCGCCGGAGATCCCCGGGGAACGGGTCCCGTGAGCGGCGCGGGCCGTGGGAGCGGCGCCCCGGCCGCGGCCGGGGCGCCTGCTCACGCGGCGTCGGCCGCGAGGTGGTCGGGCAGTCCGAACAGCGGGAACCAGCGAGGCGTGTCCAGGAAGCAGTGCATCCCGGAGATCGCCCCGTCCGTGATGTCGATGATCTGCAACGCCCACGGCACGAAGCCGGATCCCTCGGGATTCGGCTTGTAGTGGGCGAACGCCGGTGTTCCGTTGGCCTCGGTCGCCACCAGACGGGAGCCCGCGCAGCTCGCGCCGTAGGAGAGCATGAAGCCCGTGATGTCGTCGTGCCCCTTCAGCCACAGGTCGAACGGCGGCATCGTCATCACCGCGTCCTCGTGGAGCAGTGCGGTCAGGGCCGTCATGTCGTAGCCCTCGAAGGCCGATACATAGCGCTCCAGGAGCTTTTGCTGTTCCGCGTCGAGCGGATTCGCGGTGTCGGGGGCGCGGTGGTCCGTGTCCGTGAGCGTGGCCCGTGCCCGCTGGAGGGCGCTGTTGACCGAGGCGACGGAGGTGTCGAGCAGCTCGGCGACCTCGCTCGCCTTCCAGGCGAGGACCTCGCGCAGGATCAGCACGGCCCGCTGCTTGGGCGGCAGATGCTGGAGCGCGGCGACGAACGCCAGGCGCACCGACTCCTTGGCCACGGCGGCCTCCGCCGGGTCGGCCACCGAGGGCAGGATCCGGCCGTCGGGCATCGGCTCCAGCCAGGTGTTCTCCGGCAGCGGGTTGAGCGCCGCCTGCGCCAGCGGGGTCGGGCCGGTCAGATCCACCGGCCTGGCCCGCTTGTTGCCCGCGTTCAGCATGTCCAGACAGACGTTCGTCGCGATCCGGTAGAGCCAGGAGCGCAACGAGGAACGGCCCTCGAACTTGTCGAAGTTGCGCCAGGCGCGCACCAGCGTGTCCTGGACCGCGTCCTCGGCCTCGAAGGCCGAGCCGAGCATCCGGTAGCAGTAGCCGGTCAGCTCGACCCGGTGTCCTTCCAGACGGCTGTCGACACTCGCCGCGGCCGTCGTCGTCAGATCGCTCATCGCTCCACCCCAGTTGCGCTGTGACACCTATCGTTCAGCACTCCGGAAGCTACCGCAGGCCACTGACAACGGGGGTGGGAAGCGCCAAAGCCCTCACGTACCGGGCTTGCGTCCGTACACGAAGACGTCGTCGCCCTTCTTCAGCATCTTCCAGTACGCCTTCGCGTCCGCGGGCCGCATGTTGACGCAGCCGCCCGACCCCGGAGGGTTGTACATGGACTTGGTGACGGAGTGGAACGCCTGGCCGCCGTCGAAGAACTGGGAGTACGGCATCCAGACCTTGTAGATCGTCGACCAGTGCTTGATGTCGCGCCAGTAGACCTTGCTCGCGCCGGTACGCGTCTCCGCGCCGTCGCGTCCCGTCCGCACCGGCACGGGACCGAACTTCAGCTTCTTGCCGTCCTGGATCCAGCTCAGCTGCCGGGTCAGGTCCACGCACGCGACGCGGCCCTTGTCGGTGGGGCACTTCTTGGCCTTGTTCGGGTTCTTCCCGGCGGCCTTCTGGGCGAGCATCGTGTTCATCGTGCGCCAGGTGAGCGGCCCCGCGTACCCGATGGCGGGCGTGATCCCGTGGGCCTTCTGGAACTTCCGGATCGCCTTGCAGTCGGCCGTGGACTGTTTGCCGTCGGCGGGCCGCCCGAGGAACTTCTCCACCTTCTTCTGGTACGGCCCGGTGGACTTCGTGCAGGACGCCGCCTGGGCCGCGGACCCGGTGCCCAGGACCAGCGCGGGTGCCGCCACCAGACCGGCGACGGACAGCGCGACTCCGCGCCGCAGCCGTACGGTGCGTATCCTCTGCGTCACTCCCATGTACGCCAACTCCCCTTCACGAGCAGTGCGTTGGTCTCGTCTGCTAGACGCGTGAAGGGGAGCGGACGGTTGCTCGGGGTGACGTCTCGGTTGCGTTGCGGTTCGGATCCGGCCGCATCGCCGTGCCCCGGTTCAGCCGGTCGCCGGGGCCTGAGCGCTGTTCAGCGGGTCGCCGGGACCAGCGCGCGCCGTTCGGCCCGCGCGGCCCGGGTCCCGTACAGCGTGATCGATACGACGCCGAGGACCGCGAGCAGCCCCAGTGCCACCGTCCCCGCCCAGCCCCCGGCGTGGAAGGCGACCGCGCCGAGCGTGCCGCCCGCGCTGGAGCCCAGGTAGTACGCGGACTGGTAGAGCGCCGACGCCTGGGCGCGGCCGGTGGTCGCCGTACGGCTCACGGAGGACGAGGCGACCGCGTGCCCGGCGAAGAACCCGGCCGTGATCAGCACCAGGCCCAGCAGGACGGCGGCGAGCCGGTCCGCCAGCGAGAGCAGCAGTCCCGCCGCCGTGGTGGAGACGGCCAGATAGAGCGCCCCGCGGCGGCCGAGCCGGGCGACGAGCTGCCCGGCCGCGGCGGAGGAGACCGTACCGACCAGGTAGACCAGGAAGATCGAGCCGACGATGCCCTGCGGCAGGCTGAACGGCGCCTCGACCAGCCGGTAGCCGATCACCGTGTAGACCGCGCCGAACACCGTCATGAACAGGGCGCCGATCGCGTACAGCCGGCGCAGCAGCGGGTCGGCGAGGTGCCCGCCGACGGTCCTCGCCAGGGCCCTCGGGTCGAGCGAACCCGGCGTGAAGTTCCGGGCCTTGGGGATCATGAAGTGGAAGACCACCGCGCAGAGCGCGGCGAGCAGCCCGACGGCGCCGAGCGCGGCCCGCCAGCCCCACAGCTGGGCCACCCAGCCGGTGAGGATGCGCCCGCTCATGCCGCCGATGCTGTTGCCCGCCACGAACAGTCCGATCGCGGCGACCAGCGCCTTGGGCCGTACCTCCTCGGCCAGGTACGCCATCGCGGAGGCCGGCAGCCCGGCGAGCGCGGCGCCCTGCACGGCGCGCAGCGCGATCAGCCAGCCGAGCGAGGGGGCGAACGGTACGAGCAGCCCCACCAGTACGGCGACCGCCAGCGAGGCGGTCATCATCTGCCGCCGCCCGAACCGCTCGGAGAGCGCGCTCAGCGGCAGCACGCACAGCGCCAGTGCCCCGGTCGCCGCGGAGACCGTCCAGCTCGCCTGCCCCGCCGTGGCGCCGAAGGAGGCGGAGACGGCGGGCAGCAGGGCCTGGGTGGAGTAGAGGAGTGCGAAGGTCGCGACCCCGGCGGCGAAGAGCGCGAAGCTCATCCGGCGGTAGCCGGGACGGCCGGGTTCGAGCCGCGACGGGGCCTCGGCGGCGGTGCCGGACGAGGCGGCGGGGGCGGGCGACGAGGCGGCGGGCGACGACGGGGCTGCGGCATCCACGGCGAGGGTGGATGCCCCGGTACTGGCAGGAGGCATACGTCGAAAGTAGGACGCCGCGTTTCATGCGTCCAATGCACGAACTCGTCATAATCGTTCCCATGGTGCATGAACGCAGTTCACGGCCTCGGCTGTCACCGAGTAGTTACGAAGAAGACATCCGCGCCGTCCTCGCGCCGAGGCTCGCGTACTTCGAGGCGGTGGCCCGGCACGAGCACGTCACCCGCGCCGCGCACGAGCTGGGGGTCCCGCAGTCGACCCTGTCGCGGGCCATGGTCCGGCTGGAACAGGACCTCGGTGTCGCCCTGTTCGCCCGCAACGGCCGCACCGTCTCGCTCACCCCGGCGGGCCGCACCTTCCTCGGCTCGGCGGAACGGGCACTGGCCGAGGTGGAGAAGGCCGCCGACTCCGTACGGGCGGACGCCGACCCGACCGCGGGCCGGGTCTCCTTCGGCTTTCTGCACACCATGGGCTCCGAGACCGTGCCCGCCCTGATCCGCGCCTTCCGGGTCGACCACCCCGGGGTCCGCTTCCAGCTCGTCCAGAACTACGGCGAGGCGATGATCGAGCGCCTGCGCGCGGGCGGCCTGGACCTCTGTCTCACCTCGCCCGTCCCCGACGCCCCGGACCTGGTCGCCCGCCGCCTCGACGAACAGCGGCTGCGCCTGGTGGTCCCCGACGACCACCGTCTCGCCGGGCGCCGCCGCGTCCGTCTCGCGGAGGCCGCCGACGAGGCCTTCGTCACCCTGGAACCCGGTTACGGTCTGCGGCGGATCACCGACGACCTCTGCGCGGAGGCGGGCTTCACCCCGCGCATCGCCTTCGAGGGCGAGGAGGCCGAGACACTGCGCGGGCTGGTCGCGGCCGGGCTCGGGGTGGCCCTGCTGCCGCCGCCCGCCGTGGCCAGGCCCGGGGTGGTCGAGCTGACGGTCACGGCGCCGCGCGCCGCCCGGGAGATCGGCGTCGCGTGGCTGGACGGCCACCCGGACACCCCGCCCGTCGCCGCCTTCAAGCGCTTCCTGCTCTCCCGCCGGGGCCACCTGCTGCCGGACTGACCGGCGCGCCGCGTTCCGGCCGCTCGCGGTCCGGCGCGCCCGTGATCCGGCCGATCACGGCACCGCGTGTGCCGTGATCCGCACGGGACTCACCGGCCTCACGCCCGCAGCGACTTCCCGAATCCGGCCGCCAGCGGCATCCGCAGCCCCAGCGGCGGCGGCGCCGCCAGCGCGTCGGCCACCGGCCGGGCGTAGGACCGGGCGAACAGCGACCCCCGGACGAAGTCGGCGGCCAGCGCCTCCACCTCGGACCGGTGCTGGCGCAGCGCGTGCCCGTCGGAGTGGACCTCGAAGCGGCAGGTGTCCCGGTTGGCCTTCTTGGCCCGCTCGGCCAGCCGGTAGGACAGCTCCGGGTCGGTGTGCGCGTCGTTCGTGCCGTGCACGATCAGCACCCGCCGCCCCACCAGCTGTTTCACCGGCTCCAGCTCGTCGGTGGCCTGCTCCGGCAGCCAGGGGGCCATCGCCAGTACGGAGTTGACGGCGTCGTGCCCGCCCGCCCGGAGCGCGGCCCGGCCGCCCATGCCGTGGCCGACGAGACAGACGGGGACGTCCCCGTAGCGCCGTACGGCCTCGTCGGCGGCCCACCCGGCGTCGGCGGCCGGGGCCGCGTCGCCGTTCCAGCCGCGCGCCCGGTAGCGCAGCACGTGCACCGCGAGACCGTCGCCCCGGCCCGCACGGGCCAGGGTCCGGGCGAACGGCAGCTGTGCCGCGTACGAGAAGGGGGAAGGACGGCGGCGCGAATCCGCCTCGCCGTCCGGGAGCAGCAGAACCACGCCGCTGACCTCAGGTGGTGCTCCGGCCGTGTTGACGGCCCGTCCCAGCCTCGCAGCAGGCAGGGGAAGTGCGCGCTGTGCCATGACAGAACAGTGTCAGAAGGAGAGGTGTACGCCACCCGACTTCGCGGTCACTGTTACGCATCGGCGACCAGCGCTCTACGCGCGTAGGCGCTAGAGTGCCAAAATGACGAGCCAGACCCTGAACGTCCCCGACCCCGACCAGATCCGCCGCGCCCCCAAGGTGCTACTCCACGACCATCTCGACGGTGGCCTGCGCCCCGGCACGATCGTGGACCTGGCGCGCGAGCAGGGCTACGACAGCCTCCCCGAGACCGAGCCCGACAAGCTCGGCATCTGGTTCCGCGAGGCGGCCGACTCCGGTTCGCTGGAGCGCTATCTGGAGACCTTCGCCCACACCTGCGCCGTCATGCAGACCCGCGACGCGCTGTTCCGGGTGGCCGCGGAGTGCGCGGAGGACCTGGCCGAGGACGGCGTCGTGTACGCCGAGGTGCGCTACGCCCCCGAGCAGCACCTGACCGGCGGCCTCACCCTCGAAGAGGTCGTCGAAGCGGTCAACGAGGGCTTCCGCGAGGGGGAGCGCCGGGCCCGCGCGGGCGGCCACCGCATCCGCGTCGGCGCGCTCCTCACCGCGATGCGGCACGCCGCCCGCGCCCTGGAGATCGCCGAACTCGCCAACCGCTACCGCGATCTGGGCGTCGCCGGCTTCGACATCGCGGGTGCCGAGGCGGGCTACCCGCCCACCCGGCACCTCGACGCGTTCGAGTACCTCAAGCGCGAGAACAACCACTTCACCATCCACGCGGGTGAGGCGTTCGGCCTGCCGTCGATCTGGCAGGCGCTCCAGTGGTGCGGCGCCGACCGCCTCGGCCACGGCGTTCGCATCATCGACGACATCGAGGTCGCCGAGGACGGCACCGTGACCCTCGGCCGCCTCGCCTCCTACGTACGCGACAAGCGCATCCCGCTGGAGCTCTGCCCGACCTCCAACCTCCAGACCGGCGCCGCCGACTCCTACGCCACGCACCCCATCGGGCTGCTGCGGAAGCTGCATTTCCGCGCCACGGTGAACACGGACAACCGGCTGATGAGCGGGACGAGCATGAGCCAGGAATTCGAGCGGCTGACCGAGACCTTCGGATACACGCTCGATGACATGCAGTGGTTCACAGTCAATGCGATGAAATCAGCGTTCATTCCTTTCGATGAACGTCTGGCGATGATCAACGACGTCGTCAAGCCCGGATACGCGGAACTGAAGTCCGAATGGCTGTTCCGTCAGACCGCTGCGACCAGCGGTTCTTCATCCTTCGGGGGCTGAGCGAACCAAAAGGGAAACGGTCGGGAGCCCGGTATCCCGGCCGTTTTCCGCGTGTCGCCATGTTTGCGGTGGAGGTAATGAGCTGGCTACGTTGCAGAGCCGCTCACATTCCCTTCCCCCAAGGATGAATTCGCCATGAAGAAGTCTGCTGCCAGGACCCTCGGCGTCGCCGCTCTCGGTGCCGCTTTCGCCGCTGCCGCCGCCGGCAGTGCCTCCGCCGTCACCGCTCTGCCGGTCGACGCGGTGGCCGGTGCGCTCCCCGTCTCCACCAGCGCGCTGGACACCGTCGCCAAGTCCCTCCCGGTCCAGGAGACCGCGGGCAAGGTGCTCGGCGGCGAGGCCACCGACGCGGTCGCGCCCGTCACCGGCCTGCTCGGCGGCCTGCCCACCAAGGGCCTGTCGGCGAACGGAATCCCGCTCGGCGGCTGATCAGCACCGCCGCGGAACATCACCGCAACGGCCAGTGGGGCACACACCCGGACCGGGTGCGTGCCCCACCGTGCGTTCTCCCCGTGGTGCCCGGATCACCAGGCCGTCGCGGAGGTGGCGGACTTCTCCGACGGCAGCAGCACCCAGAGCGCCAGGTACAGCAGGAACTGCGGGCCGGGGAGCAGGCACGAGGCGAGGAAGATGATGCGCATCGTCCCGGCGGACATGCCGAAGCGCCGTGCCAGCGCCGCGCACACTCCACCGATCATGCGTCCTTCGCGGGGGCGGACAAGTGCGGCCATGGTGGGCTCCTTCGCGAACCGTTGCGGAGGGAGCATCGTGTGTGCTCCCGATGCATCCATAGTGGCTCGCCGAAGGGGTGCGGAGCATCGCTCTACGGTGCGATGCCGACCCTGGTAATCGTCGGGGTCGAACCCCCAGGAGCCTCGTCCCTGAGTCGGGGGGCGTTGCGCACCCCCGGCTGCTCGCGGCGGCGCAGCCGCGCCCGGCAGACCGGGACGACGAGCAGATGGGCCAGCCCCACTCCGGCCGTGTTCAGCAGCAGCGAGTCGATGTCCACGACCTGACCGGGCACCGCCGTCTGCGCGAGTTCGATGGCGAGCGAGATGAGGGCACCGGCCGCCACCGTGCGCAGCAGTGAGGCCCACGGGGAGACGAAGAGCCGCCCCCCGGCCATCGGCAGCAGCACACCCAGCGGCGCCAGCAGGAGCAGCCCCTCACCGATGCGGCGTGCCGCCTCGACCGGGCCGAGCGCCAGATCCGCCTTGATACCGGCGAGCGGCTCGAAATTCGCGGCGGTCATCCAGGGAACGTCCAGCGGGCGCAGGGTCAGCCACCCGACGAGCAGCAGATGCGCGAAGAGGAAAAGGACCCCGGTCGCGCGGAAGCGGATGACGGTCTGGCCGCCCGAACCTTGACGCACGCCCACCAAGACGTCACGACCGGCAGGATCGGTTCCGCGCAGTCGCAGGAAGGTCGCGGGGCGCGCGGGGGGCCCTCTGTGCCCCGGCACGGGGCCGAGGACGCCGTGCCGCCCCGCGCGGCGCCGTGCCCGCCCTGTGCGACGCCGTGCCGCCCCGTGCGACGCCGTGACGTCCCGCGCGGTGCCGTGCCGCCCTGTGCGGCTGGCCGGCCCCGCGGCCCGGGGCCGGCCGCTCAGCGCAGTTCGACCGCGCCGAGCGTCGGCACGTCCCTCGGCCGTGCCTTCGTCTCGGCGGTGCACAGATAGCCCCGCGGCGCGTAGTTCCCGGGTCCGCCGAGGACGACGGTGCCGGCGGAGACGAGCACCTTGTTCTCCGCGTACGTGCACACCAGCTGCGCCAGCGCCTCCGCCGACAGGTCCTCGGGCTGGATGTTCAGCCGCAGTGTGCCCGCGGGGTCGCCCGCGCGGCCCCCGGTGACCCGCAGGTCCGAGGGCACCGCCGTGGTGAACCCGGCCCGCCGCTCGTCCGCGGCCGGCGGCGACCGCACCTCGTCCAGCAGGACCCGTGCGACCAGCAGCCGGTCGGAGCCCGTGTCCGGGACGGGTACCGTGCGCTCGACCGTCACCAGCTGCGAGGCACACACCAGATAGACATCGGCCCGGATGCCGTCCAGCGCCTCCGTGGAGGCGCCCCCGGAGGACAGCCGGCACGGCACCCGGGACGGCGCCGCCCCCGCGTCCACCGGCACCGAGGTGCTCCGGATCCCGCAGCCGGCCGCCAGCGCCGCGCAGGCCAGGGCGGCGGCCAGCGCCGAAGCGGCCCGCCGAGGGCGGCCGGTGCGGGGTGCGCCTGGCGCACGGTCGGCGTGTGTCACGTCGGCCCACTCTCCTCGTCGCGGCCGTCCGGCCCCGGTGTTCCGGGCCCGGCCGGACCGGCGGGCCCGGTGAGCTTCTCCGCGTCGCGCGGCAGCCTCAGTACGAACACGGCGCCGTCGCCGTCCGGGGAGTTCGCGGCCGTGATGTCACCGCCGTGGACATGGGCGTTCTCCATGGCGATGGACAGCCCCAGGCCGCTGCCCTCGGAACGCGGCCGTGAGGCGCTCGCCTTGTAGAAGCGGTCGAAGACATGCGGCAGGACGTCCTCGGGAATGCCGGGGCCGTGGTCGCGCACCTCGATGACCAGCTCCTCGCCCTCGGTCCGCACCGACACCCGTACCGGCGAACCGCCGTGCTTGAGCGCGTTGCCGATCAGATTCGCCAGGATCACATCGAGCCGGCGCGGATCGAGCCGCACCATCATCCCGCGCTCCGCGTCCAGGTCCACCGCGTCCAGCCAGGCACGGGCGTCGATGCAGGCGGTGACCTGGTCGGCGACATCGACCGTGTCCAGCACGAGGCGGGCCGTACCCGCGTCGAAGCGGGTGACCTCCATCAGGTTCTCCACCAGGTCGTTCAGCCGCCGGGTCTCGCTCACCACCAGATGCACGGCGGGCGCGATCATCGGGTCGAGGCTGTCGGCCTCGTCCTCCAGCACCTCGGCCACCGCGGTGATCGCGGTCAGCGGGGTCCGCAGCTCGTGCGACATGTCGGCGACGAACCGGCGGCTCGACTCCTCCCGCGCCGTCATGTCCGCGACCTTCTTCTCCAGCGAGTGCGCGGTCCTGTTGAACGTACGCGACAGATCGGCGAGTTCGTCCGTGCCGGAGACCACGAGCCGGGTGTCGAGCTTGCCCTCGCCGAGCTTGCGCGCGGCGTCGCCGAGCCGCTGGACGGGCCGCAGCACGGTCGTCGCCGCCGCCTGCGCGAGCAGCGCCGAGCCGACCAGTGCCAGGCCGGTGGCTATCCCCAGCGACCAGGCCAGCGAGTTCAGGTCCGCCCGCTCCTGGTCGAGCGACTTCAGCATGTACCCCGTGGGGCCACCGCCGATGATCTTCGTACCGGCCACCAGATACGGCTTGCCCGCGATGCTCGTGCGCTGCCAGAACAGGTGGTACTCAAACTTGTTGCTCGACGTCAGCGGCTGCTTCCGGCTCACCTGCTTCTGGAGCGAGTCCGGCACATTGACCCGGGTGAACGTGTCCAGGTCCGAGTACCCGACGATCGGCTTGCCGCTGTCGCGCTCGTCCACGAGCAGCACGCTGTACCCCGGGCTGCTGCTCGCCATCCGCGCGGCGGCGCTCTGCAGATCGTCCTTGGTGGGCCGCAGGGGCAGCGTGGCCGCCGTGCCCTGCATCTGCCGCCGGAAGTCCCCGAGCGCCGTGTCCTGGGTGCGGGTGAGCACCGCCTCGCGGTTCAGCCAGTACGCGATTCCCGAGGCGGACACCGCGGCGGTCAGCGCGACCAGCGCGAACACGATGACCAGACGCAGTCGCAGACTGGTCCAGCGAAGACCCGCGCGAATCGACCGTGCGGCGGATTCGCTCACTGAGGCGAGTCCAGCCGGTAGCCCACTCCCCGCACCGTACGGATCAGCGTCGGCGAGGACGGGACGTCCTCCACCTTCGCGCGCAGCCGCTGCACACAGGCGTCCACGAGCCGGGAGTCACCGAGATAGTCGTGCTCCCACACCAGCCGCAGCAACTGCTGCCGGGACAGCGCCTGGCCCGGCCGGCGGCTCAGCTCCAGCAGGAGCCGCAGCTCCGTCGGTGTCAGCTGAAGATCCTCACCGCCCTTGGTGACCGTCATCGCGGAACGGTCGATGACCACGTTCCCGAAGGTCGCCGAGTCGATGGACTCGCGCTCGCCGCGGCGCAGCACCGCGCGGATCCGGGCGTCCAGCACCCGGCCCTGCACGGGTTTCACCACATAGTCGTCCGCGCCGGACTCCAGTCCCACCACGACGTCGATGTCGTCGCTGCGCGCGGTCAGCAGAATGATCGGCAGTTGGTCGGTCCGGCGGATCCGCCGGCACACCTCGAAACCGTCGATCCCGGGCAGCATCACATCCAGCACAACCAGGTCCGGCCGCTGCTCGCGCAGCAGGTTCAGGCCGTCCTCTCCCGTCGCCGCGGTGGCCACACGGTGGCCCTGGCGTGACAGCGAGAGTTCGAGGGCCGTGCGGATGGCGTCGTCGTCCTCGATCAGCAACAGGAAAGGCACGGAGGTCATTCTGACTCATGGTGGTGCCTCAGTTCGACAGTTGGAGTGCTCCCATCGTTACGTCACGGGAGAAGAGGGCCCTGTGACAGGCCTGTGACAGTCGGGGGACAGCGTGATGAAACTGGCCGGGCAAGCTCGTTGGCACATGGAACGAACGGACTCCACCGAACAGGGGGCGCGAGATGAACGCACTGCACAGCACCAGCTCAAGCGCAGTTGTCACGCGTCTCCACGACGTCGGCAGGAGCCCGGAGAAGTCCGGTGCGGCAGGGGGTACCTCCCTGGCCGAACGGAGCCGCGAGCTCGGGGGAGCGCGGGGATGCGTTCGGGGCGCCGGGCGTCAGCATCCGTCGTTCATGACGGTCGTTGACGCGCCCACGGGGGCCAACGGGGGAAATCACGGGGGAGCCGCGTACGGGGAGGCCACAGGGGAGCGGAAGGCCTCGACGGGGACCGGGGACGCCGAAGCGGCGTTCACGGCCTACGTCCAGGAGCGCCGCGCCTCCCTGTACGCAACCGCCTATCACCTGACCGGCGACCGGTTCGAGGCCGAGGATCTGCTGCAGAGCGCCCTCTTCTCGACGTACCGGGCGTGGGACAGGATCAGTGACAAGGCGGCGGTCGGCGGATATCTCCGCCGCACCATGACCAATCTGCACATCAGCGCCTGGCGCAGGCGCAAGCTCAACGAGTATCCGACCGAGGAGCTGCCGGAGACGGTGGGCGACACGGACGCGATGCGCGGTACGGAACTGCGGGCAGTGCTCTGGCAGGCGCTCGCCCGGCTGCCGGAACTCCAGCGCACGATGCTGGTCCTGCGGTACTACGAGGGGCGGACCGATCCGGAGATCGCGTCGATCCTCGACATCAGTGTCGGCACGGTGAAGTCGAGCATCTGGCGGTCGCTCCGCCGGCTGCGCGAGGACGAGGTCCTCAGCTTCGGCCGTGACGAGGAGGAGTCCTTCGGCGAGCTGGTGGCCTGAGGCAACGGGGGAACGGGTCGTCGCCTCGGGGGAGGCGGCGGTACGGGGATACGGGGGAACGGGGATACGGGGAACAGGCCGGCGCTTCGGGGGAGGCGGCGGTACGGGGAACGCAGCGGGGTCGGACGGGCCGGGGGGTCCTGTCCGGCCCCGTTCGCGTACGCCCACGGGCGCGGGAGCGCCGACGGGTGCGAGCGCGCCCGCGCCCGTCGCTCAGTGTCCCGCGGACGCCCCGCGACGGCAGCGGCCCGCCGCCGCGGCGGCCAGGCGGCCCAGCGCCTCGTCCTTGCCGCAGGGGTACGCGCCCAGCGCCGTCTGACGGGCAACGATCCGCCGCTCGGCCCGCATCAGACGCCACCCGCGCCGCAGCAGGAACGGCACCGACTTGCGCCCCTCGCGCAGGTCCCGCAGCAGCCGCCGCCGGAACGTCGTCGACGGACGGCCGCGCAGGCACAGCGCGTCGGCCAGCAGCCCCAGTTCCCGGCAGCGCTCGACTATGTCCGCCGCGAAGATGCCCTCGGCCACGAACAGCGGTGAACGCTCGATGTGGAACGCCTCCCGGTCCGTACGGGCGCTGATGGAGATGTCGTACACCGGCACCTCCGTACGGCCCGTGCGGCACAGCTCCTCGATGGCCCGCACCGCCGCGTCCGCGTCCCAGGACTGCGCGGAGTCCCAGTCGATGTCCCCGCTGCCCGGGACCTGGGGCAGCGAGGGGTCGTCGCCCTCCTTGTAGAAGTCGTCCAGGCGCAGCACCGGCAGACCGGTGCGGGCGGCGAGGGACGACTTCCCGGAGCCTGAGGGGCCCGCGAGCAGAACGACGCGGGTCGGGATCGGTTGGGAACTCACAGAACAGAAGTGTGAGGCATTGACCCGCGCAGGGGATCCCTCGGAGGTCTTGTTGGTATCGAGCATCACACCTCAACTACTCTGCGCGCACGCACGATTACACATCCAGACTCGATCAGGTGGGAAAATCATGGGACTTCATGCACGCCGGCCCGCACGTCGCGTTCTGCTGCGCGCCGGTCTGACCATCACCGCGCTGGGCGCCGCCCTCGGTGGCGGAGCCGCGGCGGCGCAGGCGGCACCGTCGCACACCGCGCCGGCCAGCGAGGCCGACAGCACGATCGGCGCGCTCACCGACGCCGCCGGGCCCGCGCTGACCGGGGCGCTCGGGTACTCGCTCGCCGGCGCCCTCATGCCCGTCACGGACATGCAGCTCGACCCGCTGGCCGGGACCGGGGTGGATCCGCTGGACAACGCGGTGGGCACCCAGATCGCCGACTTCCAGCCGGTGACCACGGCCGTCCTCACCGATCCGCTGACCAGTGGCGGCGCGCTGAACGACCTCCCCCTGGTGGGGCAGGTCACCGGGCTGGTCACCAGCGCACTGCCGGGCACCACCGGGCCCGCCGCGGGCTGACGCACGGCGCAGGGCCGCCCCTCGCGTGGAGGGGCGGCCCTGCGCTGCGCTGCGGGGTGCTGCGGGGCGGTACACGGCACCCCGGCCCGGTCAGTACTCCGGCACTCGGCCGGGTCAGTACGAGGAGCCGGAGGCTCCCAGGGCGCCCGTGGGGTGCCAGACCGTCTTGGTCTCCAGGAAGGCCGTCAGCCGGTCCGTCCCGGGGTCCGCCGTCCAGTCGGTGGAGCCGCCCTCGCCCTCCGCGTCCACCGGGCGCGGGCGCAGAACCCGCTTCAGGTTGTCCGCGGCGGCGATCTCCAGCTCCTTCGCCAGCGCCGTGTCCGCCCCCGTCAGGTCGATGGCGTTGACGTCCTGGTGGGAGGCGAGCGGGGCCGCGAGCTCGGCGGTGTCCCCGGACAGGATGTTCACCACACCGCCCGGCAGGTCCGAGGTGGCCAGCACCTCGCCCAGGGACAGCGCGGGCAGCGGCGATCCGGCCGAGGCGAGGACGACCGCGGTGTTGCCGGTGGCGATCACCGGCGCGATCACCGAGACCAGGCCCAGGAACGAGGACTTCTGCGGGGCGAGGACCGCGACCACACCGGTCGGCTCGGGGGTGGAGAGGTTGAAGAAGGGGCCCGCCACCGGGTTCGCCCCGCCCACGACCTGGCCGATCTTGTCGGTCCAGCCCGCGTACCAGACCCAGCGGTCGACCGCCGCGTCCACGACGGCCGCCGCCTTGGACTTCGACAGGCCCTCCGCGTCCGCCACTTCGCGGACGAACTGGTCCCGGCGGCCCTCCAGCATCTCGGCGACGCGGTAGAGGATCTGGCCGCGGTTGTACGCGGTCGCGCCCGACCAGCCGCCGAACGCCTTGCGGGCGGCCACGACCGCGTCGCGGGCGTCCTTGCGGGAGGACCGGGGGGCGTTCGCCAGCCAGTTGCCCTTGGAGTCCGTCACCTCGTACACCCGGCCGCTCTCGGAGCGGGGGAACTTGCCCCCGACGTACAGCTTGTAGGTCTTGAAGACGCTCAGACGGTTATCGGACATCGAGGTATGCCTCCAGGCCGTGGCGGCCGCCCTCGCGGCCGAAGCCCGACTCCTTGTAGCCGCCGAAGGGCGACGTCGGGTCGAACTTGTTGAACGTGTTGGCCCAGACGACGCCCGCACGGAGCTTGCCCGCCACCGCGAGGATGCGGGAGCCCTTCTCCGTCCAGATGCCGGCCGAGAGGCCGTACTGACTGTTGTTGGCCTTGGCGACCGCCTCGTCCGGGGTGCGGAACGTCAGGACGGAGAGCACCGGGCCGAAGATCTCGTCACGGGCGACCGTGTGCGCCTGGGAGACGCCGGTGAACAGCGTCGGCGGGAACCAGTAGCCGGCCGAGGGGAGTTCGCAGGGGGCGGTCCAGCGCTCGGCGCCCTCCGCCTCGCCCGTCCCGACGAGCGCGGTGATCCGGGAGAGCTGCTCCGCGGAGTTGATCGCGCCGATGTCGGTGTTCTTGTCCAGCGGGTCGCCGAGCCGGAGCGTGGACAGCCGGCGCTTCAGGGAGTCCAGCACCTCGTCGTGCACCGATTCCTGGACCAGGAGGCGGGAGCCCGCGCAGCAGACCTGGCCCTGGTTGAAGAAGATGCCGGTGACGATGCCCTCGACCGCCTGGTCGACCGGCGCGTCGTCGAAGACGATGTTGGCGCCCTTGCCGCCCAGTTCCAGGGTGGCCCGCTTGTCCGTGCCCGCGATCTGGCGGGCGATGGCCTTGCCGACGGCGGTCGAGCCGGTGAAGGCGACCTTGTCGACGTCCGGGTGCCCGACGAGCGCGGCACCCGTGTCGCCGTATCCCGTGAGGATGTTGACGACGCCCTTGGGCAGGCCCGCCTGGCGGCAGATGTCCGCGAAGAACAGCGCGGAGAGCGGCGTCGTCTCGGCGGGCTTGAGGACCACCGTGTTGCCGGTGGCGAGCGCCGGGGCGATCTTCCACGCGAGCATCAGGAGCGGGAAGTTCCACGGGATGACCTGGCCGGCCACGCCCAGCGGGCGCGGGTTCGGCCCGTAGCCCGCGTGGTCCAGCTTGTCGGCCCAGCCCGCGTAGTAGAAGAAGTGCGCGGCGACCAGCGGGAGGTCCGCGTCGCGGGTCTCCCGGATCGGCTTGCCGTTGTCGAGGGTTTCCAGGACGGCGAGCTCGCGGCTGCGCTCCTGGATGATCCGGGCGATCCGGAACAGGTACTTGGCGCGCTCGGAGCCGGGCAGCGCCGACCACTTCTCGAACGCCCTGCGGGCCGCCTTCACGGCCCGGTCGACGTCCGCCTCGCCCGCCTGCGCGACCTCGGAGAGCACCTCCTCGCTGCTCGGCGAGACGGTCTTGAAGACCTTGCCGTCGGCGGCCTCGGTGAACTCACCGTCGATGAACAGGCCGTACGACGGGGCGATGTCGACGACGGAGCGGGACTCCGGCGCCGGTGCGTACTCGAATGCAGATGCCATGGGGATCAGTCCACCGTCACGTAATCGGGGCCGGAGTAACGGCCGGTGCTGAGCTTCTGGCGCTGCATCAGCAGGTCGTTGAGCAGGCTGGAGGCGCCGAACCGGAACCAGTGGTTGTCCAGCCAGTCCGCGCCCGCCGTCTCGTTCACCAGCACCAGGAACTTGATCGCGTCCTTGGAGGTGCGGATGCCGCCGGCGGGCTTCACGCCGATCTGTACGCCGGTCTGCGCCCGGAAGTCGCGCACGGCCTCCAGCATGAGCAGGGTGTTCGCCGGGGTGGCGTTGACCCCGACCTTGCCGGTCGACGTCTTGATGAAGTCGGCGCCGGCCAGCATGCCGAGCCAGGAGGCGCGGCGGATGTTGTCGTACGTGGACAGCTCGCCGGTCTCGAAGATCACCTTCAGGCGCGCGGAGCCGCACTCCGCCTTCACGGCGAGGATCTCCTCGTACACCTTGAGGAACCGGCCGGAGAGGAACGCCCCGCGGTCGATCACCATGTCGATCTCGTCGGCCCCGGCCGCCACGGCGTCGCGGACGTCCGCGAGCTTGACGTCCAGCGCGGCGCGTCCGGCGGGGAAGGCCGTCGCGACGGACGCCACCTTCACTCCGGATCCCGCCAGCGCGGCGACGGCGGTCGCCGCCATGTCGGGGTAGACGCAGACCGCCGCGGTGCGCGGGGTCGTGCGGTCGGTGGGGTCGGGGTTGACGGCCTTGGCGGCGAGTGCCCGGACCTTGCCCGGGGTGTCCGCGCCTTCCAGCGTCGTGAGGTCGATCATCGAGATGGCGAGATCGATGGCGTACGCCTTGGCCGTCGTCTTGATCGAACGGGTCCCGAGGGAGGCGGCGCGCGCTTCGAGGCCGACGGCGTCGACGCCGGGGAGCCCGTACAGGAAGCGGCGCAGCGCAGCGTCGGACGCGGTCGCGTCGGAGAATGCGGGTGCAGTGGTGGGCATGGTCACCAGATGAGCATATCTACGCGCGTAGCGACCTGTACAGGGGCCCCGGTGGACCGGCGGTCCCGCGGAATTCCCGGGTGTCGCGGCCCGGCGGCGCGCGGTGCCGGGCCCGGCCGCCCCGTCACCGTCGGCGGCCGTCAGGCAGAATCGGCCCCATGACGAGCCCCACACCTCCCGCAGAGCCGACCTACGCCGCCCGGACCTTCCGGTCGGGCGCGGGGCTGGTCTGCGGTGTGCTGCTGCTTCTGCTGGCCGCCTGGCTCGCCGGGGACGCCATGTTCCGGGGCGAGGGACAGGTGCCGTGGCTGGCCCTCGCCGCGCTGCTCATGGTGGCGCCGCTGATCGTGGCCTTCACGCTGCGTCCCGCGGTGTTCGCGACCGACCGGGACATCAGGATCCGCAACCCGTTCCGGACGATCGCCCTGCCCTGGAGCGAGGTCGCCGATGTGCGGGCCGGGTACTCCACCGAGCTCTTCACCCAGGGCGGCACCAAGTACCAGCTGTGGGCGGTGCCCGTCTCGCTGCGCGAACGCAAGCGGGCGGCCCGCAGGGCCTCGCGCCAGGCGCACGACGACCCGTACGGCCGGACCTCCGTGCACGCCGACGTACGCGACACCCAGGCGCGCGTCGCGGCGGCCGACCGGGCCGTGCTGGACCTGCGGGAGCTGGCCGAGCGGGCCGGGGCGGTACGGGACACGGCGGCCACCGGGAGCGGGACCGGCGACGCCGCTTCGGCCGCGACCGCGGTCACGGCCCCGTCCGTGCGGTGGGCCGTCGAGCTGATCGCGCCCGCCGCGGCGGGCGCGGTGCTCCTGGTGGTGCTGCTCGCCGTGGGATGAGCGGGACGGCGGGGAGGCCGGCGGCTCCGGCGTCGGCCACCCGGAGTCAGATTCCCGCAGCCGCCGCCAGGTCCCGCTTGATCCCCGCGAGGAGTTCGGCGCCCTTCGTCCGCGCGGCGGGCAGTTCCGCCGTCGAACCGACCGGCACCACGACCTCCAGGTAGCACTTGAGCTTGGGCTCGGTGCCGCTCGGACGGACGATCACCCGGGCGCCCCGGAGCCGGTAGCGCAGCCCGTCGGTGGGCGGCAGCCGCTCGGTGCCCCGGGAGAGGTCCTCGGCCGAGAGGACCGCGAGGCCCGCCAGCGCGGTCGGGGGCGCCTCGCGCAGGCGCCGCATGGCGTCGGCGATGACCGACAGGTCCTCGACCCGCACCGACAGCTGATCGGTGGCGTGCAGCCCGTGCGCGAGGGCGAGGTCGTCCAGCAGGTCCAGGAGCGTACGTCCCTGTTCCTTGAGCACGGAGGCCAGTTCCGCGACGAGCAGGGCGGCCGTGATGCCGTCCTTGTCGCGGACGCCTTCGGGGTCCACGCAGTAGCCGAGCGCCTCCTCGTACCCGTACCGCAGGCCGTCGACGCGGGCGATCCACTTGAAGCCGGTCAGCGTCTCCTCATGGCCGAGACCCGCCTTCTCGGCGATCCGGCCGAGCAGTGAGGACGACACGATCGACTCGGCGAAGACCCCCGTCGCGCCCCGGTCCACCAGATGGGCGGCGAGCAGTGCGCCCACCTCGTCGCCGCGCAGCATCCGCCAGCCGCCCTCGGCGGCGGCGTCCGGGACGGCCACGGCGCAGCGGTCGGCGTCCGGGTCGTTGGCGATGACCAGATCGGGGTCCGCCCGGCGCGCGGTCGCGAAGGCGAGATCCATGGCGCCGGGCTCTTCCGGGTTGGGGAAGGCGACGGTGGGGAAGGCGGGGTCGGGCTCGGCCTGCTCGGCCACCAGCACCGGTTCGGGGAACCCGGCGCGGGCGAACGCGGCCGTCAGCACGGAGGTGCCGACGCCGTGCATCGCGGTGTACACGACCCGGGCGGTGCGCGGGGTCCGCGCGCCGAGCACCGCGTCCGTGCGGGCGAGATAGGCGTCCAGCACCTCCTCGCCGAGCACCTCCCAGCCGGACTCGGGACGGGGTACGCCGTCCAGCGGGCCGACGGCGGCGATCGCGGCGGCGATCTCGCCGTCGGCCGGGGGCACGATCTGCGAGCCGTCGCCGAGATAGACCTTGTAGCCGTTGTCGCGCGGCGGGTTGTGGCTGGCGGTGACCTCGACACCGGCCACGGCGCCCAGATGCCGTATGGCGTACGCCAGGACCGGGGTGGGCAGGGGCCGGGGGAGTACGGCGGCCCGCAGCCCGGCACCGGTCATCACCGCCGCGGTGTCCCGGGCGAAGTCCTCGGACCTGTAGCGGGCGTCGTACCCGATGACGACGAGCCCGCCCTTCTGCCCCCGCGCCGTGAGGTACGCGGCGAGACCGGCGGCGGCCCGGATCACGACGGACCGGTTCATCCGCATCGGCCCGGCCCCGATCTCGCCGCGCAGCCCGGCCGTGCCGAACTGGAGCGTGCCCGCGAAGCGCACGGCGAGCTCGTCCAGGTCCTGCGCGTCGATGAGCCCGCCGAGCTCGGCACGGGTCTCGGGGTCCGGGTCCTCGGCCAGCCAGGTCCTGGCCTGCGCGATGAGGTCGTGCTGCACGGGGTCCACCTTTCGGGACGCGAGGGGCGCCGGCGGCGCCGGCGGTGCGAGGGGCACGGAAGTGCCGGGGCATACGGGGCGTGCGCGGCGTACGACCGCGTACACGGCGTACTCGGCGTACGGAGTCGTACGGAGTTCGTACGGTGTCGTAAGGAGACGTACGGCGTCGTACGTGCGGGCACGGACGGCTACGGACGGCACGGGAAGGGGCGGGGCCGCCGGGGCGGGCGCGCGCCCCGGCTCAGATGCGGTCCAGCACCCGGGCCAGCAGCGAACCCATACGGGTCGCGGAGTCCCGTCCCGCCTGGAGCACCTCTTCGTGGTTGAGCGGCTCCCCGGACAGTCCGGCGGCGAGGTTCGTGACGAGCGAGATGCCCAGCACCTCCGCTCCCGCCTCCCGGGCCGCGATCGCTTCGAGGACGGTCGACATGCCGACCAGGTCGCCGCCCATGACCCGGACCATGTTGATCTCGGCCGGGGTCTCGTAGTGCGGGCCGGGGAACTGCACGTACACGCCCTCTTCGAGCGTCCCGTCGACCTCCTTGCACAGCGCGCGCAGGCGCGGCGAGTAGAGGTCGGTGAGATCGACGAAGTTGGCGCCGACGATCGGGGAAGCCGCCGTGAGGTTGATGTGGTCGCTGATCAGCACCGGCTGACCGGGACGCATGCCCTCGCGCAGTCCGCCGCAGCCGTTCGTCAGGACCACGGTTCCGCAGCCCGCGGCGACGGCGGTGCGCACGCCGTGCGCGACGGCGGCGACCCCGCGGCCCTCGTAGTAGTGCGTACGTCCGAGGAAGACCAGGACGCGCTTCGCGCCGATCTTGTACGAGCGGATCGTGCCGCCGTGGCCCTGGACGGCGGGTGCGGGGAACCCGGGAAGCTCGGTCACCGGGAACTCGGCTTCCGGAGTGCCGAGTGCGTCGCCCGCGGGAGCCCAGCCCGAGCCCATCACGAGGGCGACGTCGTGGGTCTCGGCGCCGGTCAGCTCGCGCAGACGGGCGGCGGCCCCGGCAGCGGCGGCGTGGGGGTCGCCCTGGATGTTGTCCGGAATAACAGATGCGTTCACGCGGATGAGCGTAACCGGTGATTCCCTACGCGCGTAGATGCCCATGCGAAGAGTCTGGCCGGTCATGGTCGTACTTTCATACGAACGCGTGAACGAGGGGGAGCGGGCGGAAGGTGGGCCCGCCGGCTGTCAGCAGGGCCGCTTGCGCAGCTCCATCACATAGTCGTGCGGTGCGCCCGCGGACTCCGCGGCGTCCGCCAGTTCGCCGAGATACCGGGCCGAGGGCAGCCCGCCCTCGTATCCGTTCAGTACGTACATCCAGGCCGGCTCCTCGCCGTCCAGGGTGTGCACCCGCACCCGCATCCGCCGGTAGATGTCGAGCCCGACACCCTCCCAGCGGTCCATGGAGTCCTCGTCCATCGGCGCGAGGTCGTACAGCGCCACGAACACCTGGGACCGCGGCGCCTCCACCACGGTGGCCAGCGCCCCCTCCCAGCCCATCTGCTCCCCGCCGAAGGTCAGCCGCCAGCCGTTGAGCCAGCCGGTACCGCGCAGCGGCGAATGCGGGGCGCGGCGGGTCATCAGCCGCGCGTCGAGGTTGCCGGCGTACGCGGCGTAGAGCGACATGAGGTCGAGGGTACGGGAGGTGGCCGCGGGAGTGCCGATTCCGGCGAGGAAGCCCCCGGTCGGGGAGTTCTCCGCGCGTCGCGCGGGCGCCCGCACCACGTATGGAGGGCCCCGGGGCGAAGCACTTTGGCGCGTGCGGGACAATGGAGTACGTACTGCATTCCCCCGGGGCGATCCCCCGGACCCCCGGCCGGGGCGGCAGACGGCCGCGGGATGACACCACGCGAGGCGGACTTTTCGTGACCCGGATCGTGATCATCGGCGGCGGCCCCGGCGGCTACGAGGCGGCACTGGTGGGCGCCCAGCTCGGCGCGGAGGTGACCGTCGTGGACTGCGACGGCCTCGGCGGAGCCTCGGTACTCACCGACTGCGTGCCCTCGAAGACCCTGATCGCGACGGCGGAGGTGATGACCACCTTCGACTCCTCGTACGAGGAGCTGGGCATCATCGTCGCCGACGACACGCCGCACCTGGAACAGGCGGCGCGCGTGGTCGGCGTCGACCTCGGCAAGGTCAACCGACGGGTCAAGCGCCTCGCGCTCGCCCAGTCCCACGACATCACCGCCTCCGTCACCCGCGCCGGTGCCCGGGTGATGCGCGGCCGGGGCCGTCTGGAGGGCCTCCAGGCCGCCGACGGGTCCCGCCAGGTCGTCGTGACCGCCGCCGACGGTACGGAGGAACGGCTCACCGCCGACGCCGTGCTGGTCGCCACCGGCGGTCACCCCCGCGAGATCCCGGACGCGCTCCCCGACGGCGAGCGCATCCTGAACTGGACCCAGGTCTACGACCTCGACGAGCTCCCCGAGGAGCTGATCGTGGTCGGCTCCGGTGTGACGGGTGCCGAGTTCGCGGGTGCCTACCAGGCGCTCGGCTCGCGCGTCACCCTCGTCTCCTCCCGGGACCGGGTGCTGCCCGGTGAGGACCCGGACGCCGCCGCCGTCCTGGAGGACGTCTTCCGGCGCCGGGGCATGAACGTCATGGCCCGCTCCCGGGCCCAGTCCGCGAAGCGGGTGGGCGACCGGGTCGAGGTCACCCTCGCCGACGGCCGGGTCATCTCCGGCTCGCACTGCCTGATGGCGGTCGGCGCGATCCCGAACACGGCGGGCATGGGCCTGGAGGAGGCCGGGGTCCGGCTCAAGGAGTCCGGGCACATCAGGACGGACCGGGTCTCCCGCACGAGCGCCCCCGGCGTCTACGCGGCGGGTGATGTCACCGGGATCTTCGCGCTGGCCTCGGTCGCCGCGATGCAGGGCCGGATCGCGATGTACCACTTCCTCGGCGACGCGGTGGCCCCGCTGAACCTGAAGACGGTCTCCTCCAACGTCTTCACCGACCCGGAGATCGCCACCGTCGGCTACAGCCAGGCCGACGTCGACGCGGGCAAGATCGACGCCCGTGTGGTGAAGCTGCCGCTGCTGCGCAACCCGCGCGCCAAGATGCAGGGCATCCGGGACGGGTTCGTCAAGATCTTCTGCCGGCCCGGCACCGGCATCGTGGTCGGCGGCTGTGTCGTCGCGCCGCGCGCCAGCGAACTCATCCATCCGATCTCGATCGCGGTCGACAACAACTTGACGGTGGAACAGATCGCAAACGCTTTCACCGTGTACCCGTCCCTGTCCGGATCGATCGCCGAAGTGGCCCGGCAACTGCACACCCGCAAGCTCAACGGCGAGGCGTAGAACCCGGCAATCCCCGGCAACCCCCGGCAACTCAGGCGGGTCCGGGGGCGCCGCGCGATCACTTCGGGACAACAGAGGGGCCGCCTATATCACTTGGCGGCCCCTTGTGCGTACAACTTCTGTTATTCGGCGCAAACCGCTGAAAACCATCCGGCGGTCACGTTACTGTCAGTTCCGTGTTCGCTGCAGAACGTCGTCAGTTGATCCTCGAAATGGTGCGTGCCAACGGGGCGGTATCGCTCCGTGAGCTCGCCCGCGTCGTCCAGACCTCCGAAGTGACCGTACGGCGGGACGTGCGGGCACTGGAGGCAGAAGGACTCCTCGACCGCCGGCACGGCGGTGCGGTCTTGCCGGGCGGTTTTACGCGGGAGTCCGGCTTTCCGCAGAAATCCCACCTCTCCACCGCGGAGAAAACGGCCATCGCGGATCTCGCCGCCGGTCTCGTCGGCGAGGGCGAGGCCATCGTGGTCGGCGCCGGTACGACCACGCAGGAGCTGGCCCGCCGGCTCGCGCGGGTCCCCGGTCTGACCGTGGTCACCAACTCGCTGCTGGTCGCCCAGGCGTTGGCCCATGCCAACCGGGTGGAAGTGGTGATGACCGGAGGCACCCTGCGCGGGAGCAACTACGCCCTCGTGGGCAGCGGGGCCGAGCAGTCCCTCCAGGGGCTGCGGGTCTCGCGCGCGTTCCTGTCCGGGAGCGGCCTCACGGCCGAACGGGGCCTGTCCACCTCCAACATGCTCTCCGCGAGCGTCGATCGCGCACTGGTGCAGGCCGCCGCGGAGGTGGTCGTCCTGGCGGACCACACCAAGCTGGGCTCGGACACGATGTTCCAGACGGTGCCGACGGACCTCATCACCCGGCTGGTGACGGACGAACCCCCGCTCCACGACGAGCGCGCCGCCGCCGAACTCCAGGCCCTGGCGGACCAGGGCGTGGAGATCACGGTGGCGGGGCAGGAACCGGGCACCTCCGGCGGGGAGGGCGCGCCCCCGGGCCGCCCGTCCGCCCGCCGCGACATGCCCCTGCCGGGGCAACGCCGTACGCAGAACGGGGGCCTGGGGAGCCCGCTGCGGAGCGCGGCGGCCATGCCGGAGCAGGGCGACCGGGCCCGGGTGGCGGACCTCCGCCGGCGCTGAGGGCCCTCCCGCCCGGGGAGACCGCCCCTCCGGGGCCGTGTCACCCGTCGGACACCCGCCGGGCCCGGCCCGGCCTTCCGCCCGCCGCCGGGCTCGCGCGCCCCTGCGGGGCGGGCTCAGGTCCCGCGGGGTCAGCCGCGCGCGGGCTCCTCGCGGCCCTTCAGACCCTGGAGCGTCAGGAGCAGCAGGCGGTCCGCCAGCGCCGGGTCGTCCGGCGTCTGCTCCGCGGCCAGCGCGATCGCGTTCGTGAGCTGCAACAGATCGTCGATCGAGACGTCCGCCCGCACCGACCCGCTCTCCTGCGCCCGTGACAGCAGCCGGGCGCCCGCCTCCCGCAGGGGCGTATGGCACTGGGCCAGCGCCGAGGTCTCGTCGCGGGACGCCGACATGAGCGCCTGGGCCAGCCCGCGGTACTCACCCGCATGAGTGACGATCGCGCCCAGCCACTCCACCAGCGCCCGGCACGGCTGCTCGGCGCCCGCCAGCTCACGGGAGCGCTCCAGGAGCGCGCTCAGGGCCTCCTGGAACACCGCGTTCATCAGGGCGTGCCGGTTGGGGAAATGCCGGTACAGCGTCCCGATGCCCACACCCGCCCGCCGCGCGACATCCTCCAGCGAGGCATCGGTGCCGTGTTCCGCGAACGCCGTACGGGCCTCGCCCAGCAGCCGGTCGTAGTTCCGGCGCGCGTCCGCGCGCATCGGACGGTCCGGCCCCTGCGCCGTGCTCGTCGACATCGAGATCGCCCTTGCCATCGCGCAGTCCTCCCAGAATCCCTGGGTCCAGGATGCCACCGCATGGCCGAGGGCCCGGTCCGAGTCGCACAACCCGGACCGGGCCCCCAGGGAAACAGCGGTGCTGTCAGTCCTTGATCTCGCAGATCATCGCGCCGGAGGAGACGGAGGCGCCGACCACGGCCGCCAGGCCCTTGACGGTGCCCGCGCGGTGCGCGTTGAGCGGCTGCTCCATCTTCATCGCTTCGAGGACGACGACGAGGTCGCCCTCCTTGACCTCCTGGCCCTCCTCGACCGCGATCTTCACGATCGTGCCCTGCATCGGGGAGGCGAGGGTGTCACCGGAGGCACCGGAGCCGGCCTTCTTCGCCGCCCGTCGCTTCGGCTTCGCGCCCGCGGCGAGCCCGGTCCGGGCCAGGCTCATGCCCAGGGACGAGGGCAGCGAGACCTCCAGCCGCTTCCCGCCGACCTCGACCACGACCGTCTCGCGCCCAGGCTCCTCGTCGCTGTCCGCGTCCGCGGCCGCGGTGAACGGCGTGATCTCGTTGACGAACTCCGTCTCGATCCACCGGGTGTGGACGGTGAACGGGTCCGAGGTGAACGCCGGGTCGACCACCACCGCGCGGTGGAACGGGATCGCGGTCGCCATTCCCTCCACGGTGAACTCACCCAGCGCACGGGCCGCCCGCTGGAGCGCCTGCTCCCGCGTCGCACCCGTCACGATCAGCTTCGCGAGGAGCGAGTCCCACGCCGGGCCGATCACACTGCCCGACTCCACGCCCGTGTCCAGACGGACACCCGGGCCGGTCGGCGGGGCGAAGGTGGTGACGGTGCCGGGGGCCGGCAGGAATCCGCGGCCCGGGTCCTCGCCGTTGATCCGGAACTCGAACGCGTGCCCCCGCAGCGCGGGGTCCCCGTAGCCGAGCTCCTCGCCGTCCGCGATCCGGAACATCTCGCGGACCAGGTCGATGCCGGTGACCTCCTCGGTCACCGGGTGCTCGACCTGGAGACGGGTGTTGACCTCCAGGAACGAGATCGTCCCGTCCAGCCCGACCAGGAACTCGACCGTGCCGGCGCCGACGTAGCCGGCTTCCTTCAGGATCGCCTTCGACGCCGCGTACAGCTCCGCGTTCTGCGCCTCGGACAGGAACGGGGCCGGGGCCTCCTCGACCAGCTTCTGGTGCCGCCGCTGGAGCGAGCAGTCACGCGTCGAGACGACCACCACGTTGCCGTGGGTGTCGGCCAGGCACTGCGTCTCCACATGCCGCGGCTTGTCGAGGTACCGCTCGACGAAGCACTCGCCCCGCCCGAACGCCGCGACCGCCTCACGCACCGCGGAGTCGTACAGCTCCGGGATCTCCTCCAGCGTCCGGGCCACCTTCAGCCCGCGGCCGCCGCCGCCGAACGCCGCCTTGATCGCGATCGGCAGCCCGTTCTCGGCCGCGAACGCCACGACCTCGTCCGCACCGGACACCGGGTCCGGCGTCCCCGCGACGAGCGGGGCACCCGCGCGCTGCGCGATGTGCCGGGCGGCGACCTTGTCCCCGAGGTCACGGATCGCCTGCGGCGGCGGACCGATCCACGTCAGACCCGCGTCGAGCACCGCCTGGGCGAACTCGGCGTTCTCCGACAGGAACCCGTACCCCGGATGAATGGCGTCCGCTCCCGAGTCGGCCGCGGCCCGGAGCACCTTGGCCATGTCCAGATAACTCGCGGCCGGGGTGTCACCGCCCAGAGCGAACGCCTCATCAGCCGCCCGGACATGCAGAGCATCCCGGTCCGGATCCGCATAGACCGCCACACTCGCGATACCGGCATCCCGGCACGCCCTGGCAACACGGACAGCGATTTCGCCACGGTTGGCGATGAGCACCTTGCGCACGATGACTCCCTCCTTGAAACAAGCTGAGTTTAGGGACTACCGACACGGCCGTACGACCCGTCCCCAATAGTGAGCTTGCCCACACGGAGTGTGATTCGAGGCTTGCTTGAGTCGTGAAATCCCTTGTCGCACCACGGTACGCCGCGTTCCTCAAGCGCACAGTAGCCACGAGGTGTGGTGCAGGTCTCTGTAATTTGAGTCAACGCTTCGGGGCATTTCTTTGTGGACTCCCTACGAACGGCCGGTGGATTCTTTGCCCGGCCCACGAAGGTGTAAGACCCCTTGTTCGAACGATTACCCGTTAGTAGGGTCCGCCGTATCACACGTACTACAGGTAACAGGGGGTGGCGCAGTGGTGCGCAGACCGGTGGCCGTCGTGACCGCGCTCGTACTGTTCGGGGAAGCCGTGGGCATCGTGTTCGTCAACGCCGTGCTGGCGACGGTCGCGGAGAACCAGAACATGTCGCTCGCCGGAATGGACCCGGAGGCCATGTCCACCGGCACCTGGGTGATGGGCGGTGTCTCCGGTCTCCTGCTGGCGCTGTGCGGTCTCGTCGCCCTCGTGGCCGGGATACGCGACCGCTCGCCGGGGCGGGCGGGCCGGATCGCCCTCATCGGGTGCGCGATCGTGCACGGGGTGCTGGGGGCCCTCACGGTGGGCCTGGTCGGCTGGGCCGCCTTCGCGTTCATGATGGCCGTGCTGGGGCTGCTCGTGCTGACGCTGGTGACCTACGGCTCCCAGGGCCCGGACACCGGCGGGAACGGGAGCGGGCGGGAGAACGGGAACGGCGCCGAAGCGTCCGCCCCCGCGCCCGCCTGAAGGCCGCCCCCGCCGCGAGCCGACGGGCCGTGCGGCCCGCGCCGCGCTCCCCGGGCGGCTGTCAGGTCCACAACTCCGTCACGGAGATGTCCAGTTCGCCGAGCAGCCGGCGCAGCAGCGGCAGGGAGAGCCCGATGACGTTGCCGTGGTCGCCCTCGATGGAGTCGACGAACGGTGCCGAACGGCCGTCCAGGGTGAACGCCCCCGCGACATGGAGCGGCTCGCCCGTGGCGACATAGGCGGCGACCTCGGCGTCGGTCGGCTCGCCGAACCGGACGACGGTGGACGCGGTCGCGGAGGCGGAGCGCCCGGACGCGGTGTCGATCACGCTGTGCCCGGTCCGCAGAACGCCGGACCGGCCGCGCATGGACTTCCAGCGCGCGGTGGCCTCCTCGGCGTCGGCGGGCTTGCCGAGCGCCTCGCCGTCCAGTTCGAGGACGGAGTCGCAGCCGATCACCAGGGCGCCCGCGGCCTCGGGACGGGCGGCGACGGCCGCCGCCTTGGCCTCGGCCAGGACGAGCGCCAGCCGGGCCGGTGTCGGGGCGGTCAGGGCGTCCTCGTCGACGCCGCTGACGATCACCTCGGGAGCGAAACCGGCCTGGCGGAGAAGGCCGAGACGGGCGGGCGAGGCGGAGGCGAGCACAAGGCGGCGCTGATCAGTCATACCGGCCATCGTAGAAGGGCCGGTACGCCCCTGTGGCCGAACGCTCAGCGGATGCCCAGGGCGAACATCGCGACGATCATGGCGAGCGCGAGCACCAGACCCGCGCGGCGCATCATGTCCTGAGCGTCGCGCAGGTCCTTCGGCGGCTTGTTCTCGGGATCGGACCACAGCATGCTCCGATCCTGCTGCGGTGCCCGCACTCACGCCTGAGTACGGATACTCAACCGGGCACCGTTCATACGGACCAGATCGTTCCGCGGGCGTTCGCCGCACGCGCGGAGCGCGCCTCAGACGGGCCAGTACGTCCGTGCCCAGGACCGCGGGCCCGGCTGCGGGCGACCGCGGCGGGCGATGCGGCCCGGGTCGGACCACTGCTCGGGCGGCACCGGCGCGCCGGAGGACACGGCGGCCGACGCCGCGGCGTGGGCCCGGACCACCGCGAGGGCGGCGGCCAGCTCCTCCGGGGTCGGATTGCCCCGTACGACCTTGATCATGGCCAGACGCCTTTCTAGAGGGGGATGTTGCCGTGCTTCTTCGGGGGCAGCGACTCCCGCTTCGTGCGCAGCTGACGCAGGCCCTTGACGATGTGGGCCCGGGTGTCGGAGGGCATGATCACCGCGTCGACGTATCCGCGCTCGGCCGCCACGTACGGGTTCAGCAGGGCGTCCTCGTAGTCCGCCATCAGCTCGGCGCGGGCCGCGTCGGGGTCCTCGGCGGCGGCGATCGTACGGCGGTGCAGGATGTTCACCGCGCCCTGCGCGCCCATCACGGCGATCTGCGCGGTCGGCCAGGCGACATTGAGGTCGGCGCCCAGGTGCTTGGAGCCCATGACGTCGTAGGCGCCGCCGAACGCCTTGCGGGTGATCACCGTGATCAGCGGGACGGTGGCCTCCGCGTACGCGTAGATCAGCTTGGCGCCGCGGCGGATGATGCCGCCGTACTCCTGGTCCACGCCCGGCAGGAAGCCCGGCACGTCGACGAAGGTCAGCACCGGCACGTTGAACGCGTCGCAGGTGCGGACGAAGCGGGCCGCCTTCTCGCTCGCGTTGATGTCCAGGCAGCCGGCGAACTGCATCGGCTGGTTGGCGACGACGCCGACCGGGTGCCCCTCCACACGGCCGAATCCGGTGATGATGTTCGGCGCGAACAGGGCCTGGGTCTCCAGGAATTCACCGTCGTCCAGCACGTGCTCGATGGCGGTGTGCATGTCGTACGGCTGGTTCGCCGAGTCCGGGATGAGGGTGTCCAGCTCGCGGTCCTCGTCCGTGGTGGCCAGATCAGCCTCCTCCGGGAAGGCGGGAGCCTCGGAGAGGTTGTTCGAGGGGAGGTACGACAACAGGGACTTGACGTACTCGATGGCGTCCTTCTCGTCGCCCGCCATGTGGTGGGCGACACCGGAGGTGGTGTTGTGCGTACGCGCGCCGCCCAGCTCCTCGAAGCCGACGTCCTCGCCGGTGACCGTCTTGATGACGTCGGGCCCCGTGATGAACATGTGCGAGGTCTGGTCGACCATCACGGTGAAGTCGGTGATCGCGGGGGAGTACACCGCGCCGCCCGCGCACGGTCCGACGATCAGGGAGATCTGCGGGATCACGCCCGAGGCGTGCACATTGCGGCGGAAGATCTCGGCGAACAGGCCGAGGGCCGCCACCCCCTCCTGGATACGGGCGCCGCCGCCGTCGTTGATGCCGATGACCGGACAGCCGGTCTTCAGGGCGAAGTCCATGACCTTGACGATCTTCTCGCCGTAGACCTCGCCGAGCGAGCCGCCGAAGATGGTGAAATCCTGCGAGTACACGCAGACGGGGCGGCCGTCGACCGTGCCGTAGCCGGTGACGACACCGTCTCCGTACGGGCGGTTCTTCTCGATGCCGAAATTGGTGGAGCGGTGCCGGGCGAACTCGTCCAGCTCCACGAAGGACCCCTCGTCGAGCAGGAGACCGACCCGCTCGCGTGCGGTCAGCTTGCCCTTGGCGTGCTGCTTCTCGACCGCGCGGGCGGACCCTGCGTGCGTCGCCTCTTCGATGCGGCGCTGTAGGTCCGCGATCTTGCCCGCGGTGGTGTGGATGTCGCTCTGCGGCTCGGACATCGGGTGGCGGCTCCCTGCCTGGTCACGGGGGACGACAAGTACCGGTCACGGGGGACGGCCAGTACTCCGTTCGGCTACTGACTCGTAGGGTATCGGCGCCGATACGGTTCGGCAGTGCGTCGTTTGCCACACCTAGGGTGGCTTGCATGACTTCACCGGATGCGCCACACAACCGCTGGTCGGACCTGGACCGGCCGCCCCTGAACGTCGCCGCGCTGCGCCGCGGACTGCTGCGGTCCGCGGGGCTGTGGAGCTCGCTCGACGTGGTGGAGTCGACCGGCTCGACCAACTCCGACCTCGCGCGACGGGCCGGTTCGCTGACCGAGGGCACGGTGCTGGTCGCCGAGGAGCAGACCGCGGGGCGCGGGCGGCTGGACCGGACCTGGACGGCGCCGCCGCGCTCGGGTCTCTTCTTCTCGGTCTTCCTGACGCCCGGCGAGGTGCCCGTGGAGCGCTGGGGGTGGCTGCCGCTGCTGGCCGGGGTCGCCGCCGCGACGGGGCTCGCCAGGTCGGCGGGCGTCGACACGGCGCTGAAATGGCCCAACGACCTGCTGGTCACGGTGGAGGGCGCGGAGCGCAAGGCGGGCGGCATCCTCGCCGAGCGCGCCGGGGACGGCGTCGTCATCGGCATGGGCCTCAACGTCTCCCTGCGGGCCGACGAGCTGCCCGCCCCGACAGCGGGCTCGCTGGCCCTCGCCGACGCGGTCTCCACCGACCGGGAGACCCTGCTGCGGGCCGTCCTGCGTTCCCTGGAGCAGTGGTACGGGACATGGCGCGCGGCGGACGGTGACGCCGCGGCGTCCGGGCTCCAGGCGGCCTACGCGGCGGGGTGCGCCACCCTGGACCGGACCGTGCGGGCCCAGCTGCCCGGTGACCGGACGATCGTCGGCGAGGCCGTCGCGATCGACGGCGACGGCCGTCTCGTCCTGTCCACCGACGACGGGCTCCGGGAGCCGGTGTCGGCGGGAGACATCGTGCACCTGCGGGGGGTGGAGGGCGGTCTGACCTGAGATCGGGCGGAATCTGCGAGGGGTCGACCGGAAAGGAATACTGCGAATACGGGAGATGTCACGCGCGACGCACCCGTACCGGGCAACCGAGGACGTGAGCTAGGGCACACCTGCCGTATCGTTGAGGCGATCCAGCGACAGATCGGCAGGTAAGTGCGCAGGGAACGGGCAGGAGGCGGCTGGTGACCGTCGACGACACGACCTCCGGCGAGGGCGCGGAGCCCCCGCCGGGATCCTCGGTCCACCCCACACCGCATCTTGAGGTCGAACATACGGCCGAGCCGAGCGACGATCCCCTCGCGATCCGGCTCGAACAGCTGATCCTCGGGGCCGACCGCCGCTACACGCCCTTCCAGGCGGCCCGTACCGCCGGGGTCTCCATGGACCTGGCGTCCCGGTTCTGGCGGGCCATGGGCTTCGCCGACATCGGGCAGGCCAGGGCGCTCACCGAGGCCGATGTGCTGGCGCTGCGCCGGCTCGCGGGTCTCGTCGAGGCGGGGCTGCTGAGCGAGCCGATGGCGATCCAGGTGGCCCGGTCGACCGGGCAGACCACCGCCCGGCTGGCGGAGTGGCAGATCGACTCCTTCCTGGAGGGGCTGACCGAGCCGCCCGAGCCGGGGATGACCCGTACCGAGGTCACCTATCCGCTGATCGAGCTGCTGCTGCCGGAGCTGGAGGAGTTCCTCATCTATGTGTGGCGGCGTCAGCTCGCCGCCGCCACCGGCCGGGTCGTGCAGGCCGCGGACGACGACGAGATGGTCGACCGGCGGCTCGCCGTCGGCTTCGCCGACCTGGTCGGCTTCACCCGGCTGACCCGGCGCCTGGAGGAGGAGGAGCTCGGCGAACTGGTCGAGTCCTTCGAGACCACCGCCGCCGATCTGGTCGCGGCCCATGGCGGGCGGCTCATCAAGACGCTCGGCGACGAGGTGCTGTTCGCGGCCGACGACGCGGGTACGGCGGCCGAGATAGCGCTGCGCCTGATCGAGGCCATGGCCCAGGACGAGACGATGCCGGCGCTGCGGGTCGGCATCGCGTTCGGCACGGTGACCACCCGGATGGGTGATGTCTTCGGTACGACGGTGAACCTCGCCAGCCGGCTCACCTCCATAGCGCCGAAGGACGCCGTGCTGGTCGACGGGGCCTTCGCCCAGGAGCTGACCCGTACCGGCGACGCCCCCGCGTCCGAGGCGCAGGCCGCCGAGGAGGTCGCCGCCGCCGCGGAGCGGGCCCGGGTGGCCGAGAAGGAGGGCCGGAAGGACGCGGACGCCCCGCCCCTGCCCACGTACCGCTTCGGGCTCCAGCCGATGTGGCAGCGGCCGGTGCGCGGGCTGGGAGTCGTGGAGCCGTGGCTGCTGGCCCGGCGGGGGAAGACGGGCGGCTGACGGGCGCGGTCCGTTCCTGGCCGGACGGGCCCGGCCTCCGGACGGCCGGCGCTCTCGTCGGCGACGCCGGTCCTGTCTAGGATCCCTCCGGTAACGCTCGTCAACCGGAGGGGTGCAGTCATGACCATCACGTCGGAGCAGCGGTTCGGGGAGTTCGTCGTCGTACGGCGGTACGAGGGCCAGGACCATGTCGCCGAGCTGGTGCTCGACCGGCCCAAGGTCATGAACGCCGTGTCCACGGACATGGCCCGCTCCATCGGGGCCGCCTGTGAGGCGCTGGGCGCCGACCGCGGCGTACGCGTCACCGTCCTCACCTCCAGTCATGACCGGGCCTTCTGTGTGGGCGCGGACCTCAAGGAGCGCAACTCCCTCACCGACGCCGAGCTGATGCGGCAGCGGCCCACCGCGCGGGCCGCGTACACCGGGGTGCTCGAACTGCCGATGCCGACGATCGCCGCCGTGCACGGGTTCGCGCTCGGCGGCGGCTTCGAGCTCGCCCTCGCCTGCGACCTGATCGTGGCCGACCGCACCGCCGTGGTCGGCCTGCCCGAGGTGTCGGTCGGGGTGATCCCCGGCGGCGGAGGTACGCAGCTGCTGCCCCGCCGGGTCGGTGCGGCGCGGGCGGCCGAACTGGTGTTCACCGCGCGCCGGGTGGAGGCCGCCGAGGCCCGGGAGCTGGGGCTGGTCGACGAACTGGTCGAAGCGGGCCGGGACCGGGAGGAGGCGCTGGCGCTCGGCGGCCGGATCGCGGCCAACTCCCCGGTCGGACTGCGGGCCGCGAAGCGGGCCCTGCGGCTGGGGCACGGACTGGATCTGCGCACCGGTCTCGAAGTGGAGGACTCGGCCTGGCGGTCGGTGGCCTTCTCCGGGGACCGTGCGGAGGGCGTGGCCGCCTTCAACGAGAAGCGCAGGCCGAACTGGCCCGGTGAGTGACGGCGGTGCGCCGGGGGAACGAGGGCGCGGGCGGGGCGCGCGGAAAGATCATTGACGCCTCAAACTGATCAAAACGGAACAAATCTACATAAGCTGTGCAAATGGGTGGTGACGATACGCGGCTGCGGGCCGTGGTTTCGCTGGCGCAGACGATGGCCGCGGCCTACACCCCGCGCGAGTCGTGGCGGGCGGCGGCGCTGGGGGCCTGTGAGGCGCTGGGCGGCAGCTTCGCCGCGCTCTCCGTGTGGGAGCGCGACCGGGGCAGGCTCCGGGTGCTCGTGAACGCCGGGCAGCGGGCCGAGGGGGAGGAGGAGTTCCCCGAGGAAGAGGCGTACCCGGTGCATCAGTTCCCGGAGATCACCGAGTTCCTCCATGAACGGTGGGCGGGCGGCGGTGAGCCGGACGCCTGGGTGGAGACCGCCGACGGGCTGCCCGGTGCGGGCGGCCCGGCCCGCGGGGCCCGCCCGTACAGCCATCAGCGTGTCGCGGCTCTGCGGCGGCGGGGGCGCGGCTGCTGCGTGGTCGCGCCGATCGTGCTGCACGGACGGGCCTGGGGCGAGCTGTATGTCGCACGCCTGGCGGGGGAGCCGGTGTTCGACCGGGGCGACGCGGACTTCGCGACCGTGCTGGCCGCCGTCGCCGCCGCCGGGATCGCCCAGACCGAACGCCTGGAGGAGGTGCGCAAGCTCGCCTTCACCGACCCGCTGACCGGTCTCGCCAATCGCCGCGCCGTCGACATCCGGCTCGACGAGGCCGTGGAGCGCCACCGTGCGGACGGCGCCGTCGTCAGCCTGGTCGTCTGTGATCTGAACGGCCTCAAGACGGTCAACGACACCCATGGCCACGCGGTCGGCGACCGTCTGCTGGAACGTTTCGGCTCGGTGCTGTCCCGGTGCGGGGCGATGCTGCCCGGCGCACTCGCGGCGCGGCTCGGCGGCGATGAGTTCTGCCTGCTCGCCGTGGGGCCCGGCGCGGACGACGTGGTCCGGGTCGCCACGGAACTGTGCGAGCGGGCGGCCGTGCTCGAACTCGGTGACGGGGTCGCCTGCGGGGTCGCGTCGACCGGCGACCCGATCGGGCAGGTGCGCTCGGCGCGGCGGCTGTTCCGGCTGGCGGACGCGGCGCAGTACCGGGCCAAGGCGGCGCGCGCCGTCGGGCCGGTGGTGGCCGGGCGCGACGGTGAGGTGATCCGGCTGGCCGACTCGCCGCCGAAGGTCGCCCACGACCGGCGCAGGCTGCGCGGCCACCGGCCGTGAACCGTCCCCGGCCGGTAAGGGGTCAACCGGGCTACCACTAGTGACATGAAGGGTTTCAGTCCGTACGCTTCTGAATATGGATATGCATACAGTCGTGGTGGGGACGTCCGGTACCACCGCCGAGGACGTCATCGCCGTGGCCCGCGGGGGAGCCCGGGTCGAGCTCTCCGCCGCCGCCGTGGAAGCGCTGGCCGCCGCCCGCCGGATCGTGGACGCGCTCGCCGCCAAGCCCGAGCCGGTCTACGGCGTCTCCACCGGCTTCGGCGCCCTCGCCAGCCGTCACATCAGCCCCGACCTGCGGGCGCAGCTCCAGCGCAACATCGTCCGCTCGCACGCCGCGGGCATGGGCCCCCACGTCGAGCGCGAGGTCGTGCGCGCCCTGATGTTCCTCCGGCTGAAGACGGTCGCCTCCGGCCACACCGGCGTACGCCCCGAGGTCGCGCAGACCATGGCCGATGTGCTCAACGCGGGCATCACGCCCGTCGTGCACGAGTACGGTTCGCTCGGCTGCTCCGGCGACCTGGCACCCCTGTCGCACTGCGCCCTGACGCTGATGGGCGAGGGCGACGCGGAGGGCCCCGACGGCACCGTGCGCCCCGCGGGCGAACTGCTCGCCGCACACGGCATCACCCCGGTCGAGCTGCGCGAGAAGGAGGGCCTCGCCCTCCTCAACGGCACCGACGGCATGCTCGGCATGCTCGTCATGGCCCTCGCCGACCTCAAGAACCTCTACACCTCGGCCGACATCACCGCCGCCCTCTCGCTGGAGGCGCTGCTCGGCACGGACAAGGTCCTCGCGCCGGAGCTGCACGCCATCCGCCCCCACCCGGGCCAGGGCGCCAGCGCCGACAACATGCTGCGGGTGCTGGCGGGTTCCGGCCTCACCGGTCACCATCAGGACGACGCGCCGCGCGTCCAGGACGCCTACTCGGTGCGCTGCGCCCCGCAGGTCAACGGCGCGGGGCGGGACACCCTCGCGTACGCGGCCGTGGTCGCCGGGCGCGAGCTGGCCTCCGCCGTCGACAACCCGGTGGTGCTGCCCGACGGCAGGGTCGAGTCCAACGGCAACTTCCACGGCGCCCCCGTGGCGTACGTCCTGGACTTCCTCGCCATCGTGGCCGCCGACCTCGGCTCGATCTCCGAGCGTCGCACCGACCGGCTCCTGGACAAGAACCGCTCGCACGGGCTGCCGCCGTTCCTCGCCGACGACGCCGGGGTCGACTCGGGCCTGATGATCGCCCAGTACACCCAGGCAGCCCTGGTCAGCGAGATGAAGCGGCTCGCGGTCCCCGCCTCCGCCGACTCGATCCCGTCCTCCGCGATGCAGGAGGACCACGTCTCCATGGGCTGGTCGGCGGCGCGCAAGCTCCGTACCGCCGTCGACAACCTCGCCCGGATCGTCGCCGTCGAGCTGTACGCGGCGACCCGCGCCGTCGAGCTGCGCGCCGCCCGGGGCCTCACCCCGGCCCCCGCCTCGCGGGCCGCGATCGACGCGCTGCGGGCGGCCGGAGTCCAGGGTCCGGGGCCGGACCGCTTCCTGTCGCCGGACCTGGCCGCCGCGGACACCTTCGTACGCGAGGGCAAGCTCGTGGAGGCCGTGGAACCGGTCACCGGACCGCTGGCCTGAGCCCGCGGGCACGACGGGCGGACCAACGCGCCGTACGGCACGGAGGGCTGCCGCACCGGGTGGTGCGACAGCCCTCCGTGTCATGCGTACCGGCCCCCCGGGGGGGAGGCCGGTGTGTCATGCGTACCGGCTCAGAGCGCCGGCCGTACCGTCCCCCGGCGCGCGGAGTACGTGACGAAGCCCGCGCCGATCCCCAGCAGTGCCGTGCCGCCGATCAGGTACGGCGTGGTGTCGACCCCGGTGCCGGTGTCGGCGAGGGTCTCCCCCGGGCTCCCGTCGCCGGCGGCGGGTCCCGCTCCCCGCGGTGCGGATTCGGCCGCCCCGGTCCTGTGTGCCGTCCTGTCGACGGTCGCGTTGGCCGAGGGAACGAACCAGAGAGCACAGAGCAGGGTGCCCGCGGCGGTGGTGGTCAGCAGTGTGCGACGAGTGACTGACACAGATTCGATCCCCTTGCGACAACCATGAGTTAGCCCCGTGGGCCGATGCTAAGCAAAGCAGCGGGTCGTAGGAAAGTCGCGGAGAGCGGGAGCCTTACGCTCCGGCTTATGAGCACTTCAGAGACATCCAGGTTTGTTCGACTTCGTGTGGAGATGGTGCTGGAGATCACCGACTCCGACGCCCTGACCGGCACCGCGCTCGAAAGCATCGCCGCCGAGTACGGGGAGCCCGTCACCGGGATCGCCGAGGGCGACACCGCCGAGGAGCGCACCCGTGCGGAGGCCACCGTCCGGGCCGACGCCGCGGAGGCGCTCGCCTCCCTGGTGGACCCCTTCGACCTGGTCAGTGAGGTACCCGGGGTCGAGCTGGCCCAGGCCTCCTGGAGCAGCGAGAGCGTCGACTACGACCCCGAGGCGGAGGGCTGGGACGACGACGAGGACGAGGACTTCCTCACGGACGCGCTCTTCCTCGGGGAGGAGATCCTCCTCGGCGAGGACGAGGAGGGGACCGGCGGTGGCGGAGGCGGCGGCGGCGAGGTCGCGCACAATGGGAGGGACGACGGCGAGAACAGCGACGCGGTACGGCAGGGCTGACGTGTGAGAACGGCCCCGGCCCGCTCACCCGCGGGCCGGGGCCGCACCGTGTCCCGGGCCGCGCGAGCACAGGCCGGCCGGGAATCGCGGCTGCCACCGCCACGTCATGGAGTGGTGTTCCCCACATCCGCCGGGGATGAGGAACCGAGCGCCCGTTCCGGGTGTTCTTGGAACATTGACGGGTATTCGCCGTCCGGCGGCCCCGTTCGGGGATTTTTGGGGAATCGGCAACGATGGAGAAGCGTGTGATGACGGACAGCAAGCGGCGCAGGGGCCTCGTGGCCGTGTCCGCACTGCTCGGCGGCGTGCTGGTGCTTTCGGCCTGTAGCGACGACGGGGACAAGGGCGGGGCGAACGCCGAAGGCTCGAAGACATCGCAGGCGCAGGAGGTGGACAAGGCGGCAGCCGAGGACGCTTCCGAGGCACAGATAGCGATCAAGCCGAAGAACGGCGCCACCAACGCCAGCATCAACAACGACGCCAAGGTCACCGTCACCAAGGGCAAGCTGACCGAGGTCGTCATGACCACGGCGGCCGGCGAGGCGGTCCAGGGCACCCTGGCGGCGGACGGCCTGAGCTGGCAGCCGGCCGGTCAGCTGGAGCGCTCCACCACGTACAAGATCAACGCGACGGCGAAGGACTCGAAGGGCCGCGAGGCGCACGAGAACAGCTCCTTCACCACTGTGTCGCCCGCCAACAGCTTCATCGGGAACTTCACCCCGGAGGACGGCTCCACCGTCGGCGTCGGCATGCCGGTCTCGATCAACTTCAACAAGCCGATCACGGACAAGAAGGCCGTCCAGGACGGCATCACCGTGACATCGAGCAGCGGCCAGGAAGTCGCCGGTCACTGGTTCAACTCGCAGCGTCTGGACCTGCGCCCCGAGGACTACTGGCAGGGCGGTTCCACCGTCACGCTGAAGCTGGCGCTGGACGGTGTCGAGGGCGCGGACGGCGTCTTCGGCGTCCAGCAGAAGACGGTCACCTTCAAGATCGGCCGCAACCAGGTCTCCACCGTGGACGCCCGGACGAAGACCATGACGGTCACCCGGGACGGCAAGACCGTCAAGACCATCCCGATCTCCGCCGGCTCGCCCGACAACCCCACGTACAACGGTCAGATGGTGATCTCCGAGAAGTACAAGGAGACCCGGATGAACGGTGCGACCGTCGGCTTCACCGACGACGACGGCAAGGGCGAGTACGACATCAAGGACGTGCCGCACGCCATGCGGCTGTCCACCTCGGGCACCTTCATCCACGGCAACTACTGGGGCAAGGGCATCTTCGGCACGGCGAACACCAGCCACGGCTGTGTGGGCCTCGCCGATGTGAAGGGCGCGGGCGACCCCGGCCAGCCCGGCGCCTGGTTCTACAACAACTCGCTCATCGGCGACGTGGTCATCGTCAAGAACTCCCCGGACAAGACCATCACCCCGGACAACGGCCTCAACGGCTGGAACATGAGCTGGGCCGAGTGGACGGCGCCCGCCGCCGGCTGACCCCGCCCCCGCTTCTCCGCCCTTCCCGGTACGTATCCCCGTACCGAACCCCGTACGAAGGCGGCGGCACCCGGATCCCCGGTGCCGCCGCCTTCGGCGTACCCGGATGTGCGTGTGCCGCCTCCGTCGTACGGCGTTCCCGGCCGTGCGGGTCCCGCCGCGCCGCGCTCACTCCGTCCGGGCTGCCACGGCGGCCCGGTAACAGAGCAGGTCCCGGTGTCTGATCTGGCGGAGCCCCACCAGGTCCTCGTGCCGCTGCCCGGCGTCGGCGATGGGGCACAGCACGCCCGGCGCCGGGCCCGTTCCGGCGGCTCCCGGACGGTCGGGGGTTTTCCCGGCGGCATGCGCGCGCGGCCCGCGCCAGGGCTGGAACGGCAGCCAGAACAGGCCGTACAGCCAGCGCCGCACCAACTGCCGGAAGCGGGGCCGGCCCGCGTCGGGCAGTCCGATCACCCGGACCCCCATGATCAGCTTTCCCGCGCTCGCCCGGACGGCGGCGGTCAGGAGCACCTGGTTGGCGAAGGACAGGGCCAAGGACAGGGCCAGCGCCTGGACGACCAGCAGCGCGGCCGTACGGCCGGCACCGGTCGCGTCCGGATAGGGGCGGACCAGCAGCCCCACGGTCAGCAGACAGAGGTAGGAGTCGAGCCCGACCGCGAGATACCGCCGCATGTCCCCGGCCGCCGAGGGCAGACGGGGCGGAGGTCTCAGCGGTCCGGGCGGCCGGGGGGACGCCGTCCGGTGCGGGGGGAAGGGGCTGCGGGGCGCGCCACCGGGCGGCGCGGGGTTCCGGCGCGGGGGGCGCGCCGTCGCCGTGCGTACATCCAACGGCCTTGGTCCGTAAGGGCGTTGGCCGTTCCGGTGCTCCCATGGCGTCGTCATGACGGCATCATGGCTGATTGTCGGCTGTTGCGCGCCGGTTCCCGCGGGTAAGTCCTCGCACATCGGATCAACATGGCACAGCGCGGGCCGGTGCCCCCACTTCCTTGCCTCCGGGACAAGGATCCTGGGGCGGTGGCTATCCGCAGCCCGTGCCCGTACCCGCGTTCGTGCCCGGCAGCCTGTACCGCCCGTCCAGCCGGTAGTCACCGCCCCGGTCCACCGTGAGCCGCGACCACGGGCCGTCCCGGCGCACACACCCGCCGCCGTCCGCCCGCAGCCACGGGGAGTACGCGATCCGTACCCGTACCGAACCGGCCGCCGGCATCCGTACCACCAGCGAAGCCGCGTCCCCACGCACCGCGGTACCGGGCGCGGACACCAACGGCACCGCGTTCCGGACCCGGTAGATCCGCCAGTCCGCGTCCTGCCAGACCGGTTCCAGCCAGTCCGTGCCGCGCCGCACGATCTCCGCCTCCGCCTCCGCCGGACCGTCCGGGCGCCCGCTGTGCAGGACCACCAGCCCGACGCCCCAGCGATCGAGCCAGTCGCGGTAGGTGCGGGGGTTCAGGGTGCCGTCGTAGAACAGCCGCCCGCGTTCCACGTCCAGTTGGCGGTTCCAGCCACGGGCCAGGCCGACATGGGGGGCGAGTACGGCGGCCTCCCGGTGGTTGCGGGCCGGGACGGCCTCGACGCGGGTGCGGTCCGCGCCGAGCCGGTGCAGTGCGGCGACCACGCCCTCGGTGTGCGCGGCCCAGGTGGGCACGGCGTTGGAGACCTCCAGATCGTCGTCGGTCTTGTTCACCACCCAGCCGGTGTTGACGGCGAGCAGCGCCGCCAGCACCAGGATCCGCCCCCGCCGCGCGGCGCGCGTCCCGCGTCCCGTACCGCGTCGGCCTCCGGTATCGCACGCGCCTCCCGTACCGCGTTCGCGGCGGACGCGCGTCAGCAGGGCGGCCAGCAGCACGGGCGGACCGGCGACCCCCACCAGCCGCTCCACGTTCGTCCCGATGGGCGAGGGCACCAGAAAGGTCAGGACGACCCCGAGCGCGTACACGGCGCTGGCGAACCGCACCACCCGCCAGCCGCCGTCGCGCGGCGCCGCCGGCCACACGGCCGCGCAGGCGGCGAGCGGCATCCACAACTTCCCCGCCGGCATCGGCTGTTCGCCCGTGAACGGGAAGAGCACGGTGGTCACGGCCACCACGGCGAAGGGCGGCAGGACCAGCGCCGCGGCCCGGTGCCACTGCCGGTCGAGCGCCTGGGCCGCACCCACCACCACCAGGAACAGCCCCGCCACCGGACTGGCGGCCGTCGTCAGCAGCGCGCAGCCCGCCGCGAGCACCGGACGGTTCCGCACATACAGCAGCGCGACCAGCCCGAACGCCAGCCCCAGCGCGAACGTCGTCCGCCCGGAGGCGGCATTGCACCAGAGCAGCAGCGACCCCAGCACCGCGGGGGCCAGCGGCCACGGCACCCCGCCGCGCACGCACAGCCGCCCCAGCGCCCACGAGCCGAGCAGCCCGGCGGCGACGGAGACCGCCCGCACCCCGAACAGCCCCATCAACGCCGGTGCCAGCACGCTGTAGTTGGCGGTGTGCGTGCCGCCGTACCAGGAGAGGTTGTACGCGGACCAGGGATGCCGCGCCACGAATTCGGCCCAGGCGAACTGCGCGGCCAGGTCCCCGCCGCCGGTGGCCAGGACGGCCGCCCACACCGCGTACAGCGGCACCACGGCCAGCGTCGCGAGCAGGGGCACCCGCAGGAGCGCGCCGCGATCGTCGTCCGCGGCGTCGGCGAGCGGGCCGGGCGGGTGCGTGCGGACGCCCTCGGTGATCCCCATCGCCCAGACCCTAACGGGGCCGGCGGTCCCTTGCCGCAGTACCGGAACGGGTGTCCGAAAGGGCTCGAACGGTGGCGCGGCACCTCTTCGCGCGCCGCCGGGTGTAGGTGGCTACACCCCCACCCGGGGGGACGGCTCCCTCGTGGCGGCGGCCACCCGTCGGGAGACTTGACGCATCACCCGAACCCCGGAGGACATCATGAAGGCTCTGCTCTGGCTCGTCCTGTGCGTCGCGCTGGTCGCGAACGTGCTCAGCAACTTCGTCGTGGAGGGGGGCGCCCCCCAGATCGTGATGAGCTCCGTCGCGGGCATCGTGGTGATCGGTTCCGGAATCGGGCTCTGGATGCTGCGCGGACCGCGCGAATCCTGACGGGCGCGGGGGACGCGAACGCGGCGGCGACAGCCGGGTCCATGGCCCCGGTGACTACGGAGACTGCGGACCGGGTACAGGCGAAGAGCGCCCCGTGGCGGCCAAACCGGTCGATGGAGGCCAATATGTGGATGCCTTCGAAGATCATCGGCCAGCTCTGGGACAATTGCGTCGTACAACGGTCCGTGCGTCACCCCTCGGGACGGGGGCGTCGACGTGCCTGTCGCCGACCCCCATGGAAGGTCTTGATCAGATGCAGGCCAGCCCCGCCCCGTCATTCCCCCGCGACGGGGAGCACAGCGTCATCGAACCGCTCTACGCCGAGATCCTGCGGCGCAACCAGGGCGAGAACGAATTCCACCAGGCGGTACGCGAAGTTCTCGAAACCCTCGGTCCGGTGCTGGCGCGGCGGCCGGAGTTCGTCGACGCCCGCATCATCGAGCGGGTCTGCGAGCCGGAGCGCCAGCTGATCTTCCGGGTGCCGTGGGCGGACGACTCCGGCGACATCCACGTGAACCGCGGCTTCCGGGTCGAGTTCTCCAGCTCCCTGGGACCGTACAAGGGCGGGCTGCGCTTCCACCCCTCGGTCAACCTCGGGATCGTGAAGTTCCTCGGCTTCGAGCAGATCTTCAAGAACGCCCTCACCGGCATGCCCATCGGCGGCGGCAAGGGCGGCGCGGACTTCGACCCCAAGGGCCGCTCCGACGCGGAGATCATGCGGTTCTGCCAGTCCTTCATGACCGAACTCCACCGCCACCTGGGCGAGTACACCGACGTCCCCGCCGGTGACATCGGTGTGGGCGGCCGGGAGATCGGCTACCTCTTCGGCCAGTACAAGCGGATCACCAACCGCTACGAGTCCGGTGTGCTCACCGGAAAGGGCCTCGGCTGGGGAGGCGCCCAGGCCCGTACGGAGGCCACCGGATACGGCTGCGTCCTGTTCACCGCCGAGATGCTGCGCAGCCGGGGAGACTCCCTCGACGGCCAGCGCATCGCCGTCTCGGGCTCCGGCAACGTGGCCATCTACGCCATCGAGAAGGCCCAGCAGCTCGGTGCGACCGTCGTGACCTGCTCCGACTCCGACGGCTATGTCGTCGACGAGAAGGGCATCGACCTCGCCCTCCTCAAGGAGATCAAGGAGGCGGGCCGCGGCCGGGTCTCCGAGTACGCCGAACGCCGCGGCGAGCACGCGCGGTTCGTGCCCGGTACGGGTGTCTGGTCCGTGCCCGTCGATGTCGCCCTGCCCTGCGCCACCCAGAACGAACTCCACGAGGCCGACGCCCTCACCCTCGTACGCAACGGGGTGAAGGCCGTCGCCGAGGGCGCCAACATGCCCACCACCCCGGACGCCGTCCGGGTCCTCCAGGAGGCGGGCGTCGCGTTCGCCCCCGGCAAGGCGGCCAACGCGGGCGGGGTGGCCACCAGCGCGCTGGAGATGCAGCAGAACGCGTCCCGTGACTCCTGGTCCTTCTCGCACACCGAGGAGCGGCTCGCGGAGATCATGCGTCACATCCACGACTCCTGCTACACGACCGCCGAGCGCTACGGCAGCCCCGGCAACTACGTGGTGGGCGCCAACATCGCGGGCTTCGAACTGGTCGCGGAGGCCATGCTCGCGCAGGGCCTCATCTGATCCCCCGCGTACGCGCCCCGCGGGAAGGGCCCCGATGCCCTTCCCGCGGGGCGCTCGCGTGTCACGGGACTTCGCCGACAGCAGATCCGCCCGGCGCGCAACGCCCGTGCGGTGCGGGCCGGGCGGGGCACTCCTACTCTGGAGCGGTGAGCACCCAAGCGACGAACCAAGCCCGCGTCATCCCCCTGCGCCCGGTCCCCGCGACACCTCCGGCCACCGCCGCCCCCGCCGCGCCCGCGCCCAGAGAGCCGCTGTGGCGGGACATCGTCGGGGAGGTGCTGCGCCGCGAGCGCCTGGCCCAGGAGCGCACGCTCAAGGACGTCGCCGACGCCGCACGGATCTCGATGCCCTATCTCTCCGAGGTGGAACGCGGCCGCAAGGAGGCCTCGTCGGAAGTCCTCGCGGCAGCCGCCCACGCGCTCGGCCTCGGTCTCGCCGATCTCCTCGGCCTGGCCCGGGGCGAGCTGATCCGGCTGACCTCGGTGCGCCCGCCGGCCACCCGCCCCGTCCGCGTCGCCGCCCCGTCCAGGGCCCCGATGGGCGAGGTGCGCCTGGCGGCCTGAGCGCGGAGACGTACGGCGGCGGGGCGGACCCCCGTACCGCCCCTCCGCCGTACGCCCCTTCGCTTCTCGCCGCCGTACGCCCTTCCGCTTCCCTCCGCCGCACTCCCTTCCGCTTCCCCGTCGCCGGGCGGCCGTCAGCCCCTGAGCGGGATCCTCCGGCTGAGCACCTCATCCGCGAGCCCGTAGGCCACCGCCTCGTGCGGGGTGAAGATCTTGTCCCGGTCCATGTCCGCGCGGAGCGTCGCCGGATCGTGGCCCGTGTGCCGGGACAGCACCTCCTCGGCCTCGGAGCGGATCCGGAGCATCTCCCTGGCGTGCACGCGCAGATCCGAGACGGTGCCCTGCTGTCCGCCGCTCGCCGGCTGTCCCAGGAGCACGCGGGCGTGTTCGAGCACGAACCGCCGCCCGGGATCGCCCCCGGCCAGCAGCACCGCCGCCGTCGAGGCGGCCTGTCCCACGCAGAACGTCGAGATGGGCGAGGCGATGAAGCTCATGGTGTCGTAGATCGCCATCAGCGAAGTGAACGAGCCGCCGGGGGAGTTGATGTAGATCGCGATCTCCGTGTCCGGGCTCGACGACTCCAGATGGAGAAGCTGCGCGATGACGACGTTGGCGACCCCGTCGTCGATCTCCGTACCGAGGAAGATGATCCGCTCCGACAGGAGACGGCTGAAGACGTCGTAGGACCGCTCGCCCTGGGGGGTGCGCTCGACGACGTTCGGAATCGTGTACTGGCCCATGTCAGAGTCCCACCCGTCGCCGCGGACCCGCCGGCCGTACGTCGTCCAGCGTGTCGACGACCCGGTCGACCATGCCGTACGCCTTTGCCTGCTCGGCAGTGAACCACCGGTCGCGGTCACCGTCGCGGGAGATCGTCTCCGGGCTCTGGCCGGTGTGCTCCGCGGTGATTCGCTCGACGGCCAGCTTGGTGAACTCCAGGTTCTCCGCCTGGATCGCGATGTCGGCCGCGGTGCCGCCGATCCCGGCGGACGGCTGGTGCATCATGATCCGCGCGTTGGGCAGCGCGAAACGCTTCCCGGCCGTTCCGACGGTGAGCAGGAACTGCCCCATGCTCGCGGCGAATCCCATGGCGAGGGTGGAGACGTCGTTGGGTATCAGCCGCATCGTGTCGTAGATCGCGAGCCCGGCGGACACCGAGCCGCCGGGGCTGTTGATGCAGAGGCTGATATCGGTCCGCGGGTCCTCCGCCGACAGCAGGAGCAGTTGGGCGCAGACCCGGTTCGCGGAGACCTCGTCCACCTGTGTGCCGAGGAAGACGATCCGCTGGGTCAGGAGCTGCGCGGCGAGATGGTCGTCGAACCGCGTCGAGGGAGTGTCCTGCGACGCGGCGCGCGGATGGGGGGCGGGGTGTGGCGACATCGGTCCTCCCGGTGGGGTGGTGCGGCGGTGGCCGCCGCGTTCCCTCCACTCTTGACCCGCCCGCGCCGCCACCGGGCATTTCTCGGCCCGCGGCAGATTCGCCACCGGCAGAGCGGCCCGGAGCACGAAAGCGGTGGCGGCAGGCCCGAGGACCCGCCGCCACCGCTTTCCCGCACGTGCTCACCCCGTCGGGCGGTCACTCACCCGACGACGCCGGAGCCACCCCGATCGGGCACGAAACGCCGGTCCCGCCGATCCCGCAGTAGCCCGCCGGATTCTTGTCCAGGTACTGCTGGTGATACGCCTCCGCGGGCCAGAACGGCCGGCCCTCCGCCGGGAGGATCTCCGTGGTGATCGTCCCGAAGCCGGAGCCGGTCAGGACCCGCTGGTACGCCTCGCGGGACGAGGCCACCGCCGCCGCCTGCTCGGGGGAGTGGGTGTAGATCGCCGAGCGGTACTGGGTGCCCACGTCGTTGCCCTGGCGGAAGCCCTGGGTCGGGTTGTGGGACTCCCAGAACAGCTTGAGCAGCTCCGCGTACGTGACGGTCCTCGGGTCGAAGACGACCCGGACGGCCTCCGTGTGGCCGGTCAGGCCCGAGCAGGCCTCTTCGTACGTGGGGTTCTCCGTGTAACCGCCCTGGTAGCCGACGAGGGTCGTCCAGACACCCTCCGTCTGCCAGAACTTGCGCTCGGCACCCCAGAAACAGCCCAGGGCGAAGTCCGCGACCTCCAGGCCCTCGGGGTAGGGGCCGAGCAGCGGATTGCCCAGGACCGTGTGGCGGGAGGGCACCGTGAACCCGGGGGTGGGACGGCCGCGCAGGGCCTGCTCGCGGGTGGGGAGCTCGGGGGTACGGCTGTTCAGGAACATACGGGGGCTCCTCCGGGGGCCGGGTGCGGGTCGATTCGTACAACAAAGGCGCGGCGGTCAGGATTCCGGGCCGCCCGCCGACGGGTCCCGGCGGTCGATCCCGGCCGCGGAGGCGTCGCGTGCCCCACCGGTCCGATCCGGGCGCGGTGCCGGAGGAGGAGTCGGCGGGCGGGAGTACGGGAGTGGTGTGACGGGTCAGTTCGGCAGCGTGGCGGGGCTGCCTCCGTTCGCCTCGTAACCGGCGACCGCGAGCGCCCGGTAGACCGTGTACTCGGCCGCCGGGTCCGGGTCCTGCGTCCACGGCAGCGCCCCCACGTGCCCGTCGATGCGGACGATCTGGTTCATCGCCTCGGACCAGCGTTCCATCCGGACGAGGAACAGCACCAGGAGATGGCGTACATGGGCGAGCATCGGGTCGTCCGCACGGGCCGCGTGCACCGCGAACAGCGCGCCCTCGACCGCCTTCGTCACCACGGCGCCCCGGTAGAAGCCCTGCACCAGATTGACCTCGGGCAGATGCTCGTACACCGCGAACAGCGGCAGCGCGGCGAGCAGCGATCCCCGCGGGGCGCGGGCGGCTGCCGCGGTGGCGAACCGTTCGGCCTCCTCGCGCGAACCGTGCCACTTCTCGCACCAGAAGTGCAGCGCGGCGATGTGCGCTCCCATGTGCGCCGGGGCCCGGTCGATGATCTTCGCCCAGAGCTGGTCGAACTGCTCGTGGGAGTAGCCCAGTCCACGGGCCGCGGCCAGTTCCACGATGTACGGGACGGGGTCGCCGGGCGCCAGCAGCGCGGCCTCGCCGCAGACCGTGCGGGCCTCCTCCAGGATGATCCGGAAGTCGTCGGAGCCCGCGGTGGACGACCGCCACGCCTGCTGCACCAGGAACTCGGCGTGCACCGCGGCGCCGCCCGCGTCCTTGGCCGACTCCGAACGCCAGTTGCGCAGCCATGCCCCGCCCACGCCCGGCTGCCGGGCCAGCTCCAGCGAGGCCGCGCCCGCGAAGGCCTGCACCCGCTGCCAGCGGACCTCGCCCTCCTTCGGCGTGCCGGCGAGCAGCTGTGCGGCGGCCCGCCAGTCCTGGGTGCGCTGGACGACGTCCAGGACATCGAGCAGGTCCTGGTCGGGACCCGGCATCCGGACGTCCAGGTCCTCCTGGCGGACGAAGCCGTACGTGTCCGGGTCGGCCGCGTCCGGGGAGCCGGGGGCGACCTGGCGGATACCGCCGCGGCGGCGCAGCATGACCGGGCCGATCACGGCGGCGAACATGCACAGCGCGAGCAGGAACCACAGAATCTCCATGGCTCCATTGTCCCCGGACGGCGCAGTGGCCCGTGCGGGCCCTCCCGACGAACTACGCTCGGCCTCATGAGCGACCAGCACAGCTTTGAGACCCTCGCGATTCACGCGGGAAACACCGCCGATCCCCTCACCGGCGCCGTGGTTCCGCCCATTTACCAGGTGTCCACGTACAAGCAGGACGGCGTGGGCGGACTCCGGGGCGGCTACGAGTACAGCCGCAGCGCCAACCCCACCCGTACCGCCCTGGAGGAGAACCTCGCGGCCCTGGAGAACGGCCGGCGCGGTCTGGCCTTCGCCTCCGGCCTCGCCGCCGAGGACTGCCTGCTCCGTACGCTGCTGACCCCCGGCGACCATGTGGTCATCCCGAACGACGCGTACGGCGGCACGTTCCGGCTGTTCGCGAAGGTCGTCTCCCGCTGGGGCGTGGAGTTCTCGGTCGCCGACACCTCGGACGTGGCGGCGGTACGGGCCGCGATCACCCCGCGCACCAAGGCGGTCTGGGTGGAGACCCCGTCCAACCCGCTGCTCGGGATCACCGACATCGAGGCCGTCGCGGGCGTGGCCCGGCAGGCGGGGGCGCGCCTCGTCGTCGACAACACCTTCGCCAGCCCCTACCTCCAGCAGCCGCTCGCGCTCGGCGCGGACGTCGTGGTGCACTCCACCACCAAGTACATGGGCGGGCACTCCGATGTCGTCGGCGGCGCGCTGATCGTCAACGACGCGGAGCTGGCCGACGAGCTGGCGTACCACCAGAACGCGATGGGGGCCGTCGCCGGTCCGTTCGACGCCTGGCTCGTGCTGCGGGGCATCAAGACCCTCGCGGTCCGCATGGACCGGCACACGGAGAACGCCACGAAGGTCACCGAGCTGCTGACCCGCCACCCCAAGGTGACCCAGGTCCTCTACCCGGGCCTGCCGGAGCACCCGGGGCACGAGGTGGCCGCCAAGCAGATGAAGGCGTTCGGCGGCATGGTGTCGTTCCGGGTCGCCGGCGGCGAGGAAGCGGCCGTGGAGGTCTGCAACCGGGCGAAGCTCTTCACGCTCGGTGAGTCCCTGGGCGGCGTCGAGTCGCTCCTGGAGCACCCGGGCCGGATGACGCACGCCTCCGCCGCGGGCTCGCCGCTGGAGGTACCGGCCGACCTGGTCCGTCTCTCGGTGGGCATCGAGAACAGCGACGACCTGCTGGCCGACCTCACCCAGGCGCTCGGCTGATCCGGGCGCTCGGCTGATCCGGCCGGCCGGATCAGGACCGGTCCGTGTGCACGCGGTGCCCGTCCGTCGCGGGCGGGCACCGCGTGGGGATGTCAGACGGCGGCCTTCTCGTCCTCCAGCGAGGCCCTGACCTGCTCACGCAGCTCGGGGCTGTCGGTGTGTTCGTGGACCGAGACGGCGTGCTCGGACGCGGCGCGTACGACTTCGTCCTCCTCACCGGAAATGGTGAGGGAGCAGTTCGAGACGCTCGGGTACTTGCGGCAGTCGGCGATCTTCCTGGTCATGACGGCCTCCTTCGAGTGGGGCGTCGACCGGCTCTTCCAGGATAGATCCGCTCACCGGTCCTTCCGAGGTGTTCACCAGCCCTCCAGGGGCGGAGTCGTCTCGGCGGGCGGGATCGCCCACGGCTGCTCCACCGCCGCCCACACCGCGAACGCGGTCACCGCCAGGGCCAGCAGGCACATCGCCAGCCGGTGCACCGTCCGCCGGCGCCGCAGCAGCCGGGCCCCCTTCTCCGCCGCCCGTACCGCCAGGTCGGCCGGGACCCGTGGATGCGGGCCCGCCAGCATCCGGCGGACCTGGTCCACCTTGCGGTCCGGGCCGCTCCCCGGGCTCATGCCGCGGTCCGCGGACGCCGTGCGGGTCCCCGGGCCGCCGGGGACCCGGGGCCGGGGCGCAGCGCCGTGACCGCCCGGGTGCAGATCGCCCGTACCCGGTCGGGCGGCAGTCCGAGCAGCGACGCGGTCTGTTCCTCCGCGACCCCTTCGTACAGGCGCAGGACGAGGACGAGGCGTTCTTGCGGAGTCAGCCGTTCCAGGAGGCCGCCGCGCGGACGGTGGTGCCGCCGGGCCTCCCGGGCGAAGCGGACGGCCAGGTCCTGCCGGGTGCGGTCGTAGGGGTCCTCGCCGCACAGCCGGTCCCAGTCGGCGTACGTACGGGCCAGCGCGGCGCGGAGCAGCCCCTCGGCCCGCACGTTGGCGCCGGGCGGGTGGGCCGGTTCGGCGGTGAGGAGCGTGGCCGTGTGCAGCAGACGTCCCGCCGCGCCCGCGACGAAGTCCTCGAACTCCTGGGCGCGGCGGCGCTGCCGGTCCGTGTGCGGCACTCGCATGCCTCATCGGAGACCCCGTACGGCCCCCCGGTCAAGAGGCGTGCGCGAACCGGCGGCCGGTGTGACCGGCGCGGGCCGGGGCCTCAGCTGTCCTGCGGGCTCAGGTGGGCGGCCTGGCGTGCGGCCAGCGCGGCGTTGAACCGGGTCAGCAGGGCGCAGAAGGTGTCGCGCTCCTCGGCGCTCCACTCCTCGGTGACCTGGGACATCAGCTCGCGCCGTGAGGCGCGGACCTCGTCCAGGCGGGCCTGGCCGCGCGGCGACAGCTGGAGCACGACGGCCCGGCCGTCCTCCGGGTGCGAGGTGCGCTTGACCAGGCCGGTGTCGACGAGTGGGGCGACCTGCCGGGTCACGGTCGAGGAGTCGATCCCCATCCCCGCGGCCAGCGCCTTGACGCCCATCGGGCCTTCCCGGTCCAGCCGGTTCAGCAGCAGATACGCCGCCCGGTCCATGGAATTGCGGACCTGGCCGACACCGCCGAGGCGGGTCTGCTCGGCACGGCGGGCGAAGACGGCCACCTGGTGCTGGAGGGCATCGAGAAGGCGGTCGGGACCCGGGTGTTCGGGGACGGCGCCCCCGGAAGGAGACGCAGCAGTCGTCATGTCCTGAGGGGGCATGGCCGGGGGCTCTCTTCGTGCGGTGTCGGATGGGTGGGGGACAGAGTACGCGGCCACGGGGCAACGCGTACCAGCGCTGCACAAACCCGTGGACAACACCGCAGGCGCCGTGAGACAGCTCGGCCCGGATCGGCCCGAGCTGCAAGACTTGCTGTCATGACCTTCCGTGCACCAGGCTCCTTTCCTCCCGTGATCCTCGACGACATCCGCGGGGCACGGAAGATGCTGGCCGGTGTGGCCAGGGTGACCGCGATGGAGGGCAGCCGCCATCTGTCCGGCCTGGTGGGCGCGCCGGTCCACTTCAAGTGCGAGAACCTCCAGCGCACCGGTTCGTTCAAGCTGCGGGGCGCCTACGTACGGATCTCGGGGCTCAGCCCCGTCGAGCGGGCGGCCGGGGTGGTCGCCGCGAGTGCCGGCAACCACGCGCAGGGTGTCGCCCTCGCCTCGTCCCTCCTGGGCGTACGGTCGACGGTCTTCATGCCCGTGGGCGCGCCGCTGCCGAAGGTCGCGGCGACCCGGGAGTACGGGGCCGAGGTCCGGCTGCACGGCCATGTCGTCGACGAGACCCTCGCCGCCGCCGAGGACTACGCGCAGCGGACGGGCGCGGTCTTCATCCACCCCTTCGACCATCCGGACATCATCGCGGGCCAGGGCACCGTCGGCCTGGAGATCCTGGAGCAGTGCCCGGAGGTCCGCACCATCGTCGTCGGCGTCGGCGGCGGCGGTCTCGCCGCGGGCATCGCCGTCGCGGTGAAGGCCGTGCGCCCGGACGTACGGATCGTCGGGGTGCAGGCGGCCGGCGCGGCCTGCTACCCGCCGTCGCTGGAGGCCGGCCGGCCGGTGTCGCTCCGGTCGACGCAGACGATGGCGGACGGCATCAGGGTGGGGCGCCCCGGCGACGTACCGTTCGGGATCGTCGAGGAGCTGGTCGACGAGGTCCGCACGGTCACCGAGGACGAGCTGTCCAGTGCGCTGCTGCTCTGCCTGGAGCGGGCGAAGCTGGTCGTCGAGCCGGCCGGCGCGAGCCCGGTGGCGGCGCTGCTGAGCGATCCGAAGGGGTTCCGGGGGCCGGTCGTCGCCCTGCTGTCGGGCGGCAATGTGGACCCGCTGCTGATGCAGCGCATCCTGCGGCACGGCATGGCCGCCGCGGGCCGCTATCTGAGCCTGCGGCTGCGGCTGACGGACCGGCCCGGCGCGCTGGCCACGCTGCTGGCCGCGCTGTCCCTCGCGGACGCCAATGTCCTGGACGTCAGCCATGTGCGGACCGATCCCCGGCTGGGGCTCACCGAGGCCGAGGTGGAACTGCATCTGGAGACCAAGGGCCCGGAGCACTGCGAGGAGGTCGCGGCGACCCTGCGCGGGGCCGGGTACCTCGTCATGGGCTGAGCCGGGCTGGGCCGGGCTGGGCCGGGCTGGGCTGGGCCGCGCCGGGCCCGGACCGCCGCGACGGCGTTCGCCGGGCGCTCCGGGACCCGCGTACCTAGGATCTGGCAGAGGAAGTCACCCAAGAGCAACCGGGGGATCCCCTATGCCGGGAGCGATCTACGCCGAAGATCTGGTGAAGACCTTCGGTGACGTACGAGCACTGGACGGCGTCGGCTTCGACGTACCGGAGGGCACCGTGCTGGGCCTCCTCGGGCCCAATGGCGCGGGCAAGACGACCGCGGTACGGGTGCTGACCACCCTGCTCAGGCCGGACAGCGGCCGGGCCGTGGTGGCGGGCATCGACGTGCTGAGGAAACCCAACGAGGTACGCCGCTCGATCGGGCTGTCCGGCCAGTTCGCCGCCGTCGACGAGTATCTGACCGGCCGCGAGAACCTCCGGATGGTCGGGCAGCTCTACCAGATGAGCTCCAGGGACGCGAAGGTCCGGGCCGGTGAGCTGCTGGAGCGGTTCAACCTCGCCGACGCGGGCGACCGCACCGCCAAGACGTACTCCGGAGGCATGCGCAGGCGCCTCGACCTCGCCGCCGCGCTCGTCGTGTCGCCGCCCGTGATGTTCATGGACGAGCCCACGACGGGGCTCGACCCGCGCAACCGCCAGCAGCTGTGGGAGGTCATCCAGGAGCTGGTGGCGGGCGGTACGACGCTGCTGCTGACCACGCAGTATCTGGAGGAGGCCGACCATCTGGCCCATGACATCTGTGTCATCGACCACGGCAAGGTCATCGCGCGCGGCACCGCCGACCAGCTCAAGGCCCGCATCGGCGGCGAGCGCGTCGAGGTCGTCGTCCACCGGCCCGACCAGATCGAACCCGCCCGGACGGTGCTCGGCGAGCTGGGCAGGGGTGAGGTCACCGTCGCCGAGCTGTCCCGCAGGCTGACCGTCCCGGTGACCGGCGGGGCCCGTCTGCTCGCCGAGGTCATCCGCGATCTCGACACCCGCGGCGTCCAGATCGACGACATCGGGCTCCGCCGCCCCACCCTCGACGATGTCTTCATCTCGCTCACCGGTCATGCCGCCGAGCTGGAGAGGGACGGCAACAGCGGGGACGACGGGAAGGAGTCCGGCACATGAGCGCTCTCACCGAGCCCGCGCCCCGGCCGGCGGGCCACCGGCCGGAAGGCGGCATCGGGCAGTCCGTACGCGACTCGCTCGTCATCGCCCGCCGGAATCTGATCCGTATGGCACGCATCCCGGAGATGATCATCTTCGGACTGGTGCAGCCGATCATGTTCGTCGTGCTGTTCAGCTACGTCTTCGGCGGTTCGATGGTGATCGCCGGTTCCACCGACGCCACCGAGTACCGCAACTTCCTGATGGCGGGCATCTTCGCGCAGACCGTCACCTTCGCCACCGCGGGCGCCGGAGCGGGCATCGCCGACGACATGCACAAGGGCCTCATCGACCGCTTCCGCTCGCTGCCCATGGCGCGCGGCGCGGTCCTCACCGGCCGTACCCTCGCCGACCTGGTCCAGACGACGCTCACCCTGGTGGTCCTGGCGATCGTCGCCCTGCTGGTCGGCTGGCGCACCCACGAGAACATCGGCAAGGTGCTGGGGGCCTTCGGGCTGCTCCTGCTGCTGGGCTACGCCTTCTCCTGGATCGGGGCGCTCATCGGGCTCACCGTCCGCACCCCCGAGGCCGCGACGTCGGGCGGGCTGATCTGGCTCTTCCCCGTCACATTCATCTCGAACGCGTTCGTGCCCACCGAGAACATGGCGGGCTGGCTCCAGCCGATCGCGGAGTGGAACCCGTTCAGCGCGACCGTCCAGGCCTGCCGCGTACTCTTCGGCAACCCGGGCGTGTCGCCGTCGGACGCCTGGCCGATGGTGCACCCGGTCTGGGCCTCGCTGCTGTGGTCGCTGCTGATCCTGGTGGTCTTCCGGACCCTGTCCGTACGCAAGTACCGGCGGGCCACGGTCTGACCGGCGGCGGTCCGGCGCGCGGGCGGGCATCGGGGCGCCGGAACGTTCCGGCGCGCGGGCGGGACGTTCCCGCGCGGGCGGGACGTTCCCGCGCGGGCACGAAGAAGCCTCCGGCCCGTCGGACCGGAGGCTCCTTCACGGGGAGGTCCCCGCTCAGCCGGTGTACGGCTTCGCGCTGAGGATCTTCACCGTGGCGGTCTTGCCGTTCGGCAGCTCGTACTCGGCGTCGTCGCCCATCCGCTTGCCGTTCACGCCGGTGCCCAGCGGGGACTGCGGGGAATACGTCTCGATGTCCGAGCTGGCGTACTCGCGCGAGGCGAGCAGGAAGGTCAGAGTGTCGTCCGGGTCGCCGTCGAAGGCGATCGTCACGACCATGCCGGGCTCGACCACGCCGTCGTCGGCGGGGGCCTCGCCGACCTTCGCGTGCTCCAGGAGCTGGGTGAGCTGGCGCACCCGCAGCTCCATCTTGCCCTGCTCCTCCTTGGCCGCGTGGTACCCGCCGTTCTCCCGGAGGTCACCCTCCTCACGGGCCGCCGCGATCTTTACGGCGATCTCCGTGCGCGCGGGACCAGACAGGTACTCCAGCTCGGCCTTGAGCTGGCTGTACGCCTCCGGCGTGAGCCAGGTGACGTTTTCGCTGGTCTGGGTCACAGGTGCTCCTCGTCGGTACTGGGAATACAAAGCATCGCCCTACCCAGAAGCATGTGCCTCCACGGGTGGGCGAAACCACGAGCCTAACAATTCCGCAGGAAAAGGGGGAGAAGGTAAATCATCAATCCCGTATCCGGGCAGGTCAGCACCGGACGGAGCGGATCAGGGGCGGCCCGGATCCGTCAACGCGAGGACCCGCCGCCCGCCGTGCAGCCCATCAGCTCGACCGCGGTCGCCCTGGACGTCGTCCGCAGGGCCACGACGTCGTCGATCCGGTCGGAGGGCTGATCGAAGCGGAAGTCCCGGCGCGCGACCTCCCGGCCGTCCTCGCTCAGCGCGCGGAGCGTGCAGTAGCCGCCGCCGTCCTTGCGCACCTCAAGATGGACCTCGGCCCGGGTGTCCGACACGATCTTGGACTTGATCACCTCGGCGCTGATGCCCTGGCCGCCGACGTAGTCGAAACCGATCCAGGCGACCACGCCGAGCAGGGCGACTCCCAGGGACGCCCCGATGATCTTCAGCCTGCGGTCGGCGCGCTGATCCTCGGTCCGGCCGTAGCGCCCTTCGGGCGTGGCCTCACGAACCGCCGTCATGATCGTTCCTCCTGTGCCGGGGATCGAGGAATTTTCCACCCCCCGGTTCGGTCACTATAGAAGCCGCACAATGCGACCAATCACTGAGGATCGAAGCTTTGACTGAGCAGCTGCGCCTGATGGCCGTTCACGCCCACCCCGACGACGAGTCGAGCAAGGGCGCGGCCACGATGGCCAAGTATGTGTCCGAGGGGGTGGACGTGCTGGTCGTGACCTGCACGGGGGGCGAGCGCGGCTCCATCCTCAATCCGAAGCTCCAGGGGGACGCGTACATCGAGGAGAACATCCACGAGGTGCGCCGGAAGGAGATGGACGAGGCCAGGGAGATCCTGGGCGTCAAGCAGGAGTGGCTCGGTTTCGTCGATTCGGGGCTGCCCGAGGGCGACCCGCTGCCGCCGCTGCCCGAGGGCTGTTTCGCGCTGGAGGACGACGAGACGGCGGCGGGGCGTCTCGTGTCGAAGATCCGCGCCTTCCGGCCGCAGGTCATCACCACGTACGACGAGAACGGCGGATATCCGCACCCGGACCACATCATGACCCACAAGATCACGATGATCGCGTTCGACGGTGCGGCCGACACGGAGAAGTTCCCCGAGGACGAGTTCGGTCCCGCCTGGCAGCCGCAGAAGCTCTACTACAACCAGGGCTTCAACCGGCCGCGCACCGTCGCCCTCCACGAGGCGCTCCTCGCCCGCGGACTGGAGTCCCCGTACGGCGAGTGGCTGGAGCGCTGGAAGGAGTTCGAGCGCGACGAACGCACGCTGACCACGCATGTTCCGTGCGACGAGTTCTACGAGATCCGCGACAAGGCGCTGATCGCGCACGCGACGCAGATCGATCCGGACGGCGGCTGGTTCCGGGTGCCGATGGACATCCAGCGGGAGGTCTGGCCGACCGAGGAGTACGAGCTGGCCAAGTCTCTGGTCGATACCTCCCTCCCCGAGAGCGACCTCTTCGCGGGCATCCGCGACAATGCCTGATATGTACGCGACCCAGGCACTGACGCACCTCGTCCCGCTCGCCGCCGATGAGCTCGACAAGAACAAGGTCACTCCCGGCGTTCTCGGCTTCCTCGTCTTCGCGGCACTCGCCGTCGGCGTGTGGCTGCTGATGAAGTCGATGAACCGCCACATGGGCAAGGTCGACTTCGTGGAGGCGCCGGATCCGGACGCCGTCCCGGACGGGACGGCGGCGGAGACCGCCGCGCCGCGCACATAGTGCCGTGACCGGTCCCCGGACGCGCTCGCCGGCCGAGCGCGTCCGGAGACCGGCCCATGCCTGCGCGCGGCCCCATGCCTCACGCGCAGCTCATGCCTACGCGCGGCTCATGGCGTCGCCGGCACCCGGACCCCCATGATCTCCCGGGCGTGGCGGGAGGGCGTCAGGCCCAGGCGCCAGGCCTGCCAGCCGTCGTCCAGGTCCACGCCCCGGTCCAGGGCCAGGGCGTACGCCCGCGCGCAGTCCGCCAGCCGGGGGTCCCTCGTGGGGTGCGTGGCCTCGATCAGCTCCGCCAGTTCCTGCTGGGCCACCACCGTGCCCACCTCACTGCCGCCCGCCGAGGCGTACGGCAGCAGGGTGCACCGCAGGAAGCGGGCCCAGTCGCCGCCGCGCCCGTCCCCGTACGAGTCGAACAGCTCGGCCGCCTCCCCGCACAGCTCCAGCGCCTGGGCCGCCCGGCCGTTGCCCGCGTCCACCAGAACCAGCTCCAGACAGGCCCACGCCTCCCCGTGCGCCACGCCGATGCGCCGGAAGTCCGCCCGCGCGTCCATCAGGAGCTGACGGGCGAAACCGGAGTTGCGCAGGTTCCCCGTCCGGGCCGCCCCCTGGTCCCGGGTGACCCGGCCCGAATGGTGCCGGGCGCACGCCAGCCCGTACACGTCCCGCATCCGGGAGAACATCGTGCGCGCCCGCTCCAGCTCCCGTACGGCCTGCCCGGTGTCGCCGTCCTCCTCCAGCGCCTGGCCCAGGTAGTAGAGCGTCCACGCCTCGCCCCGCGCGTCCTCGTTGTCCCGGTGCCGGGCCAGCGCGTCGCGCAGCCGCTCCACCGCGGTGCCCGGGTCGCCGTCCAGCAGCCGGGCACGGGCCAGCTGGGTCAGGGCCCACGCCTCGCCCCGCTCGTCCCGGGTGCGCCCGTACAGCTCCAGCGCGGTGCGCAGCGCCTCCTCGGCGGCCACCACCTCGCCGGTCCGCAGCCGTACCTGGCCGAGCTGGAACCGCGTCCAGGCCTCGCCGTGCAGGGACTCGCCCTCGCGGTGCAGGGCCAGCGCGGCCTCCAGCAGGGACAGCGCCTCCGCCAGACCGGCACGGTCGCGTTCGACGGCGGCCAGGGCGTGCAGGGTCCAGGCGCGGTCCCCGGCCTGCTCGTCCGGGGCCTGGAGGGCGAGCGCCTCGCGCAGCCGTTCCGCCGCCTCCGTGAGGTTGCCCTGGTGGTGCAGGGTGATGCCCAGCGAGCACAGGGCGAGCCCCTCCCCGGCGTCGTTGTGCGCCTCGCGGTAGAGGCCCACGACCGAGGACAGCGTGGTGCGGGCCTTGTCCAGCTCACCGAGCTGCCGGGCCGCGATACCGGTGCGCCACTGCACGGAGCGCTCCAGCAGCCCCTTGTCGACGGCCTGCGTCAGCTCGCTGATCTCGCCCAGCCGGTACAGGTCGCCGCGCAGCAGGCAGTAGTCGCACAGCGCGCCCAGCAGATGGAGCACCGCGCCCTGGTCCACACCCTCCGCGTGGCGCAGCGCCGAGGTGATGAAGCTCGACTCCTCGTCCAGCCAGCGCAGGGCCGCGTCCAGGGACGTGAAGCCGTGCGGGCCGAACTGTCCGGCGCGGGTGGACATCTTGCCGTCGACCATCCGGATCACCGCGTCGGCGAGCTCCGCGTAGTTCGTCAGAAGCCGCTCCTGGGCGGCGGTCCGCTCGGCGGGCTCCTCCTCGTCCAGCAGCCGGGCCAGCGCGAAGGCCCGTACGAGATCGTGCAGCCGGTAGCGCGAACCGCGCACATGGGACAGCAGTCCGGCCCGCGCCAGCCCGGTCAGCAGCCGCCCGGCCTCCTGCTCGTCGGTGGCGAGCAGCGAGGCCGCCGCCGCGGCGCCCAGGCTCGCCCGGCCCGCCAGCGCGAGCCGCCGCAGCAGCCGCCGGGCCTGCTCGGACTGGTCGGTGTAGCGCAGCCACAGGGCCCGCTCGACCGGGCCCGCCCCGTCGTACGCGCGGAGACCGGCGGCGAGCGCGGCACGGGTGCGGCCACCGAGGGCGGAGCCCGCGACACGCAGGGCCAGCGGCAGCCCGCCGCACAGCTCGACCACGGCGTCGGTCGACGGGTAGTCGTACGGGCCGTCCTCCTCGTCTTGGGCGCTCTCGCGCAGCAGCTCCTCCGCGCCCGCCGCGTCGAGCCCCTCGACCGGCAGCCGGTGCACCCAGGCCGGGGTGTCCGCCGGCAGATCGAGGGGCTCGCGGGAGGTGACGATCACCAGGCTGTCGGAGCGCTCGGGGATCAGCGCGCGGACCTGGCCGGCGTCCGTCGCGTCGTCCAGGACGACCGTCACGGGAGTCCCGGCGAGGTGCTGGTGGTACAGCTCGCCGAGCCGCCGCACCTGCTGCCCGGCCGAGGCCCCGTCCCGGAACAGCAGCTGCTCGCGGGGCGCGCCCAGCCGGTTGAGCAGGTGCAGCAGCGCGTCACGGGTGGGCAGCGGGCTCTCCCCGGCGACATCGCCGCGCAGATCGACGACGCACGCCCCCCGGAACTGGTCCTTGAGCGCGTGCGCCGCCTGTACGGCGAGGGCGGTGCGCCCGGAGCCGGGGGCGCCGTGCAGCAGGACGACGGTCGGCCTGGTCTCCGCCGACGCGCGGGCCGTGTGCACCCACTGGGCGATCCGGGCCAGTTCGCCGCGGCGTCCGGCGAACGGGCCCTCGGCGGTGGGCAGTTGGCCGAAGGACTGCCCCAGGAGCGCCCGGGTGCGGGCGGCGGCGCTGCGGTCCTGGCCGCGCAGCTGCCCTACGACGGGGGCCGCGGCCTTCTTCGGGGCGCGGGCGGTGGCGGTGAGCATCCGCTGCTGGTCGAGGTACGGGCGGATGCCCCGTACCTCCAGTGCCGTCAGCCACTGGAGCCGCAGTTGTTCGGGGCCGCCGGGCTGGTTCAGCGCTCCGGCCCTGCGGTGGGCGGCGGGCCAGTGCGACGCGGTCACCCGGGCCACGGTCGCGGCGGCACCGGCCACCGCGACGGCGGCGCCCGCGCCGAGGGCGATCCCGGACGCCGTGCCCAGCGCCAGATCGGCGCCGAACGCCGCGGTGGCGGCGACTCCCGTCACCAGGAGCGGTGTTCCGAGCGTCGTTCTGCTGAAGCGCCGGGACAGCGGCTGCGCGCCCGCCTCCGCCGCTTCGAGCGCCCGCGTGTACGCGGCGTACTCCTCCTCCGCGACCGCCGCCATGGTGCCGAGCGCCTCCCGCGCCCGTGCCATCAGCGCGCCGGAGTCCGCCGGCCCGCCGGCCCGCCGCGCCTCCTCCTCCACGGCGCGCACCAACAGCCGTTCGGCTTCCGCCCGATGGCTGTCCCGCATATGTGTCCCCCTCCGAGAGCTCCGGCCTGACGCGCCCAGTGTCCTGCGCGGGGCGCGCGGGCGCGAGAGCCGCCACCCGTGGGTGCGCGCGGATTCGGGGAGCGCGGCGGCGCGGAGCAGCCGGGCGGACTCGGCGTGGCTGTCGGCCGCCCAGTCGTTAGAACGGGCCGGGTGCGAGGCGAGCCGGCCGATGCCGTGCGGCGCTTCCCACACCCGGGGACGGGCTCTGAGCCCGTCGTCCTCGCCGGTCCCGCCGTGACAGGGGTACACACGCGACTCCTGTGAGGCGGGGGCGCCCGACCGCGGAAGGGCGCGAGGTCGCCGCTTCCGCCATCTGCCCGTTCCCGCCCCCGCCCCGTGGCGCAGGCGCGTCGTGGGGGAGGGTGCGGGAGGATTGGGCCCATGGCCAACCGACTTGCGCAGACCACGTCCCCGTACCTGCTCCAGCACGCCGGCAACCCGGTCGACTGGTGGCCCTGGTCGCCCGAGGCGTTCGAGGAGGCGCGCAGGCGGAATGTGCCGGTGCTCCTCAGCGTCGGTTACGCGAGCTGCCACTGGTGCCATGTGATGGCGCACGAGTCGTTCGAGGACGACACCGTGGCCGCGTATCTGAACGAGCACTTCGTGCCGGTGAAGGTCGACCGCGAGGAGCGGCCCGATGTCGACGCCGTCTACATGGAGGCGGTGCAGGCGGCGACCGGGCAGGGGGGCTGGCCGATGACCGTCTTCCTGACGGCGGACGCCGAACCCTTCTACTTCGGTACGTACTTCCCGCCCGAGCCCCGGCACGGCTCGCCCTCCTTCCTCCAGGTCCTCGAAGGGGTCAGCGCCGCCTGGACCGACCGGCGTGAGGAGGTCGCCGAGGTCGCCGCGCGCATCGTGCGGGACCTCGCGGGGCGGTCGCTGGCGCACGGGGGCGAGGGCGTACCGGGGGAGCCGGAGACGGCGCAGGCGCTGCTCGGGCTGACCCGGGAGTACGACGAGAAGTACGGCGGTTTCGGCGGCGCGCCGAAGTTCCCGCCGTCCATGGCGGTCGAGTTCCTGCTGCGGCACCATGCCCGCACCGGGGCCGAGGGCGCGCTTCAGATGGCGGCCGACACCTGTGCAGCGATGGCCCGGGGCGGGATCTACGACCAGCTCGGCGGCGGCTTCGCCCGCTACTCGGTGGACCGGGAGTGGGTCGTGCCGCACTTCGAGAAGATGCTCTACGACAACGCGCTGCTGTGCCGGGTGTACGCCCATCTGTGGCGGGCCACCGGCTCGGACCTGGCCCGCCGGATCGCCCTGGAGACCGCCGACTTCATGGTGCGCGAGCTGCGCACCGCGGAGGGCGGCTTCGCCTCCGCGCTGGACGCCGACAGCGAGGACGCGGGCGGCAGGCACGTGGAGGGCGCGTTCTACGTGTGGACGCCCGCGCAGCTGCGCGAGGTGCTCGGGGAGGAGGACGCCGCCTTCGCCGCGGCGCACTTCGGCGTCACCGAGGAGGGCACCTTCGAGGAGGGGGCCTCCGTCCTGCGGCTGCCGGAGAGCGGGGACGGGGCGGACGCCGCGCGGGTCGAGGGCGTACGGGCCAGGCTGCTGGCGGCGCGCGAGGAGCGGGCGCGGCCGGGGCGGGACGACAAGGTGGTCGCCGCCTGGAACGGGCTCGCGATCGCCGCGCTCGCCGAGACCGGGGCGTACTTCGGCCGGCCCGACCTGATCGAGCGGGCCACCGAGGCGGCCGATCTGCTCGTACGGGTCCACCTGGGCGATGTCGCCCGGCTCTCGCGGACGTCCAGGGACGGGCGGACGGGCACCAACGCCGGGGTGCTGGAGGACTACGGCGATGTCGCCGAGGGCTTCCTCGCGCTGGCCGCCGTCACCGGCGAGGGGGTCTGGCTGGAGTTCGCGGGCTTCCTGCTGGACATCGTGCTGGAGCAGTTCACCGGTGAGGGCGGGCAGTTGTACGACACCGCGCACGACGCCGAGCAGCTGATCCGCCGCCCGCAGGACCCCACCGACAGTGCCACTCCGGCCGGCTGGACCGCGGCGGCGGGCGCACTGCTCTCCTACGCCGCGCACACCGGCTCCGAGGCCCATCGCACCGCCGCCGAAGGCGCCCTGGGGGTGGTGAAGGCGCTCGCGCCGCGTGCGCCCCGGTTCATCGGCTGGGGGCTCGCCGTCGCGGAGGCGCTGCTCGACGGGCCGCGCGAGGTGGCCGTCGCCGGGCCGGTGGGCGGTGAGCTGCACCGTACGGCGCTGCTGGGCCGCGCGCCGGGTGCGGTGGTCGCCGCGGGCGAGGGGCCGGACGCCGGAGCGGAGTTCCCGCTGCTGGTGGACCGGCCGCAGGTGGGCGGGGAGCCGACCGCATATGTGTGCCGGCACTTCGTCTGCGACGCGCCGACGACGGACGCGGCCGAGCTGGAGCGCAGGCTGGGCGGCTGAGGTCCGGTACGGGAAGGGGCCGCATCCCGACGGGACGCGGCCCCTTCCCCATGACGGCGCGTGCGTTCCCCGTGACGGAGCGTGCGTTCCTCATGACGGCGCGTGCGCCGGGTGGCTCAGCCGTGCTGGTAGGCCACCAGCGAGATGCCGACGTAGTGCACGGCGAAGGCCGCCAGGGTCAGCGAGTGGAAGACCTCGTGGAAGCCGAACCAGCGCGGTGACGGGTTGGGCCGCTTGATCCCGTAGATCACGCCGCCCGCGCTGTAGAGCAGCCCGCCGACGACGACGAGGACCAGCACCGCGATGCCGCCGGTGCGCAGGAAGTCGGGCAGGAAGAAGACCGCAGCCCACCCCATCGCGATGTAGCAGGGGGTGTAGAGCCAGCGCGGGGCACCGACCCAGAACACCCGGAAGGCGATCCCCGCCGCCGCCGCAGCCCATACCGCCCAGAGGAGCGGCCGCCCGGTGGACTCCGGGAGGAGGAGCAGGGTCAGCGGGGTGTAGGTGCCCGCGATGATCAGAAAGATGTTGGCGTGGTCGAGGCGCCGGAGCACGGCCTCGCCGCGCGGGCCCCAGTTGCCGCGGTGGTAGACGGCGCTCACGCCGAACAGCAGGCACGCGCTCACGATGTACACCGCGCAGGCGATCCGGCCGCGGGTGCTGTCGGTCAGGGCGATCAGGGTGACCCCGGCGATCAGCACCGCGGGGAACATTCCGGCGTGCAGCCAGCCGCGCATCCGTGGTTTCACCGGTACGGGGTCGAGGGCGACGGGTTCGGGCGCAGCGGCAGCGGCGGCAGAAGTCATGTCCGCATGCTACCTACGCCACCGTAGGTAACGGATATGAGTGGTGATGCTCACGTGGGCGGCCCCCTGGACATATGGGCGAAACGGTCGGATGATCAAATGAGTGCAGTCGGCACCGGATGAGCGCCAGGGGAAATCGAAAGGTTCGAAGCATCCGGGTCGCGGCCCCCACGGGGCAACTGACAACAGACACCCTCAACTAGGAGCGATCGTGGCGCGCGACATCGCGGCTCCCCCCACTGCCCCCACCAACCACCAGGAGCTGGTCTCCTGGGTCGACGAGATCGCAGCCATCACCCAGCCGGACCGGGTGGTCTGGTGCGACGGCTCCGAGGCCGAGTACGAGCGCCTGTGCGGGGAGCTCGTGGTCAAGGGCACGTTCACCAAGCTCGACGGGGCCAAGCGCCCGAACTCGTACTACGCCGCGTCCGACCCGAGCGATGTCGCCCGCGTCGAGGACCGCACCTTCATCTGCTCCGCGGAGGAGAAGGACGCGGGCCCGACCAACCACTGGAAGGCGCCCGCCGAGATGCGGGAGATCTTCACCGGTGATCAGGGTGTCTTCCGCGGCTCCATGCGAGGCCGCACCATGTACGTCGTGCCCTTCTGCATGGGCCCCGTCGGCTCGCCGCTCTCCGCGATCGGGGTCGAGCTCACCGACTCCGCGTACGTCGCCGTCTCCATGCGCACCATGACCCGCATGGGACAGGCCGTCCTGGACGAGCTCGGCGCCGACGGCTTCTTCGTCAAGGCCGTCCACACGCTGGGCGCACCCCTGGAGGAGGGCCAGGAGGACGTTCCGTGGCCGTGCAACTCCACCAAGTACATCTCGCACTTCCCCGAGGACCGGGAGATCTGGTCCTACGGCTCCGGCTACGGCGGCAACGCCCTGCTCGGCAAGAAGTGCTACGCGCTGCGCATCGCGTCCGTGATGGCCCGCGACGAGGGCTGGCTCGCCGAGCACATGCTGATCCTGAAGCTCACGCCGCCGCCCGGGGAGTCGGTGGACCCCACGTACATCGCGGCCGCGTTCCCGTCGGCCTGCGGCAAGACCAACCTCGCCATGCTGGAGCCGACGATCCCCGGCTGGACCGTCGAGACCATCGGCGACGACATCGCCTGGATGCGGTTCGGTGAGGACGGCCGCCTCTACGCGATCAACCCCGAGGCCGGTTTCTTCGGCGTCGCGCCCGGCACCGGCGAGCACACCAACGCCAACGCCATGAAGACCATGTGGGGCAACTCCGTCTTCACCAACGTCGCGCTCACCGACGACGGCGACGTCTGGTGGGAGGGCATGACCGAGGAGGCGCCCGCGCACCTCACGGACTGGAAGGGCAACGACTGGACCCCCGAGTCCGGCACGCCCGCCGCCCACCCCAACGCCCGGTTCACCGTCCCCGCCGGCCAGTGCCCGATCATCGCGCCGGAGTGGGAGGACCCCAAGGGCGTGCCGATCTCGGCCATCCTCTTCGGCGGCCGGCGCGCCTCGGCCGTACCGCTGGTCACCGAGTCCTTCGACTGGCAGCACGGTGTCTTCCTCGGCGCCAACGTCGCCTCCGAGAAGACCGCCGCCGCCGAGGGCAAGGTCGGCGAGCTGCGCCGCGACCCCTTCGCCATGCTGCCGTTCTGCGGCTACAACATGGGCGACTACATGAACCACTGGGTGAAGGTCGGCGCGGACAAGGCCGACCAGTCGAAGCTCCCGAAGATCTACTACGTGAACTGGTTCCGCAAGAACGAGGCGGGCAAGTTCGTCTGGCCCGGCTTCGGCGAGAACAGCCGTGTCCTCAAGTGGATCGTCGAGCGCCTGGAGGGCCGGGCCGAGGGCGTCGAGTCCCCGATCGGCATCCTGCCGGCCAAGGGCTCGCTCGACACCGAGGGCCTGGACCTCTCCGAGTCCGACCTGGACTTCCTGCTCACCGTGGACAGGGAAGTCTGGCGCGAGGAGGCCGCCCTGGTCCCCGAGCACCTCAAGACCTTCGGCGACCACACGCCCAAGGAGCTGTGGGACGAGTACCACGCGCTGGTCGAACGCCTCGGCTGACCCGCACCGGGACGCGGCCGGACACGGCCCGGGGGCGGCGCCCGTCGCGACGCCGCCCACCGGGTGCCCACCGGGTGCCCGGGTGCGCCCGCGATGTGCCCCGCGGCCGGGTCTTCCGACATCCGCCCTGACCTGTGGGGTCAACAGCCCGCCGCGGTAAGGCCCCTGGAGCCCCCTCATGGCTCCAGGGGCCGCCCCATTTATAGAGAACGTCCATGCATCGCCAGATGCTTGCGCACGGAATCTTCACTCCTGTTGACTCATTCTTCACAAGGTGGTCCGCTCGTCACGCGGGCCGCCAACGAGTCCGTGGGGGGACCTCAGTTGAAGAATTCCCGGCACCGCATCCGTACGGCGGCGACCCTGACCGCACTCACACTCGGCACGGCGGGCCTGACCGCGCTGGGCGCTCCCGCCGCGATGGCGGCCGGGGAGCGGGTGGCCAAACTCCCGGTCTCCTCGTACTCGGCGATGGCCGTCGACTCCGCCCGCGAGCGGGTCTACATCAGCGACGACACCCGGTCCCGCAACGCGGGCCAGGTCCTCGTGTACAACTTCGCGGGGGAGAAGGTCGGTTCGCTGACCACCGACACCTCGCCCTCGGGAATGGCGCTCAGTACGGACGGCTCCACGCTCTATGTGTCGCAGTCGACCGGAATCCTCTCCTTCGACACCCTGACACAGACCCGCACCGGCCAGGCGTACGCCAACTACTACGTGGACTGCCCGCGTGACGTGGCCTTCGCCGGCGGCAAGCAGTGGTACACCGAGGTCGCGGCCACCAGCGACTGCGACACCCGCAGCAGCCGGCTGTACATGGCCGAGGGCAGCGGGGTCGTCAACACCGGCTGGAACGATCTGGGACGGCTGCGCCTGTGGAGCGGCCCCGAGGCGCCCGGCCGTCTCCTCATGGGGCAGCCGCGCACCGCGGGCGTGACCGACCCGTTCCTCACCGCCTTCGACGCGACCGGCAGCACGCTCGTCCGCGGCCCGGAGCGCCGGTTCGCGGACGCCGCGGGCAAGGGCGCGCTGGACCTCAAGGACGTCGCGCAGTCCGCCGACGGGCAGCGCGTCGCCGTCGCCGACGCCGCCGCGGGCACCCGGCTCCTGGACGCCGCCGACCTGTCCGACGCGCCGGTCGCGTACCAGCCGCTGCCCGAGGGGGCCACGGCGTCGGCCGTCTCCTTCAGCGGCGACGGGAAGTACATCGCCCGGGGCGCCGCCGCCACCGGGGGCACCGCCGACCTGCTGGTGCAGCCGGCCGACCCGGCGGACCGTACGGCGCCGCTGGAGTTCGCCTTCGACGGGGCGCTGGAGGGGAACCGGGTCGCCCCGCGCGGCCTCGGCTGGTCGCGGGACGGCGCACGCCTCTTCGCCGTCACCACCAACGGCTCCGGCAACGAGTACTGGCTGCACATCATCCAGCCCCCGGCCGCGCAGCACGACTCCCGCTTCACCGGGACGCTCAGCACCACCCCGGGACAGGCCGTCGTCGGTGAACCCCTCGGTATCCGGGGGCGGCTGGAGCTCGACGGGCCCGCGCCCGCCGAGCCGGTGAAGGTCTCGGCGGTGCGCCACGACGCGAACGGCGACCGCAGGCTCGCCGCCGTCGAGGTCGACGCGGACGGCTCGTTCACGGTCCTGGACGTGCCCGCGCTCGTCGGCGACGCCACGTACACGGTCTCGTACACCGGGGACCTGACACATCGTCCGGCCCAGGACGTGACGCTCGCCGTCGCCGTCGCCAAGGCGCCGACCGCGCTCGCGCTGACCGCTCCGGCGGAGGGCGTGAAGGGCGAGGGGCTGGAGATCACCGGCCGTCTGACCGGTCAGGGCCGCGCCCTTCCGGCCGGGATCACCCTGACCGTGGAGCGTGCGGACAAGAAGGGGACCGGCGTTCTCACCTCGGCGGCGGTCGCGGCGGACGGTACGTTCCGGATCAATGACCTGCCCAGGGCTACCGGCCAGGTGACGTACACGGTCGGCTACGCGGGCGACGAGCTGCACAGCGGCTCGACGGCCTCGGCGACCGTACGGGTGCGCAGGGCCGGCTGACCGGCGGCCCACCCGGTGGGTGGCACCCGGTCCACGCGCCTCGACGGCCCGTGGACCGGGGCCGTCAGTGGGCGCCGACCAGATGTGCGGCGGTGGTGGTGGCCTCGGGTGCCGGGGCGGCCAGCGCCGCCGTGTGGGCGTCCATCCGCTCCGCGGAGAGGATCGCCGCCGCCGTGTCGGCGCGTGAGGCGGACACCACCAGCGCGCGGCCCGCGAGGGCGTGTGCGCGGCGGTGGAGTGCGGCCGGGGGCGCGTCCGTCAGACCGGCGTGCCGGGCGGGCGGTGCGCCGCGCAGCCGGGCCACCTGCTCGGCGATGCGGTCGCCCGCCGCGCCGAGCCCCAGCTCGTCGGTGACCGCGAGCAGCGCGGCCAGATGCCCGGCGAGCTGGATGTCCAGCTCCTCCTCGCGCGAACGGTGCGGGAAGTCGGCGTCGTCGGCCGGTGTGTGGACCGATTTGCTGCGGATCGGCTCGTACATGGATGGCCTCCTGCGTGATGCGTGGGATCCATCCTAGCTTGGATTTAGTCTAAAATTATGCGCGATCCGAGAGTGGTCGCGTTACGGCTGTCCGTAACCGTCCAGGAAGCTGCCGATCCGCGTGACGGCATCGGTCAGATCCTCGACCGAGGGCAGGGTCACCACCCGGAAGTGATCGGGCTCCGGCCAGTTGAACCCCGTCCCGTGCACCACCATGATCTTCTCGGCCCGCAGCAGGTCGAGAACCATCTGCCGGTCGTCCTTGATCTTGTAGACCTTGGGGTCGAGCCGGGGGAAGAGATACAGCGCCCCCTTCGGCTTCACGCAGGTCACCCCGGGGATCGACGTCAGCAGGTCGTACGCCACGTCGCGCTGTTCCAGGATGCGCCCGCCGGGCAGCACCAGATCGTTGATCGACTGCCGTCCGCCGAGCGCGGTGGCCACCGCGTGCTGCGAGGGCATATTGGCGCACAGCCGCATGTTGGCGAGGATCGTCAGCCCCTCGATGTACGAGGCGGCGTGGGCCTTCGGGCCGCAGACGGCCAGCCAGCCGGAGCGGTAGCCGGCCACCCGGTAGTTCTTGGAGAGACCGTTGAAGGTCAGCACCATCAGATCGGGGGCGATCGAGGCGGTCGGGGTGTGGGTCGCGCCGTCGTACAGGATGCGGTCGTAGATCTCGTCGGAGCAGACGACCAGTTGGTGCCGCCGGGCGATCTCCGTCAGCCCGCGCAGCATCTCGTCGTCGTACACCGCGCCGGTCGGGTTGTTCGGGTTGATGATCACCAGGGCCTTGGTGCGGTCGGTGATCCTCCGCTCGATGTCGGCGAGGTCGGGCATCCAGTCGGACTGCTCGTCGCAGCGGTAGTGCACGGCGGTCCCGCCCGCCAGCGAGACCGAGGCGGTCCACAGCGGATAGTCCGGAGCCGGTACGAGCACCTCGTCACCGTCGTCGAGCAGCGCCTGCATCGACATCTGGATCAGCTCGGAGACGCCGTTGCCGAGGTAGATGTCCTCGACGTCGAGGTCGATGCCCTTGGTCTGGTAGTGCTGCACCACCGCGCGGCGCGCGGACAGCAGGCCCTTCGCGTCGCCGTAGCCGTGCGCCCCGGAGAGGTTGCGCAGTATGTCTTCGAGGATCTCGGGCGGGCATTCGAACCCGAACGCGGCAGGGTTGCCGGTGTTGAGCTTGAGGATGCGCTGACCGGCCGCTTCCAGCCGCATCGCCTCCTCCAGCACGGGGCCCCGGATTTCGTAACAGACGTTGGCGAGCTTCGTGGACTGGATGACCTGCATGTCCGCGAGCTTACGACCGTGTTTCGCGGGGTGCGCGGAGATTGCCCGTCCGTCGCGCCTCCCGGCCGGGAGACCGGCACGCCCCGGCTTCCAACGGAATGTGTCCCCCCGTCCCGCGCCGTGGGAACCCTGGCGGGGACGCCGCCGCGGCTTGGAATGCGGGCGCGGGGAGGGAGGGCGGGTGAGATGGGCCACGTGGAGGGAGGCAGGGCGACTCCGAGGTGACTCCGGTCCCGTGGCCGGCCCCCCGCGCGCCCGGTCCCTTGGCGGCCCCTCGCCCCGGCCCGGTCCCGTGGCCGGCTGCCGCGCCCGGCCCCTTGGGTCGCCCCCGGCCCGGCCTGCTTCGGCCCCCCGGATCGCCGGCCCGGCCTCCCGCCTCACTCCGGCAGGCGGGTGCCCTCCGGGAGGCGGATGCCGAAGTCGTCCCGCAGGACCTGGAGCACCTCGGCCGAGTCCGCCAGCACGCGCTCCCGCACCGTGCCGTCGTCGGCCGTCTCGATCAGATCGCGCCCCGACAGGGCCAGATGGGAACCCGGCCGGGTGCGCTGGGCGTACACGGCCCGCTGGAACGGCGAGCGCGGGCTGGTCGCGATGTGCCAGTTGATCACTTCGAAGTCCGGGGCCTCGAACGGCTCCAGCGTGAAGACGTACTGCGGCTCCCAGGCGCCGCCCTTCTCCGTCCGCAGTTCCCACAGGTCGAGCGGCCCGTGGTGCGGGGTGTGGACGAGACCGTGGTGGCGCGGGGTGTCGAACAGCTCCGCGCCCGCCACCATCGGGATCGGCTCCAGCAGCGCGCTGACCGCGCCGAAGCCGACATCGGCCAGGTAGGGGGTGTCCCCGCCCGGTACATCCACCCGCATCAGCATGTGCGTACGGGGCCGGATGTCTCCGGGGGCGGCCCCCAGCACCACCCGGGCGGCGAGCGGTGTCACGGTGAATCCGAGCTGCCTCAGAACGGCGGAGAAGAGCGTGTTGTGCTCGTAGCAGTATCCGCCGCGGTCACCGAGGACGAGCTTGGCCTCCAGATCGGCGAGTGCCAGGGAGGGCGCGGACCCGAGGACCGGTTCCAGGTTCTCGAACGGGATGCCCAGCATGTGGGCGCGGTGCACGGAGCGCAGCACCTCCGCGGTGGGGCCCGGCTCACCGCTCCAGCCGATGCGGGCGAAGTACGCGTCGAGGTCGAGTGTCATACGCCGACCGTACGCAGCCGGGGGCGGCACCGGGTCATCATGACCGTCACCCGTCACCCGTCACCCGTCACCCGTCACCCGTCACCCGTCACCCGTCGCCCGGCAGGGCGCTTGTGATCGGCGGCACGTGGAAGGCGCTGATCCCGTGGGCGCTCAAGGAGCGGACGTGCCGTCTCGCTGAAGGGGGCGCCGGGTCCGCCAGGTGCACGGGGCCGGGCCCGCGTCCGCCGGGGCGGCGTCGAGTCCGGGCCGCGGCCGACGGCCGCGCGCGGTGTCCCCGTGCTGAACACGGCGACCGGTGCGCCCCCGACCGGCCAATGGGTGGCTTGAATTCGCCCCTTGTGGCGTCCCCGCATGTGCGCCAGCATGCGCATGTCAAATGTCGGAAGATCTCCGGCTACTGACACCACTGGAGGGGACCCCCCACATGAAGAAGCCTCTCGTCGGTGCGTTCCTCGCTGTCCTGCTCCTGGGAGCGGGGGTCGCGCCCGCCACCGCCGCGTCCCCGGCCCCGTCCGGGGCCGGGACCGGAGCGAAGGCCGCGGGCGACGCCCATGCCACGGCCAAGGCCAAGGCGGTCAACTTCGCCGGGACCGTCGCGCTGAGCAACTGTTCCGGCTCCGTCGTCCGCGCGCCCGGTTCGCAGTCCACCGACCCCGCCCTCGTGCTCTCCAACGGGCACTGCATGGAGTCCGGCTTCCCGGGCCCCGGCGAGGTCGTGCTCAACCAGCCGTCCAGCCGTTCGTTCACGCTGCTCAACGCCGCGGGCAGCGGAGTCGGCACCCTGCGGGCCAGCAAGATCGCCTACGGCACGATGACCGACACGGACGTCTCGCTGTACCAGCTCACCAGCACCTACGCCCAGATCGAGAGCAGCTACGGCATCAAGGCGCTGGAGCTCGAAACCGCCCACCCGGCGGCCGGATCCGCCATCACCGTCGTCTCCGGCTACTGGAAGCGCACGTACAGCTGCAACGTCGACGGCTTCGCCTACCGCCTCAAGGAGGGTGCGTGGACCTGGAAGGACTCGGTCCGCTACACCTCCGCCTGCAGGACCATCGGCGGTACGTCGGGCTCCCCGGTGGTCGACAACGCCACGGGCAAGGTGGTCGCCGTCAACAACACCGGCAATGAGGACGGACAGGAGTGCACGGACAACAACCCGTGCGAGGTTGACGAGAGCGGCAATGTGACCGTCCGTGAGGGCATCAACTACGCCCAGCAGACGTACAACATGGTCCCCTGCATCGGCACCGGCAACAAGATCGACCTGAACCGGGCCGGCTGCGCCCTGCCCAAGCCGTAGTTTCCGTACGCGTCGCAGGGTCACCACGCGGGCGCCGCGCGGGCCGGGAACTCAGGCCCGCACGGCGCCCGTGCCGTGTTCCCCGGGCTCCGGGTGCCGCCCCCGGTGCGCGGTGACCGACGCGCCGATGCCGTCCAGCAGCACCCCGAGCCCCACCCGGAACGTCTCGCGCGCCTCCCGCTCCGGGTACGGCACCGGGCCGTCGGCCATGTGCGGTTCCGGCGTCCCCTCGCGCTCCAGCCGGCTCACGGCGGGGAAGCGGTCCGCGAAGTCCGGGACCATCTCGCCGAGCACCGCCGCGCGGGCGGCCCACCACTCCTCGTCCGGGCTGCCGGTCGCCGCCGCGGCCTGCCGGGAGTCGGCGACCGTCCCCGCCGCCCCGCGCACGAAGTGGAACAGGGTCCCCACCAGCCGGCGCAGGAGCCGCGCGTCGAGTCCGGTCCCGCGGAGCAGCCGGACGAGCGTGTCCAGGCCCGCGTACTCGTGCGGGCCGAGCACCGGGCGGGCCTGGGAGACCTGGAGCACCCAGGGGTGGCGGACGTAGAACTCCAGCAGGTCCTGCGCCCAGGCGGTGAGCGAGGTGCGCCAGGGGGCCTGTTCCGGGTAGTGCGAGGGGAGTTCGGCGTGCACCGCGTCGTACATCAGGTCCAGCAGCTCGCTCTTGCCGGGGACGTAGGTGTAGAGCGCCATCGCCGTCCGGCCCAGCCGCTCGCCCACCGCGCGCATCGAGAGGGCGGCCATGCCCTCCTCGTCGGCGACCGCGACGGCGGCGGAGACGATCGCGTCCACGCTCAGCCGGGGTTTGGGGCCCGGTCCGCCGTGCGGCCGGGCCTGGGCGTCCCCGCGCCAGAGCAGGGAGAGGGAGCGGCGGGCGTCACCCTGTCCGGCAAAGACCACCACTTGCGACTCCTTACGCCGTAAAGTAACTTCGTCCGGGTAATTCTTTACCCCGTAAGGTATCAGTGGGAGAGGGGCTCGCCCGATGAGTCAGGCGCTGCCGGTCACATACGTAACGGTCATGGACGTCCGGCGGATCACCCCCCGGACGGCGCGCGTCACCTTCACCGGGGACGGCCTGCCGGACATCATGGCCGAGCGCCCCGACCAGCAGATGAAGCTCTGCCTGCCGCGTGCGGGGCAGCGGGTCCCCGTCCTGCCGAGCCAGGACGGGGACGACACCTACGGGATGCGGTGGTACGAGGCGTATCTGGCGATCCCCGAGGACGAACGCCCCTGGATGCGCGGCTTCACCGTCCGCTCCTACGACCGCGCACGCAACGCGATGGCGGTCGACTTCGTGCTCCACGGCGACGACGGACCGGCCGCCCGGTGGGGTTCGGCCGCCCGCCCCGGGGACGTGCTCGGCATGGTCGGGCCCTCGGCGGCGTACGCCCGCCCGCTGCCCGCCTCGGACTGGCTGCTGCTCGCCGGTGACGAGACGGCGCTCCCGGCGATGGCCACCCTGCTCGAAGCCCTGCCGGACGGGACACGGGCGCTGGCGTACGTCGAGGTCGCGGACGCGGCCGAGGAGCAGGACCTCGCGCCCGCCGCCGGGTCGGAGGTGCGCTGGGTGCACCGGGACCGGGGCGGTTCGCTGCTCCGGGCGGTCCGCGCGGCGCGGCTTCCCGGTGACGGGGCGGGCGCGGCCTGGCTCGCGGGGGAGGCCGGGGCGGTCCGGGAGCTGCGGCGCCATCTGGTCGAGGAGCGGCAGCTTCCCAAGGAGGCGGTCGAGTTCAGCGGCTACTGGCGGCGCAGGCTCACCCAGGACGACGCCCCGACCGAGGAGGACCTGGCCTGGGCGCGGGAGCGGGCCGGCGGCTCGGGCGCCTGAGCCGCCGTGCCCGTCCCTCAGCGCCCGTCCCTCAGGGCCGTGCGCCGTCCGTGCTCCGCACCGAGCGCCCCGCCAGCACCGAGGTCCGCCGGCCGTCCTCGATGACGAAGCGGCCGTCGATCAGGACGTGCGGGATGCCCACCGGCAACGTACGGGGCTTCTCGAACGTCGACCCCGCCGCCACCGTCCCCGGGTCGAACAGCACCAGGTCGGCGCGGTAGCCCTCGTGGATGAGGCCCCGGTCCGCCAGCCGCAGCCGGGCGGCCGGACGGGACGTCAGATGGGCGACGCACTCCTCCAGCGACAGGATGCCCAGCTCCCGCACGTACCGGCCGAGGTACTGCGGGAACGTGCCGTAGGCGCGCGGATGCGGCTTGTCGCCCTGGAGGATGCCGTCGCTGCCGCCGGTGTGCACCCGGTGGCGCATGATCTGCCGGACGTTCTCCTCGTGGCCGACGTGCTGGAGGATCGTCGTGCCGAGCCGGTCCTCCACCAGCAGCCGGTGGGCGGTGGCCCAGGGGGTCTCGCCGCGCAGCCGGGCGGACTCGGCCACCGTACGGCCGACATGGCCGGCCAGCTCCGGCACGCCGACGCCGGAGATCTCGATGGTGTCCCACTCGATCGGCACCCCGTGGCAGCCGTCCGAGCCCAGTACCTCCAGGTGGTGACGTATCCTCTCCGCCGTCGCCGGGTCCGCGAGCCGGGTCAGGACGGACTCCGGGCCGCCCTCGCCCGCCCAGCTCGGCAGCATCGCGACGAGCGTCGTGCAGCCGGGGGTGTACGGGTAGGTGTCGAGGGAGATGTCGGCGCCCGCGTCCAGGGCCTCGTCGAGCAGGGCCAGCAGCTCGGGCGCCCTGCCCCTGTTCACGCCGAAGTTCATGGTGGCGTGGGCGAGATGGAGGGAGCAGCCCGCGGTACGGGTGAGCCGCACCATCTCCTCGTACGCCTCCAGCGCGCCCGCGCCGTAACTGCGGTGGTGCGGGCAGTAGTAGCCGCCGTGGCGGGCCACCACCCGGCACAGCTCGGTGAGTTCGGCGTCGTCCGCGTACATCCCGGGGGTGTACGTCAGCCCCGAGGACATGCCGACCGCGCCCTCGGCCATGCCCTGGGCGACGAGTTCCTTCATCCGGTCCAGCTCGGCGTCGGTGGCGGGGCGGTCGTCCCAGCCGACCGCGTACATCCGGACCGTGCCCTGCGGGACGAGATAGGCGGCGTTGACCGCGATGCCCCGGCCGCCGAAGTTCGCGTCGAGCCGGTCCAGATAGCCGCCGACCGTGCGCCAGTCGAAGTCGATGTCCGTGTCCTCGGGGGCACCGCCGTTCCATCCGCTGATGGAACGGCGCACCTCCGCCAGCGTGCGGTCGTCGGCCGGGGCGTACGACAGACCGTCCTGGCCGAGGACTTCGAGGGTGACGCCCTGCGCCGCCTTCGCGCTGTGGTCCGGGTCCCGCAGCAGCGCCAGATCGCTGTGGGCGTGCATGTCGATGAAGCCGGGGGAGAGGGCGAGGCCGCCGGCGTCCAGGACGCGGGTGGCGGTGGGCCGGGGGCCGGGGGTGCCCTCGGCGTGGATCTCGGCGATCCGTCCGCCGTCGACGGCGACATCGGCGCGGCGGGCGGGGGCGGCGGTGCCGTCGACGACCAGCGCGTCGCGGATGACCAGGTCCATGGGGGTGTCGCCTCTGCTCAGAAGAAGGTGCGGATGTAGTCCGTGACCGTGCCGTCCGCCGTGACCAGCGGAATCAGCTGCCACTTGTCGAAGCTGGTGCACGGGTGCGACAGGCCCATGCCGACCCAGTCGCCCACCTCCAGCTCCGCGCCCGGCTCCGTGCGCACCCAGGTGTGCTGGTCGGAGAGGCCGGTGACCGTGAGTCCCGTCGCGGGCCGCACCGAGCCGTCCCGGCCGGAGCGGACGACCTGCGCCTCGGGGAGGTCGAGGTCGTACGCCGCGTCGCGCTTGCCCGCGTTGAGGAAGGCCTGCTCGCCGGTCGGGCGGGACACCACCTGGGCCCAGAGCCGGAAGGCGGGCTGGAGCGTGCCCTCCTCGGGGACCCGGTTGAAGGGGGTGAGGCGCTTGTAGTGGCCGTCGTCGTGCGAGACATAGGCGCCCGAGCGCAGCAGCTTCAGTACGGGCAGGCTCAGCGCGGGGATCCCGGCGAACACCTCCGCCACCGTGTCGAACCAGGCACTGCCGCCCGCGCTGATCACGATCTCCTCGCAGCCGGCGAAGCGCCCCTCCGCCTCGAAGCCGGCCGCCAGCGCCACGAGGCGCCGCAGCCACTCCTGTACGCGCTCCGGGGTCGCGCCCGGGACCTCGCCCTCGTACCCGGCGACGCCCACCAGGCGCAGGGTCCCGGCGGCGGCCACCGCGTCCGCGACCGCCGCGCAGTCCGCGTCGCTCCGGGCGCCGGTGCGCGCGCCCTCGCCCGCGCCCAGCTCCACGACGACATCGACCGGACGGCCGGCCCCCGCCTCGCGCAGGGCCTCGTCCATCAGCTCGACGCCGCGCACCGAGTCCACGTAGCAGATGAAGCGGAACTCCGGGTCGGCCGCCAGCTCACCGGCCAGCCAGCGCAGCGCCACCGCGTCGACGACCTCGTTGGCCAGGAAGATCCGTTGGATGCCGTACGCCCGGTAGACCCGCGCCTGGTGCGGGACGGCAGCCGTGATGCCCCAGGCGCCGCGCTCCAGCTGGTCGGCGAAGAGCCGCGGCGACATCGACGTCTTGCCGTGCGGGGCGAACAGAAGGCCGTGGCGCTCGGCGTACGTCTCCAGCAGCGCGAGGTTGTGCTCGACCGACTCGGCGGACAGCGCGAGCACCGGGGTGGTGAAACCGCCCGTGAAGAGGTTGCGGCGCTCGGCGGCCAGGGCGCCGACACTCAGTCCGTCGGCGTCGGGCGGCAGCGACTTGAACCGGTGGTCGACACGCTCCTCGGCGAGGCCGGACACGGTGTGGAGGGCGGGGCGGTCGGCTGCCAAGGCAAACTCCTCGAAGTGTTCGTTGCACCATATGCAACACCCATTGCGCATATCGCTCGATGCTGTCTAACATCCGAGCCGATGCCGGGTCAATGGTGAGAGCCGGTGCCGCACGCCCGATCATCGAGGAGCCCCAGAGTGCCCGGACCCGCAGCAGGGACGACCAGCGCCGCCGCGACGACCGACGTGGTGTGTCTCGGTGAGTCCATGGTGACGTTCCGGCCCTCACGGCCCGGCCGCCTCGCCGACGTCCCCTCCTTCGGCCGCGGCATCGGCGGAGCCGAGTCCAACGTCGCCTGCGCGCTCGCCGCCGCCGGGCACCGGGTGGCGTGGGTCAGCCGGGTCGGGGCCGACGGCTTCGGCGACCACCTCGTCGACGCCATCGCCGCGTACGGGGTCGACACCTCCGCCGTCCGCCGCGACCCGGACCGCCCCACCGGCGTCTACTTCCGCACCGCCACGGACCGGGCCACCGACACCCACGAGGTGGCGTACTACCGGGCAGGCTCCGCCGCCTCCGCGATGTCCCCCCACAACGTCCCCCACGAGACGCTGTCCGCCGGCCGCTTCCTGCACCTGTCCGGCATCACGGCCGCGCTCTCCGCGGACTGTCTGGCCCTGCTCCACGAACTGACCGCACCCCGGTCCGGCCGCCCGCTGATCTCCTTCGACGTGAACCACCGGCCCGGCCTGTGGCGCGGCAGCGAGGCGGGACCCGACGTCCTGCTCGACCTCGCCCGCCGCGCCGACCTGGTCTTCGTCGGGGAGGACGAGGCGGACGAGGCCTGGGGGCTCAAGGGCGCGGACGCGATCCGCGCGGCCCTGCCCGAGCCCGCGCTGCTCGTCGTCAAGCGCGGCGCCGAGGGGGCCACGGTCTACTCCTCACCCCGGCCGGGCGCCCACCTCGGCCCCCGCCCCGGACCCTGCGCCGACACCGCCGCCGCGGCGGCGACCGACACCGTCACCGACGTGCCGGCGCTCCATGTCGACGTCGTCGCCCCGGTCGGAGCGGGCGACGCCTTCGCCGCCGGTTTCCTCTCCGCCACCCTGCGCGGCCTGTCCGTCCGCGACCGCGTCCGGCACGGCCATCTGATGGCCGCCGCCGTCCTCACCGTCCCCGGCGACCTCACCGACCCGCCGCCGCGCGAGCGCGCCGACCGCCTCGCCGCCCTCGACGACGACGCCTGGGGGAGACTTCGTCTCGGCCCCGGGTGGACGGGGGACGACCAGGAGGTACGTACGACATGAGCCAGACCGTCGACCGGGCGCTGAGCATCCTGCCGCTGCTCGCCCAGGGGCCCGCCGACCTCGGCCAGGTCGCCGAGCGGCTCGGCGTCCACAAGTCCACGGCGCTGCGCCTGCTCCGTACGCTCCACGAGCACGGACTCGTCTACCGCCAGCAGGACCAGCGCTACCGCCTCGGCGCCCGTCTCTTCGCGCTCGCCCAGGAAGCCGTCGAGAACCTCGACGTACGCGAGATCGCCCACCCCCACCTCGTCGAACTCAACGACCGGTGCGGACACACCGTCCACCTCGCCGTGTACGAGGAGAACGAGGTCCTCTACATCGACAAGGTCGAGAGCCGCTACCCGGTCCGGATGTACTCACGGATCGGCAAACCCGTCGCGATCACCGTCGCCGCGGTCGCCAAACTGCTGCTCGCCGACCTGACCGAGGCCGAGCGGCGGGCGGTCGCCGAGACGCTCGACTACCCCATGTACACGTCCCGTTCCGTCCCCAGCGCCGGCGCGTTCCTCAAGGAGCTCGCCGTCGTACGCGAACAGGGCTGGGCCACCGACCTCGGCGGCCACGAGGAGTCCATCAACTGCATCGGGGCCCCGATCCGCGGCGCGGACGGCCGGGTCGTCGCCGCGATGTCGGTCTCGGCCCCCAACGTGGTCGTCACCGCCGAGGAACTCCTCACCCTGCTCCCGCTGGTGCGCCGCACCGCCGACGCGATCAGCCGGGAGTACTCCGGCACCACCCCACTCAAGAAAGCCTGATCAGTCATGACCGAGAAGATCTCCCTCACGCCCAGCACCCACGCCGCCCCGCCCGCGAAGTTCTCGCACGGTGTGAAGAAGGGCAACATCCTCCAGGTCGCCGGCCAGGTCGGCTTCCTGCCCGCCGTGGCCGGTGAGCCCGCCACCGTCGTCGGCCCGACGCTGCGCGAGCAGACCCTTCAGACCTTCGCCAACGTCAAGGCGATCCTCGAAGAGGGCGGCGCCACCTGGGACGACGTGATGATGATGCGCGTCTACCTCACCGACGTCGCCCACTTCGCCGAGATGAACGAGATCTACAACGCGTACTTCGAGGAGCAGGGCCTCGCGGCCCCCGCCTCGGCCCGTACGACGGTCTACGTCGGCCTCCCCAAGGGCCTGCTCATCGAGATCGACGCGCTCGCGGTCCTCGGCTGACCGGCTCGCCCCACCCGCGGTACCGCTCCAGCGACCCGTCCGGCACGGCGCCCCGCACCACGGGGGCGCCGTGCCGCGCTCCCCCCTGCCCGGAACTGCCCCTCGCCCCCCACGGAGTCACCATGCCGCTCGCCGCCACCCCACCGCCGGCCGGGACGCCACCCCACACCGGTGGACTCCTCCTCCTGATCGACGGCACCGCCGGACTGCTGACCGTCGCCGCCCTCGGCATCGCCCTTCTCCTCTTCCTGATCATCAAGGTCAGGCTCCAGCCGTTCGTCGCGCTGCTCGCCGTCTCCATAGCCGTCGGCCTCGGCGCCGGTCTCTCCGTGACCGAACTCTTCGGAACCGTCCAGAAGTCCGCCGCGGTCTCCGTCATCGAATCGGGCATGGGCGGCATCCTCGGCCATGTCGCGATCATCATCGGACTCGGCACGATGCTCGGCGCGATCCTGGAGGTCTCCGGCGGCGCGGAGGTGCTGAGCACCCGTCTGCTGAACCTCTTCGGCGAGAAGCGGGCCCCGCTCGCCATGGGCCTCACCGGCCTCATCTTCGGCATCCCGGTCTTCTTCGACGTCGGCATCTTCGTCCTCGCCCCGATCGTGTACGCCGCCGCCAAGCGCTCCGGCAAATCGATCCTGCTGTACGCGATGCCGCTGCTCGCGGGCCTGTCGATGACCCACGCGTTCCTGCCGCCGCACCCCGGACCGGTGGCCGCCGCCGGACTCTTCCACGTGTCCCTGGGCTGGGTCATCCTGATGGGCGCCGTCGTCGGCATCCCCTCCGTGCTCGCCGCGTGGGGCTACTCCGCCTGGATCGGCAAGCGGATCTTCGTCGAGGTCCCGCAGGACATGGTCGAGGCCGCCGAGGAGGCCAGGGCCGCCGTCGTCGCCGAACAGCGGGCCGCCGGGGTCACTCCGCACGAGGCCCCCGTCGCCCTCGGCACGGTGCTCGCGATCATCGGGACCCCGCTGCTCCTGATCCTCGCCGCGACGTTCTCCTCCATCGCGCTGGACCCCTCCACACCCCGCTCGGTCATCGAGTTCTTCGGCAACCCGTTCGTGGCCCTGACGATCGCGCTGCTCCTCGCCTACTACCTGCTGGGCATCCGGCGCGGCTGGTCCCGCAAGTCCCTGGAATCGGTCTCCACGTCCTCGCTCAAGCCGGTCGGCAACATCCTGCTGGTGGTCGGCGCGGGCGGCATCTTCGGCGCCGTGCTCAAGGGCAGCGGCATCGCGGACGCCCTCGCCGACACCTTCAACGACGTCGGCCTGCCGGTCATCCTGCTCGCCTGGCTCATCTCCGTGGTGCTGCGCGTCGCCCAGGGCTCGGCCACGGTCGCCATCGTCACCACCGCGGGCATCGTCGTCCCGCTGGTCGAGGGCCAGGACATGTCCCAGGCGCACCTCGCGCTGATCATCATGGCGATCTCCGCCGGATCGATCTTCGCCTCGCACGTCAACGACGGCGGCTTCTGGATGGTCTCGAAGTACTTCGGCATCCCGGAGCGCGACACCCTGAAGTCCTGGACGGTCCTGGAGACGGTCCTGTCGGTGGCGGGGTTCGTGGTCGCGGCACTGCTCAGCCTGGTGATCTAGCTCTTCCCGTCCGGGTCCGGGTCCGGGCCGGAGCCGCGCCCGTGTCCGGGCCGGTTTCGGGCCGCCCGTGTCCGGGCCGGAACACGCAGCAGCGCCGCCGGGGGAGCGGCGGCGCTGCTGGTCAGGGGTGTCGCTCGGGCCCGCGGAGGGTTACGGCAGGCCGTGGACGTGCGGGCCGACCGCGTTCGACCAGGCGTTGCCCGCCGTGGCGTCCCAGTTCGTCGACCAGGTCATCGCGCCGCGCAGGGCCGGGTAGGTCCTGGCCGGCTTGAAGGAACCGCAGCTGGTGCCCTTGGTCAGGCAGTCCAGGGCGGCGTTCACGACGGACGGGGCGACATAGCCGCTGCCCGCGCCGCGGGTGGAGGCGGGGGCCCCGAGGCCGACCTGCGAGGCGTCGAGACCGCCCTCCAGCTGGATGCAGGCGAGCGCGGTGAGGAAGTCCACCGAGCCCTGCGAGTAGACCTTGCCGTCGCAGCCCAGCATCGAACCGCTGTTGTAGTACTGCATGTTGACGACGGTCAGGATGTCCTTGATGTTCAGTGCCGTCTTGAAGTACTCACCGGACGTCGACTGCATGTCGATGGTCTGCGGCGCCATCGTGATGACGAGACCGGAGCCCACCTTCGAGGACAGCGAGCGCAGCGCCTTCGTCATGTAGGTGGAGTTGAGGCCGTTCTCCAGGTCGATGTCGACCCCGTTGAAGCCGTACTCCTGGATGAGCGCGTGGACGGAGTTCGCGAAGGCCGTGGCGGAGGCGTCGCTGTTGACCGAGACGGAGCCCTTCTCGCCGCCGACCGAGATGATGACGTTCTTCCCGGCGGCCTGCTTGGCCTTGATGTCGGCCTTGAACTGGTCGACGGTGTAGCCGTTCAGCCCGGCGCTGTCCAGGTTGAAGGTGACGGCACCCGGCGTCGCCGTGGCGTCGGCGAAGGACACCGCGATGATGTCGTAGTTGGCGGGGACGTCACTGAGCTTCTGGACGGCGGCGCCGTTGTTGAAGTTCTGCCAGTAGCCCGTCACCGCGTGCTTCGGCACCGAGGTCCCCGGGCCGGGCCCGGTGTTCTCCTTCGCCGTACGGGCGCTGACCGCGGCGGACTTGACCGACTCGCCTGCCTCGTTGGTGGCGCTCACCGAGAACTGGTACGCGGTGTCGGCGGCCAGGCCGCTCACCGTGGCCGAGGTCCCGGTGACCGCGGTGGCCCTGGCGCCGTCCTTGTAGACGGTGTAACCGGTGGCGCCGGAGACGGCGTTCCAGGAGAGGGCCACCGAGGACGTCGTCGTCGTACCGGCGGCGAGACCGGCGGGCGCGCCGGGGATCGACGGGCCGGGGCCGTTGCCGCCGCCGTCGGGGCCGGTCACCGAGATGTCGTCGACGAGGTAGGACGCCTGGCCGTACCAGCCGTGGGTGTACACGGTGACCGAGGTGGTGGAGGCGCCGGTCTTGAAGCTGGTGGAGAGCTGGGTCCAGGCCGTGGAGCCCGGCGACCAGGTGGCGACGTCCGTGGTGCCGGTGCCGCTCGCGCCGAGGTAGGCGTAACCGCCCTGGACCCAGGAGCTGAGCGTGTACGTCGAGTTGGGCTTCACGGCCACGGTCTGCGCGCACCTGGCGTTGTCCTGGCCGGCCGGGGTGGCCCTGAGCGCCGAAGTACCGCTGCGCACGGGGGAGGAGACGGCGGCGCCGCTGCCTCCGGAACAGGTCCAGTTGGCGAGTCCGGACTCGAACCCGGCGTTCTTGGCGACGTTGACGTCGGCCGCCTGGGCGCTGCTGACGAGACCGGTGACGGTCAGGGCTCCGGCCGCGACGACGGCCATGGCACCGCCGAGGACGGGCCGGACGTGACGCATTCTGCGCCTGCTGCCTGCGGAGCGTTCCACTGTTGCCTCCGGGGGAGTTGGGGGGTGCGTGACGGGGATACCGGCGGGGTCGTACGGGGGGTCGTGCAGGGGGTGCGGGACGTGCCGGACGTACGCAGAGGTGTACGGGGGATGTGGAGCCGAAGAACGGTGGCCACCGCTGGCGGATAAACTGGTCCAGACCAATCAAGTTGTCAAGACCTCTGGCAGTGATGGGTGCCCCGGACGGGTGTTCGACGCCTCCTCCGGAAGGGCCCCGGAGGGCCCTCCGGCAGCCGTTTCTTTACGGGAAGATGTCGCCGCGGCCACCTTGTGGTCCCCTGGTGGGTGACTTCGCGCGAGATCTTCGGACCGTGACGAAGGCGCGCCGTCGAAATGAACCAGAACGACCCCGGGACCTTTCTGACGTGCGCGGATGAATTGACGGACCGTCGGCCACGGCGGTGCTCCGTAACACTCCGCAGTGGTACAGGAGTTAACCAGTCTCGATTTCGTCCTATTTAGTACCCGGGCGCCGTCGAGGCGGTGTTCGCATGTTGTCGTATCGGTCCCCGATAAGTGTTCTCTGCCTGGTGAGACGTGGCTAAAGTGCTGGAGCAGGAGCACCGGGCAGGAGCGAATGCGGCCGACGTCACCGCGACGGCCGGAGCTGAACGGGGAAGAGCGTGCCGACCGCAATAGCAGTGACAAGCGCAGATCTGGTGCTGCCGCCCACCGATCAGCAGACACCGACCGCGGCCCTGCTCCAGGCTCCCGAGGCCCAGACCATGGAACACGCCATCGGTGACATGCACCTGCTGCTGGAGCAGCACGGGTATGTGATCGCGGTGTATCCGTCCAGCATCCAGCCGGCCCACGAACGAAGGCTGTTCGGCATCCGCTCCGTCCTGGAGAGCGACCGGATCGCGCTGGTCAAGGTGGACCTGCCGCCGCTCGGCGTCGCCGTGCTGGTGCGTCAGCTGCGTCAGCTGTCACTGAGCGACTTCAGTCCCGGGGTGGTCGCCTCCGCCGCCCGGCTGCTGTCGCACTACATCTACGCGGGCGCGCTGCTGCACTCGGTGGCCAAGCTGGACCGGGTGGCCGTCAGCCTGAAGAGCCATGCGAAGTCCTGGGTGCCCGGCTCCCAGTTCGCCGTGCTCGCCGGCCCCGAGTCACAGCTCATCAAGGTCGGACCCGCGGCGGAACCGCTGACCGGACCGGAATTCGGCACGCATCTTTTGGTGGCCAAGGGGCAGTCGCAGTCCGACTGGGTGCAGGAGACCCTGGCTCCCGCCTGGAAGGTCCAGGCCATTCATGACGCGACCCTGCCCGGCGAGTCCTCCCGCTGGTGGGGTACGGGGAAGCTGGTGGAGTTCGCCGCCTTCCTCCCGGACATCTCCGTCCTGTATCAACTGGTGTCCTCCGTACGGAGGGAAAAGTGCCACTGGTGCGAAATGGAACTCATCGGAGACCGCTGCGGATTCTGTTCCTCCCCGCTCGCGTCCGCCGAGAACCGCTCGTACGCCACAGGTGTCCTGCATCAAGAGGTGAACGCGTCAGCCGCCTCCTAGAGCCGCCGGGCGCCCCGCGCCACTGAGTACCGGGCCGCACCGCCCGGACAACTGGACATCCAGCACCAACGCGCACAAGCCGCACGACCGAGCAGCATCCGTACCACCGGGCACCGACCGGCTCAACCGCACAACTCCCGCTCCACCACCCGCATGTGCACCACCCGACCAAGCACTCCCGCTCCTCCCGCTCCGAGCGCCCCCTCCAGCGCTCACCACTCTCAGCGCCGTCCCGTCCAGCAGCGTCACAGCCATCTCCGCGAACCCCGCACTTCGCACGCCGAACCATCGCACTACGCGCGTTGTGCTCCTGCTTTACCGCACTTCGCGCCCCGTACGTCGTACTCCGCGCATCCCTCTCTGTCCGCTGCCCCACGCATCCGAATCGAACGAGGTTGTCCGGCCCATGAACTCCCGCCAGCGCCGCGGCGTGATACTCCTGCTCCTGTCGGTCCTGTGTGCCTTCGGTGCCTTCGCCGGTGTGCTCTCGGTGATCAGCGATGTGAACTCGAAGGTCGGTCCCGAGGTGACCGCATATCAGCTGAAAGCCGACGTGGCCCCCTACACGGCCCTGAACGACGGTCAGTTCGAGAAGATCAAGATGCCCAAGCGCTGGCTCTCGGAGAACGCCGTGACCAACCTGCGGGAAGTCGAATCGAAGATCGCCGTCACCCAGCTCCGCAAGGGCTCGCTGCTCCAGTCGGACATGATGGCCCGCAAGCCCGAACTCCGCGCCGGTGAGCAGGAGATCGCCATCATGATCGACGCGGCGACCGGTGTCGCGGGCAAGATCACGCCCGGCGCCACGGTCAACATCTACGCCACGTTCTCCGGTGAGCAGCAGGACGACGTCTCCCAGTCCAAGGTCATCGTCTCCAACGCCAAGGTGCTGGACGTGGGCAAGCTGACCGCCCTGGAGCCCCGCGGGGACCAGCGGAGCACCCAGAGCACCGAGGCCGTGCCGATCACCTTCGCCCTGAACACGCTGGACACCCAGCGTGTGGCGTACGCCGAGTCCTTCGCGGAGCACGTACGGCTCGCCCTCGTCGCGCCCGGCAGTGACGGCACCATCCGCCCGGGGGACCGCACCTACACGCTCGACAAGGACAAGTGAGGATGGGATGACCACCAGAATCCTCCCGGCCGTCGGTGACCTCGACGCGGCCAGATCGGTCACCACTCTGCTCAGCCAGCTCCCCGACGCGGAGCCGGCCGCGCCGGTCAGCGACTCGACGCAGCTGATCGACACCCTGGCCCGCCTGGCGGGCGAGTCCCTCGACGAGCTGCCCGAGGTCGTGCTGGTCCACGAGCGGATCGGCCCGGTACCGGCCCTGGAGCTCATCCGGGAGGTGTCGATGCGGTTCCCGTCCGTCGGGGTCGTCCTGATCACCGCGGATGCCAATCCCGCGCTGTTCGCCGACGCCATGGACTCCGGCGCCCGCGGGATCGTCACGCTGCCGCTGAGCTACGAGGAGCTGGCCAACCGGGTCCAGGCCGCGTCCCAGTGGTCGGCCGGTGTCCGCCGCCACCTCACCGCGAACAACGAGGTGTTCACCGGTCCCGGCGGCATGGTCCTCACCGTCACCGGCGCCAAGGGCGGCGTGGGCGCCACCGTCGCCGCGATCCAGCTCGCCCTGGCCGCCCAGGCGTCCGGGAACACCGTGGCCCTGGTCGACATGGACCTCCAGACCGGCGACATCGCCTCGTACCTCGATGTGCAGTTCCGGCGCTCCCTGGTCGACCTGGCGCTCATCACGGAGATCTCCCCGCGGGTGCTGGCAGACGCGGTGTTCTCCCACTCGACCGGCCTGGCCCTGCTGCTGGCACCGGGCGAGGGCGAACGGGGCGAGGAGGTCAGCGACCGGTCCGCACGCCAGATCGTCAGCGCGCTGCGCACCCGCTACGAGATCGTGGTGATCGACTGCGGCGGCCAGATGAACGGGGCCAACGCGGCGGCCATCGAGATGGCGGACGTGGCCCTGCTGGTGACCACCCCGGACGTCATCGCGGTGCGCGGGGCGAAGCGCATCGTACGGATGTGGGAACGGCTCCAGATCCGCAAGGCGGAGGAGACGATCACGCTCGTCAACCGCTTCACCCGCAACACCGAGATCCAGCCGCCCCTGATCCAGAAGATCACCGGAACCCAGGTGGCGAACGCGGCGGTGCCCGCGAACTTCAAGGAACTCCAGGCCTCGGTGGACGCCGGGCGCCTGCACGAACTGGATGCCAAGAGCACCGTCAAGCAAGCGCTCTGGGGACTGGCCGGAGAACTGGGCATCGTCAAGGTCAGTGCGAGCAAGAAGAAGAGCGGTGGCACATTCAAAAACGACCGGGGCTCGATCGGACGTCCGCGCCGACGGCGCGACGGCGACGAACGGGACCACGGGAAGACCGAGGGGACACGTTGACCGATGACTACCAACCGGGCACCGGACACCGAGATACGGGGGAGGCGTGACGCCCGCGGCTCCCGGGGCCGGCCCACACACTCCCCGGAGGGGCTCACACCCGCACGGAGCGGCCTGAGGCGCACCGCCGCCCGCGGTTTCCGCGGGCACGGCAGTCCCGTACGAGGCCGCTTCGTGCGGGGTCGTTACGTGCGGGGCCGTGACCGCGACCGCGGGCAGACCGCGATCGAGTTCCTGGGGATGACCCCGTTCATCATCCTGATCATGCTCGTGCTCTGGGAGTGCGCGCTGATCGGCTACACCTGGAGCCTCGCGGGCAACGCGGCGGACGTGGGCGCGCGAAAGGGCAGCGGCGCGGAGTACGCACAGAGCCGGGCCTGCAAGAAGGGTGCGAAGGAGCACCTGCCGGACGCCTGGCGCGACGGTGTCAAGATCACCTGCAAGTCCAGCCGTGAGCTGTACAAGGCCGATGTGAAGCTCAAGGTCCCTGTCCTGGTCCCGGGTCTCTTCGACCTGGACGTGAAGATCACGGGCCATGCCGGCTCGCCGCTGGAGGGCTGAGTGATGACCGTAACCGCACGTGTGAAGCGCTCCGGCGGCAAGAGCGCCGACGGCCGCCGTCCAGCCTCCCGCCGCGGCGACCGCGGCCAGGTCGCCATCGAGTATCTGGGCTTCCTCCCGCTGCTCATCCTGGTCGCCCTCCTCGCCATCCAGGCCGGCCTCGCCGCGTACACGGCCGCTCAGGCGGGTACGGCGGCCCGTGCGGCCGCCAGGACGGCGACCCAGGACTTCCCCTCGGGCAACCCCCGTACCGCGGCCCGGGACTCGATGAGCAAGTGGCTCGCGAACGACGGCTTCCGGTACCGCCAGGACGACGATGGGGGCGAGGTAGAGGTCACCATCGAGATCAAGGTCCCCAACGTGGTTCCGGGCATGGACGGCAAGTGGGGCAAGTGGGGCAAGGCCGAGCGGAGTTCCACCATGCCTCGGCAATAGTGCCCACGAGCCGGTCCAACCACCGGCCCGCCCCCGAGGGAACGACCGTCTGCGGGACCGACCACCCGCAGGTTCGACCGGACAGTGAGACCGAGGAGTTACGCACATGAGCCTGCGGGCACGCATGACCGCCCCGGAGGAGCACGGCGGGGCACGGGAGGACGGCTACATGGTGGCCACCTACCGTGCCAAGCTGCTGGAGGAGATCGACCTCGCGGAGATGTCCTCGCTGGCCGCCGCCGAGCGGCGGGCCCGCCTGGAACGCGTCCTCGGGCACATCATCAGCCGCGAGGGTCCGGTCCTCTCGACCATCGAGCGCTCGCAGCTGATCCGCCGCGTGGTCGACGAGGCCCTCGGACTCGGCATCCTGGAACCGCTCCTGGAGGACGCCTCCATCACCGAGATCATGGTGAACGGGCCGGACCAGATCTTCGTCGAGCGCAGCGGCAAGGTCGAGCAGCTCCCGATGCGCTTCGGCTCGCACGAACAGCTGATGCAGACGATCGAGCGCATCGTGTCGACCGTCAACCGCCGTGTGGACGAGTCGAACCCGATGGTCGACGCGCGTCTGCCCAGCGGTGAACGTGTCAACGTGATCATCCCGCCGCTGTCCCTGACCGGCGCGACCCTCACCATCCGCCGGTTCCCGCGGTCCTTCACCCTTCAGGAGATGATCGGCTTCGGCTCGCTGGACGAGCAGATGCTGATCCTGCTCGCCGGTCTCGTCCAGGCCAAGCTCAACATCATCGTCTCCGGCGCCACCGGCACCGGGAAGACGACGCTCCTCAACGCCCTGTCCGGGCTGATCCCGAACAGCGAACGCATCGTCACGATCGAGGACTCCGCCGAACTCCAGCTCCAGCAGAGCCATGTGATCCGGCTGGAGTCCCGGCCGGCGAACGTGGAGGGCAAGGGCCAGATCACCATCCGCGACCTGGTCCGCAACTCCCTGCGTATGCGTCCCGACCGCATCGTCGTCGGTGAGGTCCGTGGCGGCGAATCGCTTGACATGCTCCAGGCGATGTCCACCGGTCACGACGGGTCGCTCGCCACCGTCCACGCCAACAACGCCGAGGACGCGCTGATGCGTCTGCAGACCCTGGCCTCCATGTCGGAGATCAAGATCCCGTTCGAGGCGCTGCACGACCAGATCAACAGCGCCGTCGACGTCATCGTCCAGTTGACCCGGCACGCGGACGGATCACGAAGAGTCACCGAGATCGCGGCGCTGGACTCGCACGGCAGGGACCCGTACCGCATCGTCACCGTGGCCAAGTTCAACGCCCGGCCGATGGACTCCGACGGCCGGATTCACGGGGAGTTCGAGTACCTCCCCCTGCCCCGCCGGATCGCCGACCGCCTCTACATGGCCAGCCAGCCCATCCCGCAGGCGTTCGGGGTCGCCGCATCCGCCGAACAGCTCGCCACCCGAGAGGCCAACTAGGTACCGAGCCATGGATAATGTGAATCTCCCCCTGATCACGATCGGCGTCACGCTGCTGTGCGGCGTGCTCGGCGTCATGGGCCTGCACGCCTACTCGGGCGGCAAGGCGGACCGCGACACGCTGGTCGACCGGCTCTCCCACGTCGGCCATCTGCCCGAGACGGGCCGACGCCGCCGGTTCCGCACCCTGGACCGCAAGCTGCGCAACACCGGCCTGGGCAAGAAGCTGGAGCTGAAACTCGCCGCGACCGGCATGGAACTCACCCCGGGCGAGTTCTTGGTGTACGCGCTCCTGGCGATGGCCGGGCTGTGGATGATCGCCTCCTCGATACTTGCCGCCTTCTTCGGCCCGGTGGCCGCTCTCATCGGTCTCTGGGGCACCAACGCGTTCCTGAACTGGCAGCGGGTCAAGCGCACCGAACGTTTCATCAACCAGCTCCCCGAGCTGTCCCGCATCCTCGCCAACGCCACCCAGGCCGGCTTGGCCTTGCGGACCGCCCTGTCCATGGCGGCGGACGAGCTGGAGAACCCGGCCGGTGAGGAGCTGGCACGTGTCGCCCGCCGCCTCGCCGTCGGTGAGTCCCTGGAGGACGCGCTCAGCGAGGTGACCGACCGGTTGCCCTCACGCGAACTCGTCGTCCTCGTCACCACGCTGGTCCTGTCCAACCGGGCCGGCGGTACGGTCGTCAGCTCCCTGCGCAACCTCACCGAGACGCTGGAGGAGCGCAAGGAGACCCGGCGCGAGGTCAAGACCCAGCTGTCCCAGGTCACGGTCACCGCCTACGCCGTACCCGGCTTCGGCATCGGCGCCATGCTCCTGATGAACGCCGTGATGCCCGGCGCCCTCGACCGGATGACCGGCGCCCTCATCGGCCAGATCGCCGTCGTGGTCTCCATCGTCCTGTACGCGATCGGATTCATCGTGATCCGCCGTCTGTCCCGCATCGACGTCTGACGGCCTGGGAGAAGAAGCAGACATGGACATGTTGCTCGCGATCGTCGTCGGACTCGCGGTGTACGGAGCCATCCACGGCATCCGGATGTACCGGGCCGATGCCAAACTGCCCGGCGACCTCGCCATCGCCCTGGAGTCCGGCGCCACCCGCACCAGCGCGGTGGGCTCCGGCATCGACCGGCTCGGCATCCGCTGGGCCCCCATGGTGCTCCGGATGATGGGGGCCAAGGCCGTCACCAAGAAGCGTCGTCAGATCGACCTGGCCGGCAACCCCGGCGGCCTCACCATCGACCGGTACGCCGCCCGGCGCGCCGTCTACGGGGCCCTCGGCGGCCTCGGCGCGTTCGCGATGCTCCTGCAGGGACAGCTCTTCCTCGCGCTCGTCATGATCGCCTTCGGACTCTTCTGGGTGGAGGCCGGTATCTGGTCCGCCATCCGGGTCCGCCGGGAGCACATCGAGCGCACCCTCCCGGACTTCCTCGACGTCCTCGCCGTCGTCGTCTCCGCGGGCCTCGGCTTCCGCCAGGCGCTCGCCCGTGTCGCCGAGAAGTACGAAGGCCCCTGGGCCGACGAACTGCGCATCACGCTGCGCCAGATGGACATGGGCGTCAGCCGCAGGCAGGCCTTCGAGGAGCTGCGCAGGCGCAACGACTCGGAACAGGTCGCGATGTTCGTCACCACGCTCCAGCAGGGTGAGGAGCTCGGAGCCCCGATCGTCGAGACGCTGATCCAGATCGCCAACGACATGCGCCGCACCGACGCCCAGAACGCCCGCCGGAAGGCGGCGAAGGCGGTACCGAAGGCGACCTTCGCCGTCACCTCGTTCCTCCTGCCCGGCACGCTCGTCCTGCTGACCGTCGGCTTCGTCTACGGAGCCAACGTCGACCTCGGCTTCATGTCGGGCGGCTGACGATGACCGACGACGGCGACCACGGGGACAGACGGGAGGTGGCAGGCCCATGACGTTTCAGCTCAGCGGTGTCCATAACGGACTCACCGCGGACATGTCCGTGGCCACCACCGACCCGCAGTCGCGCCCCGCGCTCGCCATCCAGGTCAACGCCCTCCAGGCGATGTGCCGGCAGGTCTTCGGCTTCCGGCTGGCGATGATCGCCATAGCCACCCCGTTCGCCATCAGCCACACCGCCCGCGGCCTCGCCACCTGGTTCATCGGGGCGGCGATCCTGATCACGTTCATGGGCAGCTATGTCCTGTTCCGCGACTGGGAGCGCTTCGGCCCGCGCCTGCTGCGCCACCCCTGGATGCTCGGCATCGATGTGTTCCTGGGCGCGCTCCTGCTGATCACCGCCACTCCCGAGTCCACGCTCGCGTACGTCACCGTCTGCACCCCGCTCCTCGCCGGCCTCGTCTACGGCTGGCGGGGAGCCGCCGTGTTCGCCGCAGTCCAGGTCGTCATCGTCTTCGGCGTCTACAACACCGTCCCCAAGCTCGAAGCCGGCGACGCGACCAACCTGCTGCTCCCCGGCTTCTGTGTGATCGCCGGTGCCGTCGGGGTGACCCTGCGCAATCTGCTCCTGCGCTTCGGGACCGCCAGCCAGGCCCTCACCGAGACCCGCGCCCGCCTCGCCGTGAGCGAGGCCGTGGAAGGCGAACGCACCCGGCTCGCCCGTGAGATGCACGACTCCGTCGCCAAGACCCTGCACGGTCTGGCCCTGGCCGCCGACGGCCTCGCCGCGTCCGCCGACCGGATGGACCCGCCCACCGTCAGGCAGCAGGCCGAACTCGTCGCCCGCGCCGCCCGCCGCGCCGCCGCCGAGTCCCGCGAACTGCTCACCGACCTCCGCCGCGAGTCGGGCCTGGACGGCGGGGTGGACGTGGTCGGTGAACTCCAGGCCCGCGCTGCCGACTTCAGTGTCCGACACGGTCTCACCGCGACCTTCCGCCGGCTCCAGGAGAACATCCCCGTACCGCCCGTCCCGCAGGCGGTCGCCCGGCAGCTGCTCACGGTCGCCTCCGAGGCCATGGAGAACGCCCACCGGCACGCGGGCCCCAGCTATCTCATCGTCCTCGCCGGAGTGAAGGGCGACGTCCTGCGCGTCAGCGTCTACGACGACGGGCGCGGCCTGCCCGCGGGCACCACCCTCGACACCCTCAGACGGGCGGGACACTTCGGTCTCGTCGGCATGGTCGAACGCGCCGCATCCATCGGCGCTCGTATCCGGATCGGCAAGGGAGACGCCGCCCAGGGCACCGAAGTGCGCCTGGAAATACCCCTCGCCGCTCTTGGCACCACCTCCACCGCCCCTTCATCCGCCCCCCACCCGTAGCTCCTGAGAGGAGGTCGCAGAATGCCGGACGACGTCCCCCGCGCGTCGAGTCAGAACTGGGTGGCGCAGCACCACGCCGCCCCGCCCGCCTCGCCGCACATCGCAACGCACAGCCCGGAACCCAGCTCCTCCGGGTTCCCCGTCCCCCAGCGGACCGCGGCACCCGAGGCCCTGCCCACCCCCTTCCCGGCCGCACCCGGCCACCAGTCACCCGGCCGGCTCCGGGTGGTGGTCGCCGACGACAACCCCGTGGTCCGGGCCGGTCTGGGCGTACTGCTCTCCGGCCGCGCCGACATCCAGGTCGTCGCGGAGGCGGCGGACGGCCGCCAGGCCTACGAGATGGCCCTTCGCCACCGTCCTGACGTCGTGCTGCTGGACGTCCGGATGCCCGGCGTGGACGGCATCTCCGCCCTGCCGCACCTGGTGCGGATCGCCCCCGTGATGATGCTGACCTACAGCCGCGAGAGCGAGATCGTCCACGAGGCCCTGCGCCTGGGCGCGGGCGGCTATCTGGTGCACGGCGAGTTCACGGCCGACCAGCTGGTCCAGGCGGTACGCGACACCACGCAGGGCCGGGCCAATTTCACCGCCACCGCCGCGAACGCCCTGCTCGCCCATATGCGCAACGGGGCGGACCCGGGCCGCGGAGCGCTCCCGGAGGGACTGGGCACCGCCCTGACGACGGGTGTCCCCTATCCGGCCTCCGGACATGAGGAGCAGCCCGGCTTCACACCGTCGCCACCACTCACCATGGCGACGCGACAGGTCCAGGAATCGGAAGGTCTTTCGCAACTGCAACCTGTTGTGGGACAGTCTTCCATGACCAGGGGGTCCGGCGCGGCTCCCAACAGGCAACAACACGGGCTGAGTTCGAGGGAGGTGGAGGTCATGGAGCTGATTGCGTCCGGAATGAGCAACCAGCAGATCGCCGCCACCTGCTTCATCAGCGAGAAGACCGTGAAGAACCACATCAACCGCATCTTCACGAAACTTCACAGCGGCAGCCGCAGCGAGGCGATCGCCCGCTGGCTGGGCACGGCGCCCGCGACGGGATCCGGTCCGCGAAGGGCGGGCGGTCATGGCTGAACGAGGCGGCAACGCGGGGGCCCAGAGCGCGCTTTGGGCCCGGGAATGGGTCCTGGGACCCTCTGGTGAGCGTGGTGCCCCCCTCTATGTTTCTCATGTCGCAAGCGGCACCGGCCAGGAGGAAGCCGGAGCCGGGCGCGACATGCCAGGAACGTGCGAGTCGGCCGGCAAGCGGTCGGCCGAATCAGGAGGGGAACACCATGTCGAACATCACCCTGAAGACCGCCGTGCGCGTCAACGGCTGGGCCAACACCGCCGTCAGCAGCATCCAGAAGCGCTACGCGGCGAAGGACCGGGGTCAGACGGCGTTCGAGTACCTGGGCATCATCCTGGTGGTCGTGGCGATCATCGGTGCGGTCGCGGCCTCGGGCATCGGCGGCAACATCTCGAACCGCATCGACAGCATGGTCTCCGAGATCACCGCTGGCTAATGACTGTCCGGTCTCGTAGCGACCGAGGGCAGGCCTTCCCCATCTACATTGTGATGGTGGCGGGCCTGCTCTTCCTCGTGTTCGCTTTCTTCGCTGTCGGCAAGGCATCGGCCTTGCGCAATGGTTCCCAGGGTGCGGCGGACTCCGCCGCGCTGGCTGCCGCCCAGACCGCTCGTACGGGTTTCGAGGGAGGGTTCATGGCCTCGCTCCCCGGGAAAATGCTGGACACGTTCCTGTCGACGCCCTTCGTCACGCCGTGCGGCGCGGCGCAGAGTTTCGCTTCGCAGAACGATGCGGACGTCATGATGTGCGGCAGTCCCACCATCGTTCCGCGGTTCGACAGGATCACGGTCGAGGTCAAGGGCCGCAAAGCGGTGGACTCGCCGGTCATTCCGGGGACGGAGCGGAAGTTCGCCCACGCCAAAGCCACTGCCGTCATCGAGTTCCGCTGTGACTGGCAGTCCTTCGACTTCAACGACGACGGTGCCCAGGACCTGTACGTCTTCTCGTGCGGCAAGGCCGGGGTCGTTGAGATCGAGCCTTTGGGTGCCCCCAAGGACTGGTCGAAGATCAGCAAGATTCTTTTCGACGTGCGGTTGGTCGACAAGTGACAGCGAACGACGAGTAGAGGGATTCGGATTCCATGAGTATTCGGCGTACCACGAGAAACCGAAGGGCAATGGCGGCTGCCTCCATGGCTGCGGCGCTTGCCCTCGCGCTCACCGGCTGTGGTGGCGACAGCGACGGGAAGGGAGATGCCGGCAGTTCGGCACCTTCCGGCGCCGCCGCTCCTTCGAAGACCGCAGACAGCGACACTGTGGTCCAGGAGGACACGGCTGCTGGTGAGAACGTGGACCCGGATGTGAAGCTCGCCGAGATGCGCGGCCAGGCCGGTGTCACGCTCGTCGTCAATCAGGTACTGCGTGACTCCGGCGGCTTCGTTACCGTGCAGGGCGAGATCAAGAACGAGGGTGACAAGTCCGTCAACCCGGCGGCGTGGGCGGGAGGTGAGACCGCCATCGTGCTGAAGAACATGAACTCGGTGGGCGGTGCCACGCTGGTCGACAAGGTGGGCAAGAAGCGTTACTACGTCCTGCGGGACACGGATGGACGCTGCCTGTGCACCACCAAGATCCGTCCGCTTCTTCCCGGCGCGACGACGCCCGTGTTCATGCAGTTCCCGGCTCCGCCCAGCACGACCACCGAGGTCGATCTGGCGCTGCCGACGTTCGCCACCACCTCTCTGAAGATCTCCGGGTGATGGTGAGCATGGCGAACATCAGGATGATGGGAGTCCCGCTCGCGACCGCGGTGCTTCTGTCGAGTGTGACGTTGTTCGGCGCCGCGCCCGCACTGGCGGATGACGGTCCCAGCGTGCCCCCGGGGACGGAAGCCACCTCCGAGCCGCCGGTCAAGATCGACCCGAACGACCCGGACCTGAAGATGCCCGAGGGGGGCACGCTGGCACCGGGCAAGGTCCTCGACATCATCCAGGTGATCGAGGACATGGGCGGCGAGGAGCGCCGCGAGGACAGCAACGCCAACATCAAGTTCGCGCTCCAGGCCGAAGTCCTCTTCGGCAAGGACAGCGCGAAGCTGAGCCCGGCGGCCAACTCCCGTATCTCCGCCATCGCGGCGGAGATCAAGCAGCAGAACGCGACCAAGGTCCGCGTCTTCGGCTTCACCGACAACCTCGGCTCCTCCGCCCACGGCGACGTGCTCTCCAAGCAGCGTGCCGACGCGGTGCACGGGGTCCTGTCGAAGGAGCTCGGCTCCACGATCACCTTCGAGATCCGTGGATACGGCGAGCAGTACCCGATCGCCAGCAACAGCAACGAAGAGGGCAGGAAGAAGAACCGGCGCGTGGAGGTCTCCTTCCCGCGCGGCACCGCTTCCTGACCTCCTCCGCGAGGCACGCGAGCGACGCAGACGCACGCACGCAGCACGCACAGCGCGCGAAGGGCCCGGCACCGAGGCCCCTGGAACCCCAGGGCCGCGGTGCCGGGCCTTCGCTGTGGGCGCGGGGCTGCCCGAACCCCGAACCCGAATCCCGAACCCCGGACTCGAACCCGCCGTGCGAACCCGAACCCCGGACTCGAACCCGCCGTGCGAACCCGAACCCCGGACCCGAACCCGCCGTGCGAACCCGAACCCCGAACCCGAACCCGAACCCGCCGTGCGAACCGGAACGGCCCGGACGGTGCCTCCCCGCTGCGGGGGAGCGCCGACCGGGCCGGACGGACTACTTGACGGTGATGGACGTGACGAACGCGTCCAGGTCCCCGGCGGTCAGCTGGTCCTTGACCGCGTTGATGCGGATGGCGAACGGCACGCCCTTGGAGTCGACACCGGCCACCACGACACCCGTCATCGGGGTTCCGACGGTCGGGGTGTCCTCCTTGCCGTCGGCGGTGAACTCGTAGTCGATCCTGCGGGCCTCCCGGGCGCCGTCCGCGCCTTCGAGCCGTACGTCCTCGGTGTCCTTGCGGGTGGCGCCGAGGCCGAGCCCCGCGCCCGCGGCGGCCGCCGCCTCGCCGGCCGTGCTGACGCCGGTGGCGAAGTTCAGCTGGACCGAGACCATGCCGGTGCGTATGCCGTCCTCGCTCCGGAGCGCGACGGCGGCGTTGTTCTTGCTGCGCTTGTCCGCCGGCTGCTCGGCGTACCCCTTGTTCTTCGGGTAGCCGACGGACAGGCTCTTGGTGTCCAGCGTGCCCCAGCCCTCCGGGACCGCCGCGGTGTCGTCACTGCCGCAGCCCGTGAGCAGGGCCAGGGCGATGACGGCCGCGGCGGTCGCGCCGAGCGGCCGGGACTTCTTCGGTGTGGATGTGGTCATGGCCGTCATCGGTGCTCGCCTCTTCGTCGTGCGGTCGGTCGACGTGCTCACTTCGCGCAGTAGCTGTACGGAAGATACGTGCGATTGTCGCCCTGCGGGGCGCCGAGGAACCGCGCGTCCGTCAGCGTTTCCTTCTTGTGCTCGTCGGAGATGGAGAAGCCGAGGCTCATGCCGAGCGAGACCTCGAAGCCGAACTCCTGGGCGTCCGTCTCACCGTGGTAGCGCATCGTGCTGGAGAGGCCGTCGTCGAACATCATCTGCTCGAAGGGGTCACTGCCCGCGGGCCGCTTGTCCATGGCGTGGTCGCCGAACATGTACTCGAACGGCGCGGTGTTGTTGCCGGAACCGTCCAGCCACTGCTCGGCGATGGCCCGCTTGTCCTCGGTGGCCTTGTCGGTGTCCTTGCCGAAGATGATCGAGTTCGTCTGGACGTCGATGCCGGAGTCGCCGGAGGAGTCGCCGACGCTGCCCTTGCCGCCGCGCTTGTCCTCGCCCTTCTCGCCGTTGTCGCCGCCCACCTCGACCTTGCCGGAGGTGGAGCCCTTGTCCACCGTCTGCGTCATGTCGATCCGGACGATCTTCCCGGTCTTCTGGTCACGGGTGACGGTGATGGCGCCGGTGTGGTTCTCCTTGCCGCCCAGGCTGCCCTTGACCGGCCCGGCGTTACCGCTGAGCTTGCCCTCAAGTTCGAGCTTGGCGGTGTACGTGTACGACTCGTTGCCGTTCACGTCGTCCTTGGTGATCGTCACCTCGGGGGAGAACTTGGCCTTGCCGCCCAGCTTGGCGCCGAGCTCGGTGTCGTCGCCCGACTTGATGGAGAGCCCGCCGTCCGCATACGCGTTGAGCCCGACGGTCGAGTAGGAGATCTTCTTGTCGCCGATCTTCTTCTCGATGGCTTCCTTCTTCTCGGCCCACTTCATGCCCGAGTACCAGCCGCCGCCGTAGCCGCCGCTGTGCTTGGTGGCGGTCTCCCACATCTTCATCTCCTCGATGTCGTCCCGCATCTTCTGAGCCTCTTCCTCGCTCTTGAAGATCCAGGTGTCACCGTTGGTGATCTTGATGCCGCCGCCGATGTCGATGTCCGCCTTGCCGAGGCTGCCGAGCTTGACGCCCGGGGTGCTGGCCGTGGCGCCCGCCGAGGCCGCGTCGGTGAAGGTCATGGTGACCTGCTTGTCGTTCTCGTCGACCTTGCCGTCCCCGTTCACATCGGAGTTGGCGCGGGACACCTTCTGCTGGAAGCCGTACTCCTCGCCCCACTCGAACCAGCCGATCTTGACCTTGCCGCCCGCCGTGTCCGAGATACTGGAGACCTGGCACATCTTGGGTTCGTAGTCGGCATCGGTCTTCGGCTTGGCCTCCGGCTCCGTGCCGCCACCGGTGGAGCAGGACCCGCCCTCGCCGGCGAGCGAGCTGATGGCGCACCGGATGCGCTCGCCGATCTTCCCGCCGACCCCGGCCATCGCCATGGCGCCGATCAGCATGACGACGAGGGTGACCACGCCGAGGTACTCCATGGCGGTGGCCCCGCCGTCCCGCCAGTTGTACGAGTACTGCGGCGGGGGAGGGGGCTGTGTGGCGCGCTCCTCCAGCAGCCGGTCGACGGCCACCCCCGCGGCGGCGCCCGTGGCCAGCGAGACGACCGGCATCAGGACACCCTCGACGCCGACGACGTTCCACGAGACGGCGAAGCCGTACATCAGGCCGGCCAGGGGAACGGCCAGGGCGCCGAGCAGAAGGACGACGCGGGATTCGCGGTGCTCGTCGGGGAGTACGCGCGCGGCGGCCAGCACCGTCAGCAGGGTCACGACGAGGCTGGGTACGTGCATGAGCGCGAGGCGCCAGCCGAACGACTCCAGCCGCTCCCCGCTGCCCAGCAGTTCGACCAGCACCCGGTCGGTCATGAAACCCGCGGCGATGTAGACCAGGGCCCCCGTCGCCCAACTGCGGGTCAATGCGAAGAACCAGTTGCTGTGTTCACGCTGATACAAGGTGCCGGGCCCGCCCGGACCGCGATGCCCCACCGGTATGTGGCTCGCGCTCCTGTCCCCCCAGCCGCCGCCACCGCTCACGGTTCAACCTCTCTCCGGCACACGGGTGTTGCCTGTCGTTCGTGAGCGTAGGGGCGGAAGGCGGCGGTGGCGCGGGCCCCCGGCCCCAAAGCCGGGCCCAACGCCGACGCCGGTGATCAGCGCGTTCGTGTCGCTCCGGCGCGCCGGTCCGGCGCACCGGGTACGCCGGTTCCGCATTTGGGCCGTCCGTGGGTCCGTGGGCCCACGCCGGAGCCGTCGCGGCTCATTACGCTCGAACGTGCCGGTCGTCGCCGACCACGACACCGCCGCCGTCCACGCCTGCGATCCGGGCGCTCGCCATGGCCCGTATCCGGGCGAACCCATGGGCATCCCGACCACCGGTGGCACACGTTCGACCGGGCACCAACCTCTCATGCTCGATTTGCGCACGCGAATACACATGTTCACGCTGTGATGGGGTGAGGCGTCGATGAGTACCGGCTTCTTCTACTCGTACCACCTGGGCTGGACCCGGCTGGACGCCCAGACACTGCTGGGTGACCTCGAAGCGGAGGGGCTGCGGCTGGCGCATCCGGCGACCGGGCGCACCGTGCTCGTCAGCCAGGACGCCGCGTCGGCCGGGGCGCGTTCGCCCGTCACCCGGGAGCAGTTGCTGTCCATTGCCGGACTGCAAAGGCTCGATGAGATCGGGTTCCGGCTATGGGTGGGCGGTGCCACGGACGTCCTCGTACGCGTCCGACGGGCGCGGCGCGGGGCCGTGGCCGTCGAATTCGGCCTGGGCGAGCTGCCCCCCGAGGAACAGGACCGGGCCGTGAGCGCCATCCGGCGGACCATCGGACGCGCGTCCGTCCTGTGCATCGGCTTCGTCGTCGACCGGCGTGGCGCAACCTCGGCGACCGACTGGGACGGGGTCGTCATCGACGGCGCGGCCCCTCTCGACGAGTGGCCCGATGTCGTCGCCGTACGCGAGGAAATCGCGGCGACACACCCGCAGTTGGCGTTTCTCGACTCGGTCGGGCACTCGCCGTGGCGGGTGTTCGGGAATTCGGTGCTCAGCGTGTGACGGGGCGACGCCGGCCCTCGCGCGAGGGCACGCGATACCGCTCCCGGCGCGATACCACTTCCGCGCGGTGCGGCGCCCGTGCGGTACGACCCCCTCTCGCGGCGCCCTTCCCCTCAGTGGGCCCAGGGGCCCAAGACGCCCGCGACCTGGGAGGTTAGCGTCACCTTCGTAACGGATCAGGGCCCGGCCCGGCGCTCCCCCATGGCGCCGGGCCGGGCGGCTACCAGAAGGTGAGGGCAGAGCACGGGCGGCGCAACAGCTCGCCGACCGAGCCGTCGCCCCCGAATGGACCGGGCGCGGGCACTGCCCGGCCACCGAACGCGCCTTCGCCGGCGAGGCGGTCGGCTCCGGGTACGGGTGGTCCACGACGGCGGGACGGCCCGACTGCCTCACGGCGCGCGTCCCGCGCCCCACTCGGCTGAAGCCGATCCGCCCGGCCGATCCGCCCGGCCGATCCGCACGTCGGCGTCCTCCGGCCGGCCGGAGGACCCGGCGCCCCGCCCCACCCGTGCCCCGCCCCACCGGCGCCTGACGCATCCCCCGCCCACAGCCCCTGGCGTGCGGGCGGGTGTCGGGGGCGGGAGGGTCCGTTACGCGTCGCTCCCGGCCGTGACGTGGACCTCGACCCGGGCGCCCGGCCGGAGCCCCCAGTGTTCCATCGCCCCGGCCTCGGACTCCAGCACGTGCCGGGCGCGCAGGCGCGGCAGCCCGAGGCGGCCGGGCTTCATCGTGCGGACCGCCAGCACGTTGAACTTCCGGTCCAGATACGCCACATCGATGGTGAACCGCATCCGGAAGGTGTGCACGCTCCCGCACGGTGTGAGCATCAGTGCCCCCTCGATCCCGTCCTGCCCCAGCAGCCCCCGGGTCCGGGCCCGGTAGGAGGCCGCTATCCGCAGCGGAACCGCGCACTCCCCGGTGTCCGTGCCTACCGTGACCGTCGCGTCGCCATCGCGCCATTTCCTCATGGGCACCGACCGTAGCCCCCGGCGGCGGATCATGGGTCCCGAACGGCCTCCGGTGGGCCCCAGGGCCCAAGCCCCTTGTCGTACCGCCGGATTAAGGTCCCTGGTGTGGACGCAACGCTGATCGCCGTCGCCGCCCTCTGGGGTGCCGCCACCGGGCTGCTGGTCCCGCGTGCCGCGTACCGGTTCTCCGTCGAACCGGAGGAGGTCTGGCGCGACGCCTGCCCCGCCGGGCACCCGCTCACCGGCCCCGGCGGCGGCTGGTTCGGCCCGGCGCGGTGTACGGCCTGTGCGTCGGTGGCGCTCACCCCTGCCCCCCGGACGACGGCCCCGGCCGACCACGGTCCGGACGTCGACCGCGCCCCCGAAGCCACCGAGGATCGGGAAGCCGCATCAGGACCGGAGGCGACGGCGGACGCGCCGGCGGACGCGCCGGCGGACGCGGTGCCTGGCCCTGTGCCGGGCGCGGACCGTATCCCGGTGACGCCCGGCGGACGCTACGCCCCCCGCGTCCTCGCCCCCGTCATCACCGCGCTCGCCTGCACCGCGCTGGCGGCCGGCACCGGCACCAGGCCCGAGCTCGCGGCCTGGCTGCTGCTCGCCCCCGTCGCCGTGCTCCTCGCCGTGGTCGACAGCCGGGTCCACCGGCTGCCCGACCCCCTGACCCTGCCCCTGGCCGGCGCGGCCGTCCTGCTTCTGGGGGCCGTCGCCCTTCTTCCCGAACACGCGGGTTCCTGGACCTCCGGGCTGCTCGGAGGACTCGCCCTCGGCGGGTTCTACTTCGTGCTCTTCCTGATCAACCCGAACGGCATGGGCTTCGGCGACGTGAAGCTCGCACTGGCCCTGGGGATCGCCCTCGGCTGGTACGGCTGGGCGGTGCTGTTCGTCGGGGCCTTCGCCGGGTTCCTGTACGGGGCGGTGTACGGCCTCGCACTGGTGATCCTGCGCCGCGCCGGGCGCAGGACGGGCATCCCGTTCGGTCCGTTCATGATCGCGGGAGCGCTGACCGGGCTCCTGCTGGGCGCCCTGGCGGCCTGACCCCCTGTACCCCGACCGCCCAGCCGCTTGACGGCCCGGCCGCCTGACCGCCCAGCCGCCTGACGGCCCGACCGCCCAGCCGCTTGACGGCCCGGCCGCCCGGCCGCCTGGCGACCTCACCGTCGTGGCCCGACAGGCCGGGCGCCGTCCGCCCGGCACCGGGTCGTACGGAATGCGGTCGCGGTCCCGGTGCCCGCCTGGAACGATTCCCGCATGCCAGAACAATCCCCTTCCTCCGGCCCCACCCGTTCCTTCCCCGGTTCCTTCCCCGGCTCCTCCTCGGCGGACTCCGACGAGCGGTTCGAGGCGCTCGTCCGCGAGGCCGGCGCCGTCTCCGTGGACGGCTGGGACTTCTCGTGGCTCGACGGCCGGGCCACCGAGCAGCGGCCTTCCTGGGGCTACGCCCGCGCCATGGCGGACCGGCTGGCCCGCGCCCATGCCGCGCTGGACATCCAGACCGGCGGCGGCGAGGTCCTGGCCTCCGCGCCGAAGCTCCCGCGGCTGACCGTGGCCACCGAGTCCTGGCCCCCGAATGTCGCCAGGGCCACCGCCCTGCTGCACCCGCTCGGCGCCGTCGTCGTCGCGGACCCCGACGAGCCGCCGCTGCCCTTCGGCGACGGGGCCTTCGACCTGGTGGTCAGCCGGCATCCGGTGACCACCTGGTGGGAGGAGATCGCCAGGGTGCTCGCACCGGGCGGCACGTACTTCTCTCAGCAGGTCGGACCGGCGAGCGTCTTCGAGCTCGTCGAGTACTTCCTCGGCCCGCAGCCGCCCGAGGTGCGCGGTGCCCGCGACCCCGGGGAGGCACGTGCCGCCGCCGAGGCGGCCGGTCTGGACGTGGTCGATCTGCGGCCGGAGCGGCTGCGCACGGAGTTCCTCGACATCGGCGCCGTCGTCTACTTCCTGCGCAAGGTCATCTGGATGGTCCCCGGCTTCACGGTCGAGCGCCATCGCCCGCAACTGCTCGCCCTGCACCGGAAGATCGAGGCGGAGGGCCCCTTCGTCGCCACCACCACCCGCTTCCTGATCGAGGCCCGCAAGCCGGGCACCTTCCCGCCCGCGGTCCGGCGCACCGCGTAGTGCTGGGACCTGTCCGGGCCGGCGTCCCGTACGTCGTGCCCCGGCCCGCCCCGTAGCGGCCCACAACAGCCCTTCTCGTCAACGTACGTACTCCGTACGCCAGTTCACCGCGACCCCGCAGGCAACGGGAACGCCGCCGCAGCCGTCCTACCTTTGGGAGGTACGGGCCTGATGACGGAGCGTGCGGAGAGGGGTGGGCGGGTCATGACGATGGAGAGGGAAGAGCCCGGCGGACCGGCCGGCCGGGCGCGGAGCGGCAACCCCGACTGGCTCAAGGGCGCCCGGATCACCGCGGTCCAGGGCGTCTTCTACCGGCCGGAGGGCCGCGCGGGCGAACCCGAGGCCGTCGAGTTCGTGCTCGATGACGGGCAGTCGGTCCTGCTGACCTGCGCCTCCGACCGGACACTCCGGGTCACCCCCGGCGCCTGGCCGGAGCTGCCGGACTGGTGTGTGCCGGCGAGTCGGTGGCAGCACGCCGCCCTGACGAACCTGCCCCCGGCGCCGTACGGGGGAGCCTGGACGGTCACCGGTACGCACGAGCGCCGCGACGGGAGGGGAGAGGTGTGCGAGGCCGTCATCCGGTGCGAGGACGGGGACTTCGTGGTCATCGGCGGGGACACGATGGCGGTCCGCTTCGTCCGCCACTGACCGGGGCTCCGCCCTCCCCTCCCTCCATGGGGCGGCCCGTTACGCGTGCGGTCCCACGGTCACCTTTCCCACCGTCAGCTCCGCCCTGCCCTCCAGTACCTCTGCCACCCGCTCCACCTGTTCCTCCAGGGCCCTCAGCCGCGCGGGCCCCAGCGGGTCCAGCGGCTCCACCGTCACCGTGATCCGGCGCCCCGAGCGACGCTGGTGCCAGACCCCGGCGACCGTGCCGTCGACCAGGAGTGTCGGGTAGTTCCCCGCCTGGCCGCGCGCCAGGGCCCGCTCGTACGCGGCACCCGGGAACAGCCGCTCACGGGGCTGGGAGGCGATGGTGAACGCGTCGAAGTACGGCAGCAGGAGCACACCCCGCGCGGCATCGGCCGGGAACGCGGTGTCGCCCGCCACCACCCACGCGGGTCCGGCGTCCTCGAACGCCACCTCCTCGATCGCTCCCGCCGAGGCCAGTGAGGCGAACAGCCCGTCGGCCCAGCCCCTCGGCGCGGCGAGCCACTTCGCGAAGTGCCCGGAGGTGGCGGGGCCGTACGCGTGCAGATAGCGCTCCACCAGGGCGGCCAGTGCCTGCGGGCCGGGCATCGGGGTACCGCCCGGGTTGGTGTACGTGGCCCTGCGCCCGCGGTCCGGGGCGTAGCACAGGGCACCCCGGTGGCCCGCCAGGTGGAGCACCTGCCGCCAGCGCGGCCACATCGTCCCGAAAGCGGGCATCACCGGGTCTCCGGCCCACGGCCCGGTACGGGCGACGACCTCGTCGCCGAGCTCGTCGATCGTCAGCTCCGCCCCGGTCAGGGCGTCGGCCACGGCGGCGACGACCGCCTCCACCTGCTCCGGTGTCATCCGGGCTTCCTTGGCGAACGGACTTGTTCCGGTGGGTACGGCGGACAGGGCGCCGGTCCAGAGCGGCAGCTCGTCGGCGGGGAGCAGATGGACGGTCCCGCGCGGTCCGAACGTCTTGACCAGGGTGCGGTCGGTCCACAGGGCCCGGCGGACATCGGCACGGGTCACGCCGGCGGCGCGCGCCCCGATGGAGAGCTCGGCGGCGGAGAGCACCTGGGCATGGGCTCCGAGCATCGCGCCCACGGCCCCGTGGGGTGTGCCGCCCGACGAGGGGCCGCCCGCAGGGGGGCGGGCCGGGGCGGGGGACAGCCGCTGGCGGGACAGCCGCCGCGCGTTCGCCTCGGGCCAGGTCACGGTCACAGTGCGGGCTCGTGTCGTCATGCGGCCGAATCTAGGACGCCAATAGGCCGGAAACTGCCCTCTTGGGAGTGTTCCACCAGCCGCGTCAAGCCCGCGCCCACCGCCGTACGCCGTCCCCGGCAGGGGGTCCGGAGGCCTTCCGGGGCCCCGTGCGCCCCCGGGTTCCGTGCCCGGACCGCAGTCCGGCGGATCCGGAGAGTAGTTGTGGAGTGGCGTGGCACCCAGCAGCACTTACGAAGGGTTATGGTGGAAACCCCCCCTCGGGCCGGTCCGTATCCCCCCCACGGACCGGCCCGTTTTTTGTGCGCCGGTCCTGAACCGGCGCGGGGTCAGCCCCGTCCGGCCCAGATGTTGGTGCCCGCGGTGTCGACGGCGAAGGTGTCGATCTCCGCCAACTCCTCCGCGGACAGCGGCGGTCCGGCCAGCGCGGCCACGTTCTGCTCCAGCTGGGCCGTGCTCGAAGCGCCGATCAGGGCCGATGTCATCCGGCTGTCGCGCAGCACCCAGCTGATCGCCAGCTGGGCGAGCGACTGGCCCCTGCGCCGGGCGATGCCGTCGAGCCCGTTGAGGCGGCGGACCACCTCGTCGGAGAGCAGGCCCGGGTCGAGGGACTTGCCCTGTGTGGCGCGCGAGCCCGCCGGGATGCCCTTGAGGTACTTGTCCGTGAGCAGGCCCTGGGCGAGCGGCACGAAGGAGATGCAGCCCATGCCGGCCGCCTCCAGCGTGTCGAGCAGCCCGTCGTCCTCGGTCCAGCGGTTGATCATCGAGTAGGACGGCTGGTGGATCAGGGCCGGGACGCGCATCTCCCGGAGCAGCCGGGCCGCCTCGGCGGTCTGCGCCGCGTTGTACGAGGACACACCCACGTAGAGCGCCTTGCCCTGCTGTACGGCGGAGGCCAGCGCACCCATCGTCTCCTCCAGCGGAGTGTCCGGGTCGAAGCGGTGCGAGTAGAAGATGTCGACGTGGTCCAGGCCCATGCGCTTCAGCGAGGCGTCGAGCGAGGACAGCAGGTACTTGCGGGAGCCCCACTCACCGTACGGGCCGGGGTGCATCTCGTATCCGGCCTTGGTGGAGATGACCAGCTCGTCGCGGTACGGGGTGAAGTCCTGCCGGAACAGCTTGCCGAAGTTGAGCTCGGCGGAGCCGGGCGGCGGACCGTAGTTATTGGCCAGATCGAAGTGGGTCACGCCGAGGTCGAAGGCGCGCCGGAGGATCGCCCGCTGGGAGTCCAGCGTGCGGTCGTCACCGAAGTTGTGCCACAGGCCGAGCGAGAGTGCGGGCAGTTTGAGGCCGCTGCGGCCGGTGCGGCGGTACTCCATGGAGTCGTAGCGCGAATCGGCAGCGCGGTAGGGAAGAGAATGAGTCACGTTTGTCTCTTTATCACGGTGTTGTGACAGACCGGGTTGGGCCCCCGTGACCCGCTCGCAGTAATGTGGCGGCTTCGGGGAATGCCGATGTGCGGCGCGGCGAAAGCCTGCGGACCGTGCGGACCTTTGTGGCGATCTCCCCACGGGGGACGGGCCCCGGACCCCCCGGAGACGGGGCGGACGGGCCTGCGGCCCGTACGGAACCGAGAGGGTGAACTCAGTGAACTTGCGTGACCTGGTGTACGGGCTCTACGCACGCCGGGTGGAAGGCCGCCTGGACCACGCCCAGGTACCGAAGCACATCGGGGTCATTCTCGACGGCAACCGGCGATGGGCGAAGGCGTCCGGCGGTTCGGCCGTCCAGGGGCACCAGGCCGGTGCGGACAAGATCTCCGACCTGCTCGGCTGGTGCAACGAGACCGATGTCGAGGTCGTCACCCTCTGGCTGCTTTCCACGGACAACTTCGACCGGCCCGAGGCCGAGCTGACCCCCCTGCTGGGCATCATCGAGAACACCGTGCGCAACCTCGCGGCGGACGGGCGGTGGCGGGTCCATCACGTCGGCACGCTCGACCTCCTGCCGGCGGGCACGCAGACCGTCCTCAAGGAGGCGGAGGCGGCCACATCCGACATCGACGGAATAATCGTCAATGTCGCAGTTGGCTACGGTGGTCGCCAGGAGATCGCCGACGCGGTCAGATCGCTCCTGCTGGAGCACTCCGAGAAGGGCACGACCTTCGAGGAGCTGGCGGAGGTCGTCTCCACGGACCTGATCTCCGAACACCTCTACACCCGGGGGCAGCCGGACCCGGACCTGGTGATCCGTACCAGCGGGGAGCAGCGGCTGTCGGGCTTCATGCTCTGGCAGAGCGCCCATTCGGAGTACTACTTCTGCGAGGTCTTCTGGCCGGCCTTCCGCAAGGTCGACTTCCTGCGCGCGCTGCGCGACTACGCGGCCCGCGGCAGGCGCTACGGGGCCTGAACGCGCCCCTCCCCCCGGACGGCCCGAGCCCTCCTCTCTGTACGGGGGAGGGCTTTCGCGTGGCCGGACGGCCCCGGGCCGTCACCGCCCGTACACCAGGACTGTTCATCACCGTGTCATATGCGGTGGCATGGCTTCGGGTGTTCGAGGGAATACCCCTGACAGGTCGACATCCGGTCAGTAACCGGGCGGATGTCGCATCCAAGTGAGCGGCTCCCAGCCCGCTCGCCCGGGAGGCCCTTTGCACACGAAGGACCGTACGCAACGTGCGGCCGACGCGGAGGGCCGGCGTTCGGTCCTCACGCGAGGGTCAGAACCCGGTCCGTCCTCTCCCTTTGGGAAGTTCCGCGACGTCCGTCGCACTCCCCGACCTCGTCCGAGGGGGTACGTCCTTCCGTGGTGACCAGCACTAAGCGCCGCATGCCCGACCGGCGCACCTATGTTCTCGACACCAGCGTCCTGCTGGCCGACCCCAACGCCATGGCCCGGTTCGACGAGCACGAAGTCGTGCTGCCGATCGTGGTGGTCACGGAGCTGGAGGCCAAACGGCATCACCCCGAACTCGGCTACTTCGCCCGGCAGGCGCTGCGTCTGCTGGACGACTTCCGGGTCCGGTACGGCCGGCTGGACGCCCCGATCCCGCTCGGGGATCTGGGCGGGACGCTCCGTGTCGAACTCAACCACTCCGATCCCGGCGTGCTCCCCGCCGGCTACCGGTTGGGGGACAACGACTCACGGATTCTCGCGGTCGCGCGCAACCTCCAGGCCGAGGGGTACGACGTCACGGTCGTCTCCAAGGACCTGCCGTTGCGGATCAAGGCGTCCTCGGTCGGCCTCCTCGCCGAGGAGTACCGCGCCGAACTCGCCATCACCGACTCCGGCTGGACCGGCATGGCCGAGCTGTCCCTCGCCGGGGAGCAGGTGGATCTGCTGTTCAGCGAGGAGACGCTGTACGTCCCCGAGGCGGCCGAACTGCCCGTGCACACCGGGCTGGTCCTCCAGTCGGAGCGCGGCAAGGCACTCGGCCGGGTCACGGCCGAGGGCCTCGTCCGGCTGGTGCGCGGCGACCGGGAGGCCTTCGGGATCCACGGCCGCAGCGCGGAACAGCGGATCGCCCTGGACGTCCTCCTCGACCAGGACGTCGGCATCGTGTCGCTGGGCGGCCGGGCGGGCACCGGAAAGTCGGCCCTGGCGCTCTGCGCCGGTCTGGAAGCGGTGCTGGAGCGGCAGCAGCACAAGAAGGTGATGGTCTTCCGTCCGCTCTACGCGGTCGGCGGTCAGGAGCTCGGCTATCTCCCCGGCAGCGAGGCCGAGAAGATGAGCCCCTGGGCGCAGGCCGTCTTCGACACGCTCTCGGCCGTCGCCGGACGCGAGGTCATCGAGGAGGTGCTGGGGCGCGGGATGCTGGAGGTTCTGCCGCTCACCCATATCCGGGGCCGCTCGCTCCACGACGCGTTCGTGATCGTGGACGAGGCGCAGTCGCTCGAACGGAATGTCCTGCTGACCGTGTTGTCCCGGATCGGGGCGAATTCCCGGGTGGTGCTCACGCATGACGTGGCCCAGCGGGACAACCTCAGGGTCGGCCGGTACGACGGTGTCGTCGCCGTGGTCGAGAAGCTGAAGGGCCATCCGCTCTTCTCCCACATCACGCTCACCCGATCCGAGCGGTCGCAGATCGCCGCGCTGGTGACCGAAATGCTGGAGGAAGGCCAGATCTGACCTTGCTTGACCCATTGATGCCGCCCGGCGAGCCAAGGAGCTTAGCCGGGCGGCATTGTGCTGCGCCGTCATTTCCGAAAAACGATTGACCCGAACGAGGTGTGAGCTTTCACACTCGGCACAGAATTGCCTCACGGCGTGCCCGTCCGGCAGAGTCTTGCTTCCGTCAGGCCCCGCATACGGCACATGGGCACCTCAAGAGGCGCCACGCACCACACAACTCAACAATCGCCGTCCGTATGCCGCCCGCGAGCACCACGCGGCACTCCTCCCCGGGGGAGTCGCCCACCGGGCCCGTGCCTCCCGTGACCCAAGCAGTAGGGAGGCCAGTGTCAAGGGCACGATTGCGCCCGCGAGGTCACCTAAGCGGGCGATGCTGGAAGGACACCGTGTGAGCCGGATCTCGGTCCGGGGGTTCGCCGTGGCATCTGCCACCGCGGTCACCACCGTAGGCGCCGTCGTAGGCGTTGCTTCGGGCAGCACTCCCGCTGCCGACGACAACAACTTCGAGGCGACCGCAGCCGACACCACGCTGCTCGCAGACATCCCCGCGGGCCAGCAGGCCCAGGTGCAGACTGCTTCGCTGACGCAGCAGGCCGATGCCCAGGCATCCGCCGCCGACGCCGCGGCGAAGAAGTCCGCCGAGGAGACGGCCCGCATCCAGGCCGCCAAGGACGCCAAGTCGAAGAAGGCGGCGGCCGAGAAGCGGGCCGAGGCCGAGCGCCAGGAGAAGAAGGACCGCGCCGAGCGCGCGAGCCGTTCCTCCGTCCGCGACGCGTCCTCCTTCTCCGCGAAGGGCTCGTACAGCGTGGCCGAAGTCCAGGCGATGGCACGGCAGATGGTCCCCGCGGACCAGTTCCAGTGCTTCAGCAACATCGTGAACCACGAGTCGACCTGGAACTACCGCGCGAGCAACCCGTCCTCCGGGGCGTACGGGCTCGTCCAGGCCCTCCCGGGCTCCAAGATGTCGTCCGCCGGCGCCGACTGGCAGACCAACCCGGCCACCCAGATCAAGTGGGGCCTCAGCTACATGGACGGCCGTTACGGCAGCCCGTGCGGCGCCTGGTCCTTCTGGCAGGCCAACCACTGGTACTAGGGGGACGGGCGGAGCCTTCCGAGGCTCGGCCCTCCACCCCGCGAAGCCCCTCACCGTCCTGCGGTGGGGGGCTTCGCGCGTGTACGGTCACCATCGGGCGCCCCGGGGGAGCGAAGGGGCGCACGATGGGGGAAAGGGAAAGACATGTCGAAACTGCCCGGCTGGCTCGGCCGCGTCGGCGCCGAACTGACCGATCTGGGCGCACGCCTGGACGAGAAGCGGGCGCAGGCCGAGTCGGACGCCGACGAGCGGGTGTCCCGCAGCCAGGCCGAGGCGGTGGGTGAGCCGGCGGACACCGGAGGCAGCGCCTCGGTGCCGGCGCCGCCCGCGTACGCCCCCGCCATCGCCGCCAAACCCGACCCGGTCGCGGCCATTCCGTGGGGGATGCGGGTCGCGGCCGAGGCCGGCTGGCGGCTGCTCGTGCTGGCGGGCACGCTCTGGGTGCTGATGCGGATCATCAGTGCCGTACAGCTCGTCGTCCTGGCCTTCGTGGCGGCCCTGCTCGTCACCGCGATGCTCCAGCCGACCGTGGTCCGGCTGAGGCGGCTCGGGCTGCCGCGCGGTCTCGCCACCGCCGTCACCGCCGTACTGGGCTTCGTCATCATGGGGCTGGTCGGCTGGTTCGTGGTGTGGCAGGTGATGGACAACCTCGACACGCTCTCCGACAAGGTCCGCGACGGTATCGACGAGTTGAAGCGCTGGCTGCTCGACAGCCCCTTCCATGTCACCGAGTCGCAGATCAACGACATCGCCAAGAACCTCAGCGACACCATCGGCACCAACACGGAGGAGATCACCTCCGCCGGGCTCCAGGGCGTCACCGTGATGGTGGAGTTCCTCACCGGGATGCTGCTGGCGATGTTCTCGACGCTCTTCCTGCTGTACGACGGCAAGCGCATCTGGCACTGGGTGCTGAAGCTCGTGCCCGCCCAGGCCCGGCCGGGCGTCGCGGGCGCCGGGCCGCGCGCCTGGCGCACGCTGACCGCCTACGTGCGCGGCACGGTGATCGTCGCGCTGATCGACGCGATCTTCATCGGGCTGGGGATCTACTGCCTCGATGTGCCGATGGCGGTCCCGCTGGCCGTCTTCATCTTCCTGTTCGCCTTCATCCCGCTGGTCGGCGCCGTGGTCTCCGGGGCGCTGGCGGTGGTCGTCGCACTGGTCACCGAGGGCGTGGTCACTGCACTGCTGGTGCTGGCCGTGGTCCTCATGGTGCAGCAGATCGAGGGCCACATCCTCCAGCCGTTCATCCTCGGACGCGCCGTCCGGGTCCATCCGCTGGCCGTGGTGCTCTCGGTCGCGGCGGGCGGCATGATCGCGGGCATCGGCGGCGCGGTGGTCGCCGTACCGCTGGTCGCCGTGACCAATACGGTGGTCGGCTATCTGCGGGCGTACGGGCAGGAGGAGGCCCGGCGCCACTCGGCACCGCCGGGCGCCCCGGCTCCCGCGACGGCCCCGATCCCGTCACCGGGGCTGCCCCCGAACGACCCGGACGGGGTTTCCGCGGACGCGGCGGACGCCCACGGCGGTCCGCACCCGGAGAAGTGACGAGCGGCCCCGGCGGCCGGGAGAAGAGAAGAAAGAAGGGCCCCGTGGACGGTCGGTCGTCCTCGGGGCCCTTCTCGTATCAGGGGTGCCGCTGTGTCACTCGGCGAGCACGGCCTCGGCTTCGAGGGTCACGCCGACCGCCTGGATCACCGAAGCAATCCTGACGGCTTCCTGAATGGTCTCACGATCCACGCCGGCCTTGCGCAGCACCTGCTCGTGGGAGTCGAGGCACTGGCCACAGCCGTTGATCGCGGAGACGGCGAGCGACCACAGCTCGAAGTCGACCTTCTCCACACCCGGCTTGCCGATGACGTTCATCCGCAGGCCCGCACGGAGCGTGCCGTACTCCGGGTCCGACAGCAGGTGCCGGGTCCGGTAGAAGACGTTGTTCATCGCCATGATGGCCGCCGCGGACTTCGCCGCGGTGTACGCCTCGGCGGAGAGCGCGGCCTTGGCCTCCGGCTCCAGCTCGCGCAGCACCTTCGGCGAGCGCGAGGCGATAGCGCAGGCCAGGACGGTGCCCCAGAGCTGCTGCTGCGGGAGTTCGCTGTTCCCGATGACCGAACCGAGGTTCAGCTTCAGGTCCTTGGCGAAGTCCGGTATGGCGGCCTTCAGTTCGTCGAGTGCCATGTCTGTGTCAGCTCACTCGCCCGAGAGGAGGGCGACCGGGTCGAGGGTGTTCTCGCCCTTGGTCCAGTTGCAGGGGCACAGCTCGTCGGTCTGCAGGGCGTCGAGGACTCGCAGGACCTCCTTGGGGTTACGGCCCACGGAACCGGCGGTCACCATCGTGAACTGGATCTCGTTGTTCTGGTCGACGATGAAGACGGCGCGCTGCGCGAAGCCGTCCTCGCCCTCGATGCCGAGGTCACGCATGAGCTCGTGCTTCGAGTCGGCCAGCATCGGGAAGGGCAGGTCGGTCAGGTCCGGGTGGTCCTTGCGCCAGGCGTGGTGCACGAACTCGGAGTCACCGGAGAAGCCCAGGATCTGCGCGTCGCGGTCGGCGAACTCCTCGTTCAGCTTGCCGAAGGCGGCGATCTCGGTGGGGCACACGAAGGTGAAGTCCTTCGGCCACGCAAAGACGATCTTCCACTTGCCCTCGTAGGTCTTGTGGTTGATCTGCTCGAACTCCTTGCCGCTCTCCAGCGAAACACAAGCAGTCAGGTCGAACTCGGGGAACTTGTCACCGACAGTGAGCACGCGCACTCCTTGCAGCGTAGGAATTCCCTTTTTGAGGGAGTTCCTGAGGGTTGGACACGTCCTACCTTGGCACAGAGTGCATTGATCACGGAAATAGCTACACTCGTTTGTGATGATCGGAGGTGCCTATCAGTGGCCCAGGGAAATCAGGGCATCAGGCCCAAACAGCCCAGTCTCTCGCAGCTGCGCGCCTTCACTGCCGTGGCGGAACATCTGCACTTCAGGGACGCGGCGGCAGCAATCGGGATGAGTCAGCCGGCACTCTCCGGAGCCGTGTCGGCACTGGAGGAGGCACTGGGTGTCCAGCTCATCGAGCGTACGACGCGCAAGGTACTGCTCTCGCCCGCGGGGGAGCGGCTCGCGGGGCGGGCCAGGGCGGTGCTGGAGGCCGTCGGCGAGCTGATGGAGGAGGCGGAGGCGGTCCGGGCGCCCTTCACCGGAGTGCTCCGGCTCGGTGTGATCCCGACCGTCGCCCCCTATCTGCTGCCGACCGTGCTCCGGCTGGTCCATGAGCGCTACCCGGAACTCGACCTCCAGGTCCACGAGGAGCAGACCTCCTCGCTGCTGGAGGGGCTGGCCGGCGGACGGCTGGACCTGCTGCTGCTCGCCGTGCCGCTGGGCGTGCCCGGCGTGACCGAGCTGCCCCTGTTCGACGAGGACTTCGTCCTCGTCATGGAGCGGAAGCACTGGCTGGGCGGCCGGGCCGACATTCCGCGCGAGGCGCTGCGCGAGCTGCCGCTGCTCCTGCTCGACGAGGGGCACTGCCTGCGCGACCAGGCCCTGGACATCTGCCGGGAGGCCGGGCGCAAGGAGGGGGCGCCGGTGACCACGACCGCCGCCGGGCTCTCCACCCTGGTGCAGCTGGTCGCGGGCGGGCTCGGGGTCACACTGCTGCCGCGCACCGCGGTGACCGTGGAGACCGGGCGCAACGAGGCGCTGGCGACCGGGTACTTCGCGGACCCGGCGCCCTCGCGGCGGGTGGCGCTCGCGATGCGGAGCGGGACGGCGCGGCACGGGGAGTTCGAGGAGCTCGCCGCCGCGCTGCGGGAGGCGATGGCGGCGCTGCCGGTACGGGTGCCGGACGCCGGACGCGGCTGAGGGGCGGGCCCCTTGCTCGGCCCGCCCCCCGTTCCCGTCCGGTGACCCGGGGCGGGCTACTCCGTACGCAGCCCGTCCGGGCGCATCAGGCGCCACAGCGAGGGCAGCGACAGCAGCGTCACCAGCAGGATCAGCCCCGCGCCCGCCCCCGCCATCGGCAGGAACAGGAACCAGTCGGAGACCGTCTTCTCGATCATCCAGGTCAGCATCGCCCCGAGCGCCAGTCCGCCCAGGACCGCCACCGTGAGCCCCAGCACCACCGGCACCGCGGTCTGCCACAGCACCGACCAGCCGAGCGTGGTGCGCCGGGTGCCGAAGGCCACCAGGACCGACAGCAGCCGCTTGCGCTCCCGCAGCTGCTCCAGCTGGGAGACCAGCATGGACGCGGCGATCAGCAGCAGCGTCGCGGTCGCGCCCACCTGGAGGCCGGTCTGGATGCTCGCGTACTGCCGGTTGCGCTCCACCGATTCGATGGTGACGAAGCGCATGGCGGGATCGATCCTGGCCGCCGTGTTGCGTACGTACTCGGCGACGTCCGGCACGCTCTTGTCGACCCGGATCTGGGCGGTGATCGTCGCGCCGGGCAGCTTGCCCGCGTCGATCGCGCCGGTCGTGGCCATGATCCCCCAATGGACCGTGCCCATCGGGTCCTTGCGGCCCTTCACGGTCGGGGAATCGGCGGGCAGCGTCCACCGCACCGGCTTCGCCTGCCCGGAGCTGATCTCGACCTCCTTGCCCTTGCGGGCGGTCTTGTCGATCCAGGCGGACATGTCCTTGTCGCCCGCCGGGTGGACGACGAACGTGTCGCCGTCCTCGCAGGCGCCGATCCTGGCCAGTTCGCGCAGGGTGTCGCAGGTGCCGACCGTCAGCGAGGTGGTGGGCTCGATCTCGTCCTCGGAGTAGACACCGGGCCTGGTCGCGTACGCCTCCACCGAACCGATGACCACGTCCACGCCCTTGGTGGCGCGGAACTGCTCGATGGCCGAGGTGGCCGCCTCGCCCGTGACCTTCTCGGAGAAGCCGGCGAACTGGGCCCGCGTGGGGTCCTGGCCGGTGATCCGGTTGAAGTCGGCGTTCATCGCGGCGAAGAGCATCTGCAGGGCGATGGCTCCCGCCACCGCCACCGTGACCCCGCTGACCGCGCGTGACGCGGACCCGCTGCTCAACTGGAGCCTGCGGGTGGCGAGCTGCCAGGGCACCGGGCCACCGCGCAGCCGGTTCACACACGCCTCGACCAGCCAGGGCAGCAGCAGCGCGAGCCCGACCAGCACCAGTACGGCACCGGCTGTGATCGGAACCGGGTTCACCGGCTCGTACGCCCCGACCCGGCCCGTGAACCCGAGCACCGCCAGCCCGGCCAGCGGCACCGGCAGCCGCCACCACAGGCGGCGCCCCCGCTCACGGCCCCGGCGCACGACGCCCAGGGGCTCGATCACCACGGACCGCATCGCCGTCAGGGTGACGAGCACGGCGGTCAGCGGCACCGCCACCACGATGAGCGCCACCAGCAGGGGATCGGGCACCAGGTCGGCCGGGAACGCGCTGACGTCCCAGATCTCCACCGCACCGACGAACTGCCTCCCCACCAGGAAGATCCCCAGGCCGATCAGCAGCCCGAGCAGCGAGCCGAACAGCGCCTCCCCGGCCGCGATCCGGCGGGTCGTCCGGATGTCCGCGCCCACCAGCCGCAGTGCGGCCAGTCTGCGGTCGCGGCGGTCGCCGCCGAAGCGCACGGCCGTCGCGATGAAGATCCCGACCGGGACGAGCAGCACGACGCAGACCATGATGCTCAGCAGCACGAGAAGGGGCGAGAACGGCTCGCCCGGACGGTCGTCGCCGTAGCCCGCGATCCGGTGCCCGCCATTGGCGGGAGTCAGTGTGCCGCTGCCCGCGTAGTACCGCAGCTCCCCGGGGGAGACCAGGCCCGCGTCCCCGATCGTGCCGATGGTCCGGTACGCCAGGCGCTCCCTGAGCAGGGTGTTCTCCGGTGCGGCCAGCAGCTTTCGCAGGGCGGGCGAGACCAGCATCTCGTCCGGCCCCGGGAAGCGGCCGACGCCCGGCGGCAGGGCCGGGTGCGCACCGTCCGCCCGCATCAGATGACCCGAGATGGTCCGGTCGTGGTACTCGGTCCCGGCCTCGGCGCGGACCACCGAGGTGTCCGACTTCTTCGCCTGGGCGTCGGGGGAATCCGACACCTGTGCCTCGGCCCGGGCCTGTTCGCGGCCGGACCGCTCGTCGAGCATGTGCGGCACTGCGGAGGCGGTCAGCAGCAGTGCGACACCGAGGCCCACCCCGATCCCGGTCAGCAGCGTACGGATCCAGCCCTCGCGGCCCCCGGCGGCGGCGAACCGGATGCCGAGGCCGAGGTCGCGGAGCGTCGTCGCGCCGCGTGAGGGCGGCGCGGGACGCGGCGGCACCGTCGTGCCCCGCTTCTCGTCGAGCAGTGTCATGCGGAGTGCTCCAAGTCGCGGGCCCGGCCGTCGCGCACGGTGACGTCACGGTCGGAGTAGGCGGCGACCCGGGTCTCGTGCGTCACCAGGACCACGGCGACGTTGGCGGACCGGGCGGCCTCGGTGAGCAGCTCCATGACCCGCTCGCCGTTCAGGGAGTCCAGCGCGCCGGTCGGCTCGTCCGCGAAGATCACTTTCGGGGAGGAGGCCAGCGCACGGGCCACGGCGACACGCTGGCCCTGACCGCCGGAGATCTCGCCGGGACGCTTGGCGCCGAGGTCGTCGACCTCCAGGCGCTCCATCCATTCGAGGGCGGTGCGCTCGGCGGCCTTGCGCCTGACCCCGTTGAGCCGGAGCGGCAGCGCGACGTTCTCCACGCAGGTCAGCTCCGGGACGAGCTGGCCGAACTGGAACACGAAGCCGAACTCACTGCGGCGCAGGGCGCTGCGCTCGGCGTCGGACATCGCCGACAGCTCACGGCCCGCGTAGGTGATGGTGCCCGAGTCGGGTGTGATGATTCCGGCGAGGCAGTGCAGCAGGGTGGACTTGCCGGAGCCGGAGGGGCCCATCACCGCGACGACCTCGCCGGGGTGGATGGAGAACGAGGCGCCGTCCAGCGCGGGCGTCGGACCATAGGCCTTGCGCAGGTCATGGGCGGCGAGCAGGGAGCCGTCGGGGATCACTTGGCCACCACCTCGGCGAGCCGGTCGAGCCGCGCGGCGGTCAGTTCCAGCCAGCGCAGGTCGGCCTCCAGATGGAACAGCGCGTGGTCGCAGATCAGCTGGTCGGCGAGGTCGCCCCGCCGCTTGCGGTCGGTGAGGATACGCATCAGGCGCAGGTGCTCCGCTCGCTGGGCGTCCAACAGCTCGGCGGCGCTGCGGCCGGTCAGGAGAGCCAGGACGACCTTGGTGTAGAGGGTCGACTGAAGGTAGGGTTCCGGTTTTTCCGGCTGGGCGAGCCAGCTGGAGACATCCGTGATCCCCGCGTCGGTGATCGCGTACCGCTTGCGCTCGGGACCGCCGTCGCTCTCGACCCCGTCGACGACGACGAGGCCGTTCTTGAGCAGCCGGGACATGGTCGAGTAGACCTGCCCGTAGTGCAGGGGGCGGTCGTGGCCGAACTTCTCGTCGAAGGTCCGCTTGAGGTCGTAGCCGTGGCGGGGGCCGGACTCCAGGAGTCCGAGCAGGGTGTGGCCGATTGACATGCCGAGCACTCTACATGGTGTGTATACCCCGGGTGTATACCGGGACGGGCGAGGACGCCTCCCACCCGGGAACGGGCGGGGGCGAAGCCCTCATCCACCGGCGGGACCCGGTCCCGACGGGCCCGGACCGCCACGCGGACCCGGCCCGTCCCCGGGGCCGGCCCCCGGCTGCGGGCCGGGCGGCTCCGGTGCTCCGGGCCTCTCCTGCGGACCGGGCCTGTCCTGCGCGGCGGTCTTCGGCGGCCGGCCCCGGCGGGCGATCGGGGCGGCCGAGCCCGGCAGCCGGCCCGCCTCCGCCAGCGCCCGGCGCAGCAGGAACTCGATCTGCGCGTTCGCGCTGCGCAGTTCGTCGGAGGCCCAGCGGGCCAGCGCGTCGTGCACCGCGGGGTCGAGCCGCAGCAGCATCTGCTTGCGCTGCTGCGGCCGCGCCACCGGTGCGCGCCGGGGAGGTGTCTGTTCGGTCACTGGTAGAGCGTGCCCGTGTTGAGGACCGGCTGCGCCGCACGATCACCGCACAGCACCACCATGAGGTTGCTGACCATGGCCGCCTTGCGCTCGGAGTCCAGCTCGACGATGTCCTGCTCGGCGATCCGGGTCAGGGCCATCTCGACCATGCCGACCGCTCCTTCCACGATCTGCTGACGGGCCGCGACGACCGCGCCCGCCTGCTGGCGCTGGAGCATCGCGGACGCGATCTCGGGGGCGTACGCGAGATGGCTGAAGCGCGACTCGATGATCAGGACGCCCGCCGCCTGTACCCGGGCGGTGAGCTCGACGGCCAGCTTCTCGGTGATCTCCTCGGCGTTGCCGCGCAGGGAGAGGCCGTTCTCGTCGTGGGCGTCGTAGGGGTACTCTATCGCGATGTGCCGGACGGCGGCCTCGGTCTGGGTGGCGACGAACTCCAGGAAGTCGTCCACCTCGAACAGCGCCTGCGCGGTGTCCTCGACCTTCCAGACGACGATCGCCGCCAGTTCGATCGGGTTGCCGTAGGCGTCGTTGACCTTCAGGACGGCCGTCTCGTGGTTGCGGACCCGGGTGGAGATCTTCCGGCTGGAGGTCAGCGGGTTGATCCAGCGCAGTCCGTCGGCGCGGATCGTGCCGACGTACCGGCCGAAGAGCTGGATCACCCGGGCCTCGCCCGGGGCGACCATCTTCACACCGCTCATGCAGAAGAAGGAGGCGATGACGAGCAGGATTCCGAGGACGAGGAGGGGGATGCCGATCCCGTTGTGCCCGTTCGCGCCCAGCACGGCGCCGAGGATCACCAGGCCGACGCCGAGGAACACGCCCAGAACCGTCAGCAACAGGCCGATGCCGCCCGGGATGGAGTGCGCCGTCACCTCTCTGACCTGCGGGGCGGGCATCTCCGGGGCGTCCGGGACGAGGCCGGGCGATGCGGTGGCAGGAGTGGCCGTGCCGGGGCTGTCGTGCTGTTCGGTCATGGGGTCCCCCGTTTCGTGCGGCAGCGAGCCGCGCTATCAATGTGATTTCACATTAACGGTTTTCGCAACCCTGCGCACCTCTCGGGAGTCGGTTCCTACGGGAACGGGTGCTGATTGTCACGTCCGGAAAAGACCGAATCACTCGCTTTTCGCTCTCGCCGACGGTGTTAGCTGGCTGGGCTGAGCGGAGCTGGTCGAGCAGAGAAACAGGGAGCAACACCGATGGGTCGAGCGGATGCGCGACGAGCCCAGGCGCGAGGACCGCGCCGGGCTGCGAAGAGCGGCGGCATACGCGGACTCTTCACCTGGAAGAAGCTGCTCGGCACCTTCTTCGGGCTGTGCCTGCTGGTCATGGGGGCCTTCGTGGCGCTCTACGTGTACGTGGACGTGCCCGAGGCCAACGCCATGGCCGAGCGGCAGAGCAACGTCTACAAGTACAGCGACGGCACGCTGCTCGCCCGGGACGGCAAGGGCGTCAACCGCCAGATCGTGGACCTCGCCGTCGTACCGAAGAAGGTCCAGTACACCTTCGCCGCGGCCGAGAACAAGACCTTCTACGACGACAAGGGCGTCGACCTGAAGGGCACCGCCCGCGGCCTGTTCAACACGCTCAGCGGCAAGGGCAAGCAGGGTGGCTCGACCATCACCCAGCAGTACGTGAAGAACTACTACCTGACGCAGGACGCGACCGTGAGCCGCAAGCTCAAGGAACTCGTGATCTCCCTCAAGGTCGACCAGAAGAAGAGCAAGGAATACATCCTCGCCGGGTACATCAACACCGCGTACTACGGCCGCGGGGCCAGCGGCATCCAGGCCGCCGCGCAGGCGTACTACGGCGTCGACGCCAAGGACCTCGACGTCGCCCAGGGCGCCTACCTCGCCTCGCTGCTCCAGGCGCCCAGCCAGTACGACTGGGCCGTCGCCAGCGAGACCGGCAAGCGTCTGGTGTCCGACCGCTGGGAGTACACCCTGGACAACATGGTCGAGATGGGCTGGCTCGACGCCGCCGAGCGCGCCACGCTGAAGTTCCCCGTCCCGCAGAAGCCCAAGCCCGCGCCCGGGATGGAGGGGCAGACCGGCTACCTCGTGGAGGCGGCCAACCAGGAGCTGCGGAAGCAGGGACTGAGCGACGAGGCCCGTGAGGCCGGCGGCTGGACCTTCACCCTGAACATCGACAAGAAGCGCCAGAAGCAGCTGGAGAAGTCGGTCGAGGACCAACTGGAGTCCAAGCTCGACCGCGAGGGGAACAAGGTCGACGCCACCGTCCAGGCGGGCGCCACCTCCGTGAACCCGAAGAACGGCGCCGTGGTCGCGCTGTACGGCGGTGTCGGAGCCACCCAGCACTGGATATCCAACGCCACCCGCCAGGACTACCAGCCCGCCTCCACCTTCAAGCCCCTGGTGCTCGCCTCCGCCCTGGAGAACGGGGCGAAGACCCAGGACGGCGATCTGATCGGACTGAACACGGTCTACGACGGAACCAGCAGACGCCCCGTCGTCGGCAGCGACACCCCGTTCAAGCCGCAGAACGAGGACGACCGGTCCTACGGTCCGATCTCCGTCCAGAAGGCCCTGAACAGCTCGGTCAACTCGGTCTTCGCGCAGATGGTCGTCGATGTCACCCCCGCCGCCGTGAAGCGGACCGCGCTCGGCCTCGGCGTGCCGGACAAGAACTTCCCCGAGCGTCCCGCGATCACCCTCGGCACGATGAACGCCTCGACCTGGGACATGGCGGGCGCGTACGCCACCTTGGACAACCACGGCAAGAAGGTCACCCCGCACATCGTGAAGTCCGCGGAGCACCGCGACCTCACGGCGAAGACGGTCGACGGCATCGGCAAGCAGGTGATCAGCCGCAAGTCGGCCGACACCGTGACCTCCGGGCTCACCGGGGTCGTCGACGCCGGTTCCGGCCGGGCGGCCAACACCTCCGCGTACGACGCGGCGGGCAAGACGGGTACGTCGGAGGACAACAAGTCGGCCTGGTTCGCCGGCTACACCCCGGAGCTGACCACGGTCGTGGCGCTCTTCGGGGAGTCGGCCAAGGACGGCGGCGGACAGGTCAGCCTGACCGGCACGGCCAACTCCGGCCGGGCCAACGGAGGCGGCTTCCCGGCGGAGATCTGGGCGGACTACACGCTCGGCGCGCTGGGCGGCGGTTCGAACGCCCAGTTCGACCTGGAGGACGTCGAGCGCGGTGAGGTGACCGTGACCGAGAGCCCCTCCTCGACGCCGTCCGAGTCCACGAAGCCCGAGGAGACCCCCTCGGCGCCGACGAAGTCGCCGTCCGGGACGCCCAGCGGCCCGCCCACGGGCGCGACCACCCCGCCGCCCACGCCGACCACGACCCCGCCGACGACTCCCACCGAGTCGCCGATCCTGCCCACGGAACCGGGGGAGGGCGAGGGCAGGCCCGGCGAGGGGCAGGGAAGCAACAACGACCGACCCGGACGGTGACGGCCGCCGGGTGAGGACGGGGAGAGGGGGGGGGGGGGGGGGGGCCGCCCCCCCCCCCCCCCCCCCTCTCCCCGTCCCGGCGGATCAGCCGCCGTTCACCTTCTTGGCGATCCGGTCGCCGAGGTCCATGTCCACGTTGCGCCAGTACTGGAGCGAACGGTCCAGGACCGGGCGGCTCACCCCGTCCAGCAGATGGCCGGAGGCGTTGGAGACCAGCCGCTCGCGCGCCGCGTCGTCCATGACCTCGCGCACCAGCGTGCCCGGCTGGCCCCAGTCGTCGTCCTCGCTGTGCAGCTTGTACGCCTCGTGGACCATCTCGCCCGCCGTGGCCCAGCCCGCCGGGTCGCCGAACTGATCGGTGTCGGCCGCCGGACCCCCGTACGAGTTCGGTGCGTACACCGCACCCGTCCGGGCCGGCTCGTACCGCATCGGGCCGTCCTTCGCGTACGAGCTCCGCCCGAAGCGCGGCCGGTTGGGCGGCAGCTGGGCGTAGTTCGGGCCGATCCGGTAGCGGTGGGTGTCCGGGTACGAGAACAGCCGGCCGAGCAGCATCTTGTCGGGCGACGGACCGATGCCGGGCACCAGGTTCGACGGCTCGAAGGACGCCTGCTCGATGTGGACGAAGAAGTCCTCGGGATTCTGGTTCAGCGTCATCCGGCCGACCTCGATCAGCGGATAGTCGCCCTGCGGCCACACCTTGGTGAGGTCGAAGGGGTTGAACCGGTAGTCCGGGGCCGCGTCGAACGGCATGACCTGGACCTTCAGCGTCCAGCTCGGGTGGTCACCGCGCTCGATCGACTCGAACAGGTCGCGGCGGTGGACATCGCCGTCGGTCCCCGCCATCGCGTCGGCGTCGGCCTGGGTGTAGAACTCGATGCCCTGGTCGGTCTTGAAGTGGTACTTCACCCAGAACCGTTCGCCGCCCGCGTTCACCCACATATAGGTGTGCGAGCTGTAGCCGTTCATGTGGCGGTACGTCTTCGGGATGCCCCGGTCGCCCATCAGCCAGGTGACCTGGTGCGCGCTCTCGGGGGACAGCGACCAGAAGTCCCACTGCATGTCGTGGTCGCGCACCGCGCTGTCCGGGCGGCGCTTCTGGGAGCGGATGAAGTCCTGGAACTTCATCGGGTCGCGTACGAAGAAGACCGGCGTGTTGTTGCCGACCATGTCGTAGTTGCCGTGCTCGGTATAGAACTTCAGTGCGAAGCCGCGCGGGTCGCGCCAGGTGTCGGGGGAGCCCTGCTCACCGGCGACCGTGGAGAAACGGGCCAGCATGTCGGTCTGTTTGCCGGGCTGGAACAGGTCCGCCTTGGTGAACTGGCTGACGTCGTTCGTCACCTTGAAGGTGCCGTACGCGCCGGAGCCCTTGGCGTGCACCACCCGTTCGGGGACCCGTTCACGGTTGAACTGGGCCATCTTCTCGATGAGGTAGTGGTCCTGGAGCAGGATCGGGCCGTCGGATCCGACGGTGAGCGAATGTTCGTCGCTCTCCACCGGGATCCCGGCGTTGTTCGTGGTGTACGGAAGCTGCGGGGTTTCCTCGGTCACGAGCGTCCTCCCGTCGGTGGGGGGTATCGGTCAGGTCGCCTCGTTCACAGATGCAGTCAACTCCGGCGATTCCGGACCGGCAACATTTCGGTCCGCTGCGGTGATCCGGTCACCGCAGCGGAACCACGAACCCCAGCACGAAGCGCCGCCCGCCCCTCCGGGCGGACGGCGCAGGATGCGGACAGGTCCTACTGCCCCCGCGTCGCCATCTCGAACCAGACCACCTTGCCCGTGGAGAGCCGGGTCGCCCCCCAGCGCCTGGCCAGCCGGTTCACCAGGAACAGACCGCGTCCGCCCTCGTCCGTCTCGCGGGCGCGGCGCTGCCTCGGCAGCTGCGGGGAGTCGTCGCCGACCTCGCAGCGCAGGATGTCGGTCCGCAGCAGCCGCAGCGTCACCGGCCGCTCCGCGTACCGCACGGCATTGGTGACGACCTCGCTCACGAGCAGCTCGACCTCGTCCGAGAGGTCGTCCAGGCCCCACCGGCTGAGCGCCCGGCGGGCCAGCCTGCGGGCCCGTCCCGGGGCGGCGTCCTCGGGTTCCAGGAACCAGTACGCCACATCGCTCGGCGCGATCCCGTCGAAGCGGGCGGCGAGCAGCGCGATGTCGTCGTCCCGGTCACCCGGGCCGAGCATGTCGAGCACGTCGTCGCAGAGCGCCTCCAGCGGCGGCGAGTGGTCGGGGCCGGTCAGCTGGGCGGTGGCGGCGAGGCGCTCGCGCAGCTGCTCGATGCCCGTCCAGACGTCGCGCAGCCGGGACTCCACCAGGCCGTCGGTGTACAGCAGCAGTGTGGCGCCCGCGGGCGCGTCCAGCTCCACGGCCTCGAAGTCGACACCGCCGACCCCGATCGGAGCCCCCGGCGGTACCCGCAGCACCTCCGCGCGCCCGCCCAGGTGCAGCAGGACGGGCGGCGGGTGCCCGGCGTTGGCGATGGTGATCCGGTGAGCGACCGGGTCGTACACCGCGTACAGGCAGGTCGCCATGCGGTCGCTGCCGAGCCGCTGCGCCTGTTCGTCCAGATGGTGCAGCACCTCCTGCGGCGGCAGATCGAGACCGGCCAGGGTCTGCGCGGTGGTGCGCAGCTGGCCCATGATCGCCGCGGAGGTCATCGAGTGGCCCATCACATCACCGACGACCAGGGCGACCCGGCTGCCGGGCAGCGGGATCGCGTCGTACCAGTCGCCGCCGACCCGGGCCGTCTCGGCGGCCGGGAGATAGCGGGAGGCGAGCCGGACCCCGGTGGGCTGCGGCAGCGAGTCCGGCAGCATGGTGCGCTGGAGCTCGTCGGCGATATAGGCCTCGCGCCCGTACAGCACGGCCTTGTCGATGCCGAGCGCGGTGTGGGTCGCCAGCTGGGCCGCGACCAGCAGGTCATTGGCCTCGAACGGCGGTCGCTCGGTCCCGCGCAGGAAGACGGCGGCCCCGATCACCCGGCGCCGGCCGCGCAGCGGGGCGAGGATCGCACGGTGCCCGGTGGGCACGGTGTGACCCGCCCCGAGCAGTTCGGGCAGCGCCGCGCGGGCGGCGGCGGAGTCCCCGAACACCGGCCGTACGCCGCGCAGCACCTCGGCCAGCGCGCCGCCGGGGCGGACCTCGCACAGCTCGGCGGCGGGCAGCAGACCGGCCTGCGGGTCGGTGACGGGCAGCCGCAGGCGCTCGGTGTCCGGGAGGCCCTCGCTCTCCTCGTCGGTGAGCCGCAGCCGGTCGCTGCGGCGCAGCCGCAGGACGAACGGGACGACCGGCCGCTCGTCCCCGACGGGCAGCGGGTCGCGGAGGTAGACCAGGATCGCGTCGGAGAACGTCGGCACGCTGGCCCGGCACAGCCCCAGCACGATCTCGTCCAGGTCTATGCCGCGGGCGATGCGCCGGGTGGCGGCGCCCACGAAGCGCAGCCGGTCGCCCTCGCGCCGGGCGACCGCCTGGTGGTCGGTGACGGTGGAGGGGCCGGGGATCGCGCCGGCGGCGGTCCGCGGGCCCGGTCCGGGCGCGGCGGCCGGGCCGGGGATCGCGGCGGTGGCAGGGGCAGCCCCCGCCGCGGCGTCCTGCTGCCGCGGCCGGGTGCGTTCCTGCGGCCGGGCCGCGAGGGGCTGCCGGCCTTCGTGGGAGGTGGGGTGCTCCGTCACGCGTGGGATTCCGTCCGTCCGGGCCGGTTGTATGAGGCAGTCACCTCGTGGGGCGCTACTGTGCCCCGGCAAGAGCGGTAAGAACAACGGCTGTCACCGGATGCCCGCATTCGCGGGGCCGAAACCGAGCGTCCGCACGGTGGCCGGTTGACAACGTTTCCAGGGACGGGGCAGCGGACAGCGAGCATGTCTCCACCCCCTCGTAGTGGTTCCTGCGGCCGTACGGTCCGTCCGGGTCCGTGTCCCGTACGGTGCGCGCGGCCGTCGCGATGACTTGTGGTCAGGTCCTGTGCCATGCCCGCCGGTTGTGGTGGCGGGGCCCCTGAGGGGGACGATCCTACGGTCGGCCCCCCGGGGTCTTCCAAGGGTCTCACGACGGCATACGGGCAGGGGTGCGGTCCCAGTCATCCGGCAGCGGCGGAACCTGCCACCGCGGGTCCGGCCGCCAGTCCTCCCAGCCGTCGCGGAACGGGGCGCCCCACTCCTGGATCACCTGGACGGCCGCACGGCCCGCCGCCCGCACCCGCCCCGCGGTGGCCGTGTCCATCAGGCCGACCCGCTGCGCCTGGGCGAACTCGTCCTCGTCGAGCCACTTCCAGCTCCGGTCCGGGTGCACGGAGATGTCGAGAAAGTGATCCTCGGAATCGACCCCTCCGGCCCAGCGGGTACGGGGCTCCTCCAGGTTGACGTACCAGTTGCGGAAGAGCCATCCGCGGTCCCAGAACAGCCACACCGACCAGGGGTCACCGGGCCTGGCGAGCTTCAGCACCCCCGAGCCGAACCAGGTCGAGCGGGCGGTCGTGCGCGGCGCGGTGTAGCGGGTGGCGAGGGGCTCGGTCTGCACCGGGGTGCCGTCGGCGAGGACCGGCCGCACGCACTCGGTGCCGGGCGCCATCCAGACGGCGAGCAGCGTCTCGGAGTCCTCGACGACGGTGACCGGGCGGCAGATGTGCACGGGGCGGGCGGCCGAGTCCCCGCGGGCCCGGCCGTTGTCGCGGTAGCGCCAGAGGATCCGGTCCCCCGGCGCCCAGCGTGAGTGCTCTCCCGTGTCTGTCATGGAGGGATCCTACGGACGCGGTCCGCCCGCCCGCTGCGATACGCGTCACCCGTCGGCGGTACGCGGTACGGCACGTACGGGCACGTACGGCGCGTACCGCCCGAGCCGTACGCCGTACCGCGCGGGCGGCGCGTCAGCGGGAGGTCATGGCCGTGTCATGCGCAGGACGTCCAGCGCCTCGTCGAGCTGCTCGACAGTGAGGTCGCCGCGCTCGACATAGCCCGAGGCCAGCACCGTCTCGCGGATCGTGGTGCCGTCCTTGAGGGACTTCTTGGCGACCTTCGCCGCCTCCTCGTAACCGATGTACTTGTTCAGCGGGGTCACCACGGAGGGCGAGGACTCCGCGTACGCGCGGGCCCGCTCCACGTTCGCGGTGATGCCGTCGACCGTGCGGTCGGCGAGCAGCCGGGAGGCGGTGGTGAGCAGCCGCACCGACTCCAGCAGGTTCTTCGCCATGACGGGCAGCATCACGTTCAGCTCGAAGTTGCCCGCGGCGCCCGCGACGGCGACCGTCGTGTCGTTCCCCGTCACCTGGGCGGCCACCATCAGCACCGCCTCCGGGATGACCGGATTCACCTTGCCCGGCATGATCGACGAGCCCGGCTGGAGGTCGGGCAGGCTGATCTCGGCCAGTCCGGTGCGGGGGCCCGAGGCCATCCAGCGCAGGTCGTTGGAGATCTTGGTCAGGGAGACCGCGATCGTCCGCAGCTGGCCGGAGGTCTCCACGAGTCCGTCCCGGGCGCCCTGGGCCTCGAAGTGGTCGCGGGCCTCGGTGAGCGGCAGCCCGGTGGCGGCGGCGACCTCGGCGATCACCGCGGCCGAGAAGCCGGGCGGGGTGTTGATCCCGGTTCCCACCGCCGTACCGCCCAGCGGGAGCTCGGCGAGGCGGGGGAGCGAGGCGCGCAGCCGCTCGACGCCGTAGCGGATCTGGGCCGCGTAGCCGCCGAACTCCTGGCCCAGGGTCACCGGGGTGGCGTCCATCAGATGCGTACGGCCCGACTTGACGACCTCGGAGAATTCGGCCGATTTCCGCTCCAGGGCGTCCACCAGATGGCCCAGTGCCGGGATGAGGTCGGCGGTGACGGCGGCGGTCGCGGCGATGTGGATGGAGGACGGGAACACGTCGTTGGACGACTGCGAGGCGTTCACATGGTCGTTGGGGTGGACCTCGCGGCCCAGGCGCTCGGTGGCGAGCGTGGCGATGACCTCGTTGGTGTTCATGTTGGACGAGGTGCCGGAGCCCGTCTGGAACACATCGACGGGGAAGTGCTCGTCCCACCGGCCCCCGGCGACCTCCGCCGCCGCCTCCCGGATCGCTCCGGCGATGTCCGCGTCCAGCACCCCCAGCTCCGCGTTGACCTTGGCGGCAGCCGCCTTGATCCGGGCCAGGGCCTCGATATGGGCGCGCTCCAGCCGCTGTCCGGAGACCGGGAAGTTCTCCACGGCCCGCTGGGTCTGGGCACGCCACTTGGCGTGCGCCGGGACCCTCACCTCACCCATCGAATCGTGCTCGATGCGGTACTCCGTGGCGCCTGACGAATCGTCCATGGTGTGTAAACCTCCTGAAAAAGTTGAGCACTTGTCTTGTTCTATGTATTCCCTTGGCGGCTACCGACCAGTAAATACCGGGGGTAACAACTCACCAGGAGGCGCAATGAGGCGCACCAGGCTCAGACTTCGCGGGCTTCGCTGTACGGTCGCGGCAGCCGCGGCCCTCGCGGCGGCCGTCGGTGGCATGGCCGCCGCCGGACCGGCAGGCGCGAGCGAGTCCCGTACCACCACTACCGCATCCACCCCTCTCCCGCCCGAACTGGAAGCCGTCCGGGCCGCGGAAGCCACCCAGCTGTACGGCAGCCCCGCCGAACGGCCGCTCGCCGACCGCAAGACCGGGCTGATCTCGCTGGGCGACAGCGAGATCTCCGGCGAGGGCGTCGGCACCTACGAGCCCGGCACCAACGGCCCGGACAACTGGTGCCACCGGTCACCCGACGCCGCCATCCACCGCACGGGCATCGCGGCGGACGTCACGTACAACGTCTCGTGCTCCGGTGCCTATACCGGGAACATCAAGATCGGCGGATCCAAGCAGTACGCCGATGAACTGGTCCAGAGCGACAGCCTCGCCGTGAAGGCGCGCAACACCCGGATCAAGATGATCGTGCTGGTGGCCGGGGCCAACGACGACCTCCAGTTCGGTCCGGTCATGACCGACTGCGTGGTGCGCTACATCAGCCTCCAGGGCCCCTGCGAGCCCAAGTACGCCGGTGGCTGGCAGGCGCGCGTCGACGCGCTCGTCCCCAAGGTCGAGCAGACGGTCCGGGACCTGCGCACCGTCATGACGGGCGCGGGCTACGCCAACAGCGACTACAAGCTGGTCGTCATGGGCTACCCGAGCCCGATCGGCCCCGACTTCCGCGACAACCCGGACTTCCCCGGGAAGCTCGTCTGCGGCGGTCTCGGCTACGACTCCGACACGGTCTGGGGCCGCAACACCGCCGTCCCCGCGTTCGAGGTCGGCATGCGCAAGGCCGCGGCCTCGACCGGAGCCGTCTTCCTCGACAACTCCCGGCTCTTCCACGGCCATGAGGTCTGCACCCAGCAGACCTGGGCGCGCGGGCTCTACATCGACCTCACCAAGCCGGGCACACCGGACGAGAACTCGGTGCGGCAGTCCTTCCACCCCAACGCGGCCGGCCACGGCGCCTTCGCGTCCTGCCTCACCCAGATCTACAACTCCGGACTGCGTGAGGCCGGCTGCGCCGACCCCGGCAGCACGGGCAGGCCGGTGCTCCAGCCCGCCGCCTGGGACGACGTCTTCAAGCCGCTGAAGAACGAGGCCACCGGCACCTGTGTGGACGTCCCCGCCTCGGAGACCCGCAACGGCACCGCGATCGGCGGCTGGGACTGCCACGACGGCCGCAACCAGGGCTGGTGGTACGACTCCACCGAGCGGACCGTCCGCACCGAACTCAGCCACGACCGGTGCCTGGACGTGCCGGGCGCCAAGTACGACGCGGGTGCCACGCTCGTCGTGTGGGACTGCTCGGGCGCGGCCAACCAGAAGTTCGTCCAGCAGTCGGGCACCCTCCGCCCGGCCGCGGCGACCGGGCTCTGCCTGACCCTGTCCGGGGCCAAGGACCCGCTCAGGCTCCAGGCGTGCGACGGCGGCGCGAAGCAGCGGTTCGTGTAGGGACGGCCCTCCCGGCCACCTGCGCCGGGCAGGACACAGGCGTGCCGAGCGAAGGGGAAGGGGTGGCCGCGGTGCCGCGGCCACCCCTTGACCCGCCGGCCGGACGGCCGGTCTCAGCCGTCCTGGGCGGTACGCAGCCCGGCGGCCACCAGCTTCAGCAGCGCGGCGGGCTGATCGGCCAGATACATGTGCCCGCCGTCCAGTTCGGCCACGGTCAGCACACCCGTGGTCGCCCGGCACCACTGCGCCGCGTCGCCCGGCCCGACCAGCGCGTCCGTACGGCCCCGCACCGAGGTGACGGGCGCCGACAGCGGGCGGTCGGACGAGGGCACGTACGTCTCGTGGAGCCGTACGTCGGCCCGGAGCGTGGGCAGCAGCAGCTCCCGCATCTCCGGGTCCTCCAGCGCCGGATGGGCGTACCCGGCGAAGCTCCTCACCCGCGCCGCGAACTCCTCGTCCGGCAGACCGCCCGCCCGGTCCGTCCTGGCCGTCCACGGGCCGGGGGACCCGCTGACCACCAGGGACTCCAGCCGCGGGCCCGCCGTGCCGGGGGCCTGCTCGATCCGGTGCGCCAGCTCGTACGCGAGTACCGCGCCCATGCTGTGACCGAACAGGGCCACCGGCCCGCCCGCCCCGAGCGCGGCGGTGACCTGCGCGTACGCGTCGTCCACGGCCGGAGCCGCCGAGGTGTACGCGGGTTCGGCGAACCGTTTCTCACGGCCCGGCAGCTGCACCGGGAGGATCCGCAGACCCGCCGGGGCCAGGGCCTGCCACGGGGCGTAGAACGACGGACCCGCCCCGGCGAAGGGCAGGCAGATCAGGACGGTCTCTTCCACGGTCTCTCGGTCCTTCTTCCGGTCCGGCGGTACGAACGGGGCGTCCGGCGCGTCCAGGGGCCCGGGTCAGCCCCCGGCCATGATCGCGCCCAGGATGGCCGCGAGATACGCCGGGTCGTCCGCGCCGCACAGTTCGCGCGCCGAGTGCATGGACAGCCCCGGCACTCCCACGTCGACCGTCGTGACGCCCAGCCGGGCGGCGGTGAGCGGGCCGATGGAGGTGCCGCACGGCATCGCGTTGTTGGAGACGAACGGCTGCCACGGAGCCCCCGCGCGCTCGCACGCCGCCGTGAACACCGCGATGCCGGTGCTGTCGGTGGCGTACCGCTGGTTCACATTGACCTTGACCGTGGGCCCGCCGTTGGGCAGCGGCCGGTGGTCCGGGTCGTGCCGCTCCGCGTAGTTGGGGTGGACGGCGTGCGCCATGTCCGCGGAGACGCAGAAGGCACCGGACAGGGCCCGCGACCAGTCCTCGCCGCTGCCGCCCCGGGCCGAGACGGAACGCGACAGGACCCGCTCCAGCAGCGGGCTCTGCGCACCGGTCTCCGAACCGCTGCCGACCTCCTCGTGGTCGAAGGCGGCCAGCACGGGGACGTAGGCCGGCTCCTCGACGCCGGTCGCCGCACCGACCAGCGCCGTGACCCCCGCGTGCACCGAGATCTGGTTGTCCAGCCGGGACGCCACCACGAACTCCCGGTCGACGCCCAGATATCCGGGCGGCTGGATGTCGTGCAGCATCAGGTCCCAGCCCAGCACATCGGCCGGGTCCTCCTCGGCGGCAGCCGCCACCCGGCGCAGCAGCGCGCCCTCCTGGGGATCACCGAGCGCCCAGATCGGGGCGAGGTGCCGCTGGCGGTCGAGCGCCACACCCTCGTTGACCGAACGGTCCAGATGGATGGCCAGCTGGGGTACGCGCAGCAGTGGTTCGTCGATCTGGACGAGCCGGTTGCGCGGGGTGCCGTCCGGGCCGCGCAGGGCGAGCCGGCCGGAGATGCCCAGGTCACGGTCGAGCCAGGTGTTGAGCGGGACACCGCCGTAGATCTCCACGCCGATCTGGCGCCAGCCCGCCGTCCCGGTGTCGGGCGACGGCTTGATCCGCAGGTTCGGCGAATCGGTGTGGGTGCCGACGATCCGGAACGGGGTGTGGGCCGGCGCGCCCTCGGGGACGTACCAGGCGATCAGCGCACCGGCGCGGATGACGAAGCAGCCGCCGGTCGCCCCGGTCCAGTCGTCCGTCCCGCGCAGCTCGCGGAAGCCGGCCTTCTCCAGGCGCTGGGCGGCGCTCGCCACCACGTGGTACGGCGAGGGGCTGGCCGCGATGAAGGAGAGCAGGTCGTCGGTGTGGCTGCGGTGGGTGGCCGGCGTCATACGGCGTCCGCCTTTCCGGTGTTCGGCAGTGACTGCGGGGGTGAGGGTGCTGCGGATGCTTCGGTCGGTACGTCGGTCAACGCGTCGGTGGCCTCGCCGGGTGGTCCGAGCAGTTCGCGGACCGGCCGGTCGGGCCGGGCACAGAACTCCGCGAGCAGTCCGGTGTACGAGGTGAGCAGTTCCTCGGCGGTCTCCCGGTTCCAGAGGTCCGAGGAGAACTCCAGGAACGTTCGATAACCCATCGCAGGGTCCCGGCGCGGCGCAAGCCCGAAGCACAGCTCACTGCGGGAAAGAGGCGGTGCCAGATCGGCCACCTCGACCCCGAGACCGGGGATCTCGATGTCCGTGTCGACGGAGTTCTGGAACGCCAGGACGTGCGGCACCCGGTCCGGGACGCCGTCCGCGCCCGCGTCCCGCATCGCCTGCATGATCCGCGCGGTCGGCAGGACATGTGCCATGGCGCCCATCGCGCCCGCGCCGGTGCGGGCGGCGAACTCCGCGCAGCTCTCCGCGAGATTGGCTGAATCCAGTCGTACGCGAACCATCACGGCGGTCGACGTCATCGCGACGAGCGACTCGGACTCGGTGCCCCGGCGATTGGCGTACGGCACGCTCAGCAGGATGTCCGGCTCCCCCGACAGCCTCGTCAGGAACACCCCGAGGGCCGCCGCGGCGACCGCGAACGGTGTGGTGTGCCGGGAACTCGCGAACTCCTCCACCGCCGCCCTCACCTCGCCCGACGCGACCCCGCGGATCGTGTCCCCGTGCCCGCTCAGCTTCTTCGGGCGGGGACGGTCGGTGGGCACGGGAACGGAGGCCGGCACCCCCTCCAGGTACGCGGCACAGTACGCGGCCCTGGCCGCCTCGGTCTGCGGGTCGTGCTCGGCACGCTGCCGGCGGGCGTACTCCGGGGCCTGCAGGGCCGGTTCCGGGAGCGCGTGCGGGACGCCCGCCGCCGCCGCGGTGTACAGCTCGGCGATCTCGGCGAGCAGCAGCGACAGGGACCAGCCGTCGGCGCTGATGTGGTGCAGCACGAACATCAGCGCCCAGCGGTCCTCCTCGACACGCAGCAGCCGCAGCCTGGGCAGCACGGACCGGCCCAGGTCGAAGGCGCTCGCGGCGGTCTCCCGGCACAACGCCTCGGCCCGCGGCTCCCGTTCGGCGGGCGGCAGTCCGGTGAGGTCCTCCACCGGCAGCACGAGTGGAACCGGCGCGAGGACCTCCTGCCACCAGGGCCCGTCCGCAGCGTTCCCCTCCGGGACGAAACGGGTCCGCAGCGAGTCGTGCCGGGCGGTCACCCCGGCCAGCGCGGACCGCAGCGCCTCCGGGTCCAGGGGGCCGGTGAACGTGATCCGGGTCGGTACGTTCCACACCTCGGGGTGCGGGACGGCACGGTGACCGGCGATCATCCGCGCCTGCTGGTCGCTCACGGGAGCGCGGTCCAGGACCGTCTCCTCCGGCGCCTCGCCCGGCCGGTCCCCGGGCGCCGCGCCCGGCCCGTCCCGCGGCGGCCCGGCGGGCCCGCCCGTCAACTGCTCCGTCATGGCCCGCAGGGTCGCCTCGGAGAAGAAGTCCGCCAGCGGGTAGTCGACGCCGAGGGTGTCGCGCACCCGGTTCACCAGCCGGATCGCGGCGATGGAGTTGCCGCCGAGGTCGAAGAAGTTGGCGTCGTCGGGGAAGCCGCGCACATCGAGCACCGACTCCCAGACCTCCCGCAGAACGGCCGCGGTGCCGGGTGCCCCGCCGCCACCGGTCTCCCCCCGCTCCTCGGGAACCTCCCGCTCCCCGGGAACCCCCGGCCCCTCCGGGTCCCGCGCGTCGGTCATCGTCCGCAGGGCGTCGTCCAGTTCCGCGAGATACCCGCGCGCCGTCCCCGCGTCGAACAGGTCCGCGTCGTAGCGCAGCCGCAGCCGCAGGCTCCCCGACGCCGTGCGGGTGACCATCAGGGCCAGTTCCAGCGGCGCCGACTCCGTCCCGGCCGCCACCTCCTCCGCCCGCAGACCGGGCAGCTCGATGCCGGTGAGCGGCGCGGTCCCCAGGTCGATCGACACCGTGATCAGCGGTCGCGGACCCGCCGCGGCCGGACGGACGGCGGCGAGCAGGGCGTCGAGGTCCACCCGGCTGTGCGCGTCCGCCTCGAACAGGGCGCGCCCCGTGGCCCGTACGGCCTCCGGCACCGGTGTCGCGTCCGTCGCCGTCAGCCGCAACGGCAGCAGCGCCACATGGAAGCCGACCGTGTCCAGCGTCTCCGGCAGGCGCCGCCCGAACGTCGTGCCGAGCAGGAACTCGTCCTGCCCCGAACGCCGGCGCAGCACCAGGTGCCAGGCCGTGCACAGCGTGGCGAACAGGGTGACCCCCCGCTCCCCGCTCCACTCCCGGAGCAGATCCGCCCGCTCCCGGTCCAGCGTGCGGGTCTCCGCCCCGCCGCGCCCCGCCACCCGGCGCCCGCGCGGCCGGTCCGTGGGCAGCTCCAGTACGGGGGGCCGCTCGCCCAGCCGCGTACGCCACCAGGCCAGATCGGCGTCGGTGCAGGGGGGTTCGGGGGCCCCGAGAGCCGTCCCGGCGGGCCTGTCGAACACGGCCGGCCGGCCCTCGGCCGCCGCCCGGTACAGGTTCTGGAGGTCCGCCGCGAGCAGTTGGGCCGAGTGCGCGTCCGTGATGATGTGGTGCAGCCCGAAGACCAGTACATGGTCGTCGTCGGCCAGTCTGAGCAGCCGGGGAGTGAACAGCGGCCCCTCGGCCAGGTCGTAGGCACGGGTGCTCTCCTCGGAGAGCACCGCCCCGATCGCCGCGTCGGGCAGCTGCCCCTGGGCATCGGTGATCCGGAGCGGAACGCGCTGCCCGGACCGGACGACCTGCATGACGGACTCCTCGCCCGGTCCGTCGCCCCGCCCGGCCCGGAACACGGTCCGCAGCCCCGCGTGCCGTTCCACCAGCCCGTCCACGGCGGTGCGCATCGCCGCTTCGTCCAGCGGCCCGCGCAGCCGTACCGCCTGGGTCTCGTTGTACGCGGCACGGTCGCCGAGCAGCCGGGAGGACAGCCAGAGCCGGCGCTGCGCGGCGGTGGCGGGCGCGGTGCTCGTGTGCGCCCGCTCCTGGGTGCGGCGGCGCAGCAGGTCCAGCTGACCGAGCCCCGCCCGCAGCTGTTCCGCGCTCATCCCGAAGTCGACGAGCGCGGCGATCTCGTCGACGCCCGCCCGGTGCAGCGCGTCGACGAGCGGCGCGACACCCTCCGGCGAACCGATCAGTGCCCGCTGGTCGCAGTACCGGTCGTAGGCCCGGCGGAACAGATAGTCGAGGTCCTCCTCGCTCGACTCCGCGACATCCCGAGGGCTGCGGCCCAGCGCCGTGGCGGCCGACCGCATCAGCAGCGACGAGCGCAGATAGCGGACCATCGGCTCCAGCGCCTCGGCCCGCGCGGCCTCGTGATCCGTACCGAGGTACGTGTGCACCAGGACGGTCACCCGGCCGGTCTCCGGATCCAGCCCGCACTCCGCGCGGACCTGCCGGTAGTACGCGATGTCCGCGGCCAGCTCCTCCACGGTCTGGCTCATCAGATGGGTGACGACACCGAGCCCGCGCCGGGCCGCCTCCCCGTACGAGGAACGCCGCCCGGAGGTGGCGAGGAACATCGGCGGCTCCTCCTGCACCGGACGCGGCTGGATGCGTACGCCGGTCTCGGCGCCCTCGCCCGTACGCCGCCGGACGGCCTCCCCGCGCCACAGCGCGCGGACCTCGTCCAGATGGGCGAAGGCGATCTCGCGGCGGTCGGCGAACCGGTCGGGGTGCAGCGCGAAGTCCTGGGCGTGCCAGCCGGTGGCGCACCCGATGCCGACCCGGCCGCCGGAGAGGTTGTCGACGACCGACCACTCCTCCGCCACCCGCACCGGATCGTGCAGCGGCAGGACGACGGAGCCCGCGTTGATCCGGATCCGGCCGGTCTCACGGGCGAGGGCGGCGGCCAGGACGGCGGGGTTCGGGAAGAGACCGCCGAAGGAGTGGAAGTGCCGCTCGGGCAGCCAGAGCGAGGAGAAGCCGTGCTCGTCGGCGAAGCGGGCGGTCTCGAAGACCGTCTCGTACGCCTGGGCGGCGGCGGACGCGGTGTCCGGGCCGTCCGCGGCGGGGCCGGCGTTCTCCGGACGGCCGCCCTGCGAGTGGTCGCTCTCCGGGTGGTCGCCGAAGAAGTACACCCCGAAGTCGGGGGCGGGGCGCACCGTCCGTACCGGCGGGCGCACGGGCTTCGCCGCGGGTGCCGTACGGGGGAAGAAGCCGCCCTCGCGCAGTTCGCGGAGCGACCCCTTCACCGCGTCCGCCACCGCCGCCACGTCCTCGTCGGTGTGCGCGGTGGAGAGGTAGAAGCTGCGCCACTCCCAGACGTACACCCCGCGCAGCTGGAGGTGGTGGTAGAGGAGTTCCATGTCGGCGCGGTGGGTGAAGCGGAACATCGAGCCGAAGTGGGCCAGTTCCAGCGGGAACTCCTCGTCCCGGAAGAAGGCGTTGAGCTGTCCGGCGAGGGCCGTCGTGCGGGCGTTGAGCCCCTCCTGGAGCCCCGGCCCCCGGTCCCTGAGATGAGTGAGCACCGCTCTCGCCGCCGCCATCGAGAGCGGGTGCTGCATATACGTGCCGCCGATGAAGGTGGTCTCCCGAGGGGGCCGGCTGCCGTCCCCGTACTGCCAGAAACCGCCGTCGACCCCGTCGAGCAGATCGGCCCGCCCCGCCACCGCCCCGATGGGGAAGCCGCTGCCGAGCGCCTTCCCGTACGTGGCGAGGTCGGGGACGACACCGAAGTGGTCCTGGGCGCCGCGCGGGTGCGGGCGCAGTCCGGTCAGCATCTCGTCGAAGAGCAGCACGATGCCCCGGCGGGCGGTCAGTTCGCGCAGGGAGCGCAGGAAGTCCACCGGCCGCAGGCCGGGATTCCGGCACTGGACGGGTTCGACGAGGACGGCGGCGATGCGGTCGCCCAGCGCGTCGATGGTGTCGAGGGACTCCTGGTCCCCGTACTCCAGCACGATCAGGTCGGCGACGGCGCTCGCCGGGATGCCGCGCGAGACGGGGACGGCGTGCCGGTCCGGACCGCCGGGGCGGCCGAGCACGGAGTCGATGTGCCCGTGGTACGAGCCCCGGAACATGACGATCTTGTCGCGGCCGGTCGCGGCGCGGGCCAGCCGTACGGCCGCCGAGTTCGCCTCCGTACCGGACGCGGCGAAGGCCACCCGCTCCATCCCCGTCAGCCCGGCGAGCAGCGCCGCGGCCTCGCCGGTGTCGGGGGAGCGGGGGCCGAAGCGGAGGCCCTGGGAGAGATGGCGCCGCACGGCCTCGGTGACGAACTCCGGTTCATGACCGAAGAGCAGGGCGCCGAAGCCCATGGTGATGTCGGTGTAGTCATTGCCGTCGACATCGGTGAGCCGGGAGCCGTGCGCCGCACGCGCGGCTATCGGGTACAGCATCTCCTTGGTGGCGTCGCGGAACCCCACGACGGCCCGGCTGTCCGCGAGTACGGAACGGTGCTGCTGGGCGAGCCGCTTGGAGGTGCGGGTCCGCTCGGTGAACCTGCGGACGAGCGAGTCGGTGTGGGCCCGCCGAGCGGCATCGGCCCGGCCGGCTCCGGCCATCCCGCCCGCCGCGTCGACGACGAGGCGGGGGCCGTGGGACGGGGCCGCCGGGGGCGGGGGGCTCTCCCGCCACGGTTGCTCATGGGCGGGCGTGGGCTGTCGGGCGGGCGTGGGACGTCGCTCGGGCGTGGGCCGGGCTGCCTGCGACGGCGTCCGCCGGGGTGTCTGTGACGGCGTCCGCCGGGCGCGGTCCTCTGCGGCGGCCTTGAGCTGCCGGGTCAGCTGCCGGGAGAGCTCCGCGGCCCTGTCCACCGCGGCGGCCGTCGTGTCCCGGCCGCCGGTGTGCGGGGCGCTCATCGGTCCGCCACCTCGGTGCGGCCGGTCAGCAGGGCGACCGCGTCGGACAGCTGGGTCAGCATCGCGGCCTGGGTCTCGGCCAGCAGGCGTATCTGGCGGGACAGCTCCTCGACCTCGGCGCGGGTGGCGAGGGCGGGCTCCCGGTCCGCGGCGGTCACGGGCGCCGGCACCGGAGTCCGCACGGGTATCGGCTCGCGCACCGATTCCTCCGGCGGCTCCTCCGCCGGGCCGTTCTCCATGCGGCTCGCCATCAGCCGGGCCGTCAGCCTCGGGGTACCGGCCTCCTCCAGGATCTCCCGCATGGCCAGCTCCACGCCGAACTCCGCCTCCAACTGGCGGACCATGCCGATCAGCTGGAGCGAGTCCGCGCCCATCGCCACGAACGTGCGGTCGGCGTCGGCCGCCGAGGGGCGGTGGCCCAGGTGGCGGGCGGCCAGTTCCAGCACCCGGTCCAGTACGGCCTGTTCGGTCATGCCATCCTCCGTCGTGCGTGCGGATATGTGCTGCGGGGGCGCGGGGAGGCGGACCGGCTCCGGGCCCGCCCAGTACGACTGGTGCCGGAACGGGTACGTCGGCAGCGGCACCCGCCGGCCGCCGCTCCCGGCAAGCAGCGCCGTCCAGTCGACGGCCGCTCCCGCGCAGTGGAGCCGGGCCACCGCGTGCTCCCACTGCCGGGTCGACACCCGCACGGCGTCCGGCAGGGCCCGGCGGGCCAGCCCGGTCAGCGTGGCGGAGGGCCCCAGTTCCAGCAGGACGGGGGCGTCGCCGAGGGTGGCCAGTACGGCGGCGAAGTCGACCGGTCTCCGGGCCTGCCGGACCAGGTGATCGGCGTCGGGCAGCCACCCGGCCGGCCGTGCGGCACCGTCGAGTCCGCTGACGAACTCCGTGCGCAGCGGGCGGAGTTCCGTCCTGTCGACGAGGGCCCGGAGCTCGTCGAGGACCGGGTCCAGCAGTGCGGTGTGGAAGGCCCGGTCCAGGGCCAGCGGCTCGTGGGCCTCGCCCCGTTCCGCCAGCAGGGACCGTGCCGCCGCGACCGCCGCCGGGGGGCCGGCGAGGACATGCAGGGCGGCGCCGTTGACCGCGGCGAGTTCCAGGCCGTCGACCCCGGCCAGCAGCTCCCGCACCCGCTCCCGTGTCACGAAGGCGGCGAGCATGGCCCCGGGCGCCACCGCGTCCCGCATCAGCCGGCCGCGCCGGCACACCAGCCGCATCGCGTCCTCGACGTCCATCGCCCCGGCCACGCACAGCGCGGCGTACTCGCCGACGCTGTGTCCGGCGACCCGCGCCGGAGTGACGCCGAGCCGTTCCCAGAGCCGGGCCTGCGCGATCTGGAGGGCGAAGAGCGCGGGCTGCGCGAAGGCCGTGTCCCAGCGGTCCGGCCCCCGGCCGTCCACGACCCGTGCCAGGAAGTCGCGGTGACCGGTCTCCTCCTCGTACAGCCGGGCGCAGAGGGCGAGTGTCGCGGCCACCACCGGGAAGCGCGCCGCCAGTTCGGCGCCCATGCCGGGGCGGGTGCTGCCCTGCCCGCTGAACAGGAAGACCGGTGCCACCGCGCCGCCACCCTCATCCACCACACCCGTCACATACGTCCCGCTTGCCCCCGCGCCGTCCGCTGTCCCCGCCGTGCTCCTGTCGCCCGTCGTGCCGTCGCGCAGGAACGCGTCGAGCCCCGCCACCGGGTCCGCCGCCGTGACGACCAGCCGGTGCGGCAGCAGCCGTCGTCCCAGCGCGGTGGTGACCAGCAGATCGGCGGGGGCGGTCTCCGGGTGGCGGACGAGATGGTCACGCAGTGAGCGGGCGTACGCCACGAGCGCGGACGCGCTCGCGGCGGACACCGGAAGCAGCGCGGGCACCGGCGGGGAGACCGGGGGCGCCTCCGCGGCACGCGGGGACGCCCCCTCGGCACGCCGGGGCGTCCGCTCCGTACGCCGGGGCGCGTCGGGCGCCTCTTCCATGATCACGTGCGCATTGGTACCGCCCATGCCGATCGAGTGCACACCGGCTCGCCGCACTCCGCCCACCGGCCAGTCCAGCTCGCGGTCCGGCAGGACGAAAGGGCTCGTCCCCACCGCCAGCGCCGGGTTGGGGCGGGAGAAGTTCACCAGCGGAGGGACGATTCCGTGCCGCAGCACCTCGATCGCCTTGATCAGCCCGGCGAGCCCGGCCGCGCTGTCCAGATGACCGATGGCGGGCTTGGTGGAGCCCAGCGCGCAGAACCCGGTCCGGTCGGTGTACCGGCGGAACGCCTCCGTCAGGGCGGCGAACTCGATGGGGTCGCCCTTGAGCGTGCCCGTACCGTGCGCCTCCAGATAGCCGACCGACTCCGCGGACACCCCGGCCGCGCGCAGCGCCCCGAGCACGGCGTCGCGCTGCCCGGCGACGCCCGGCGCGGCGAACCCCGCCTTGTCCGCCCCGTCATTGGTGACGGCCGACCCCAGGATCACGGCGCGCACGGTGTCCCCGTCGGCCAGCGCGCGCTCCAGCGGCTTCAGCAGGACGGCGGCGACCCCGTTGCCGCCCACCGTGCCGTCCGCGTCCGCGTCGAACGCCCGGACCGTACCGGTGGGGGAGAGCGTGGAACCCTTCACCGGGAGGTGCCCGGTGACCTGCGGCAGATGCAGGGCCGAGGAGCCCACCAGCATCAGCTCCGCGTCCCCGGCCCGCAGCGCCTGGCAGGCCAGGTGCACGGAGACCAGCGCGCTCGAACAGGCCGTCGCCACGTTCACCGCGGGACCGGTCAGCCCGAGCCGGTACGCTGCCCGGTTCGCGGTGAAATCCGGGTAGTTGCCGACCTGTACCTGCTTGACGGTCGTCCAGTCGCCGGAGCGGGATTCCTCGCCCAGATTCTCCGCGAGATAACTGTGCAGCGAGTACAGCCGGTAGCCCGCGCTCCCGTACACCCCGATCCGTACCGCTTCGGCCGGCCGCGCGTACCCGCCGTCCTCCAGCGCGTGGAAGCAGCACTCCAGGAACAGCCGCTGCTGCGGATCGGTGAGCGCGGCCTCCCGCCCGCTCATCCCGAAGAAGGCGGCGTCGAAGCCGTCCACGGAATCCAGCAGCGCGCTCGCGCCGACGTACCCGGGGGCGCCGTACTCCGACTCCGGCACCCCCGCCGCCGCGAACTCGGCGTCGGTGAAACGGCGTACCCGGCTCACACCGGCGCGGATGTCGCGCCAGTACGACTCCGTGCTGTCAGCTCCGGGAAACCTCAGCGCCGTCCCGATCACCGCGATGCGGTTCTCCTTCAACTGCCTCTCCCCTCCGCAGCCCCGCCACCCGCAGCAGGAATGCCAGGGCGACCACGATGGCAGCCCCATGGGACCACGCGACCACGGTGAAGGAGGTGTACCGGTCGAGGGCGGCGGCCACGAGGATCATGCCGACCCCGAAGCCGAGGTTCTCGAACGTGGCGGAGAGCCCGAAGGCATGACCGCGCAAGGCGGTCGGAAGAGTCTGCAGATGCGAGGTGTACGACACCTCGGTGAGCCCGTCCGCGGCGCCCGCGACCAGCGCGATCACCGCCGTCACGCCCAGCGGGAACCCCGCGAAGGCCAGGATGAAGGCCGCGGACATCACGATGGTCCCGTAGCCGAAGCCGAGGGCGCCCACGGAGCGCCCGGCGCGCTTCGCGTACCGCTGGATCACCTGCTGCGCGGCGATGTTGCCGACCGCCCACACACACCAGAAGGCGGAGACGAACACCGCGGGGTTGGACGCGTCCAGCTCGGTGGAGTAGACCGGCAGCGCCGCGTTGTGGGAGGACGAACCGAACGCGTCCACCCCGCGCAGCGCCACCATCAGCCCCATACCGGGCGCGGCGGCCAGCGCCAGCACGGCGACGGGCATCCGCCGCCCCGGCTTCCGGGCCGCCGCGGCCTCGCCGGGCCCTCCCGCCGTCTCCCCGTCCGCGCGTCCTTCGGCATCCCCCTCCGGATCCGGTGCGGCACCCGCGCCCCTGCCGCCCCCCGCGATCGGCAGCAGGGCCACCGTCACCGCACAGGCCACGAAGGTCGCCATGTCGACCACGAACGCCGCGGTGTACCCGACCAGGGACACCACCACACCCGCCGAGGCGAAGCCCGCCACCATCGCCAGCGAACGTCCCGTGATCGACAGGGAGTTCGCCCACGGCCGGCGGTCCTCGCGGACCATCTCCGGGATCGAGCTGCGCAACGAGACCATGAACAGCGTCCCGCACGCGCCGATCACCACCGAGACGGCCATCAGCGAGGCCGTCCGCAGACCGCCCGGAGCCACGATGAGCAGCAGCATCACCGCCGCCTGCGCGACATTCGTCCACAGCATGACGCTTTTCGCCGTAAAACGGGCGAGCAGCCCGCCCGCGACCAGTCCGGCGACAAATCCGGAAGCCAGACGTACGGCCATGAACAGGCCCATGGCGAGTGCTCTGCCCGTCGTCTCATAGACGAAGAGATTGAGCGCCACCATATTCAGGAACGTGCCGTACGAAGAGACCGCGTAACCGGCGACCAGGAATCGATAACGCCGCTCGGAACGGGCCGTGCCGCGTGCGCTTTCGGCCACGATCCGCGTACCGATGTCCGTTTTTCCGTCCGCTTCGCTGCCCGCCTCGTTCTCCGATGGACTGTTCGATTGGCTGTCGGTGCCGTTGATACCGGGCGTCACCCGCACATACTCGTCCAGCCGCGGCGCTCACCGATGTCGCCCCGTTTGTACAAAGGTAATCTGCATACTTGTGCAGCACGATCATTCCCTCCCACCGGTATGTGATTGCCGCGAATCGTCGCCGGACCGCCCGAATCCGGAGCGGCCCTGCGAGGCGTCACTGGCGACCTACCGGCGCGCCCTCGTCGAGGGCAGCCTGCCGCAGGACGAGGTGGCCGATTGTCTGCGTGCCCTGCACCTGATGGTGGCCGACCGGGAGTCACCCGGTTTCATGATCCCCGTACCGCCGGAGACCGCCTCGTTCGCCGCACTCGCCCCCATCGAGGAGGCGATACTCGAACGGCGTCGCACGCTCCGCTCGGCGCGCGCCACCCTCGCCGCCTTCGAGGGTCTGTACGCCGATGTGCACCGGCTCGAACAGCCCGCCCTCACCCGGCTCTCCGGTCACGCCGTCATCAGCAAGGCGCTCGACGCGGGGGTCAGCGGCTGCCGCGAGTCGGTACGCACCGCCCACCCGGGCGGCGGACGCCCGGCACACGTCCTGGCGGAGTCGCTGCCCCGGGACCTGCGCAACCTGCGGCGGGGCATCCGGCAGCGCACGATCTACCAGCACACCGTCCGCTCGGACCGCACGACTCTCTCGTACATCGAGCAGGTGACCGCGGCGGGCGCCGAGGTCAGGACGCTCCCCGAAGTCGTCGACCGGATCATCGTGTTCGACCGGGACCTCGCGTTCATCCCGTTCTCCGACGAGCCGCACCACGCGCTGCGCATCCAGCATCCGCCCCTGGTCCGCTTCCTGGTCCGGCACTTCGACGAGGCGTGGGCCCGCTCGGTCCCCGTCCGCCCGGAACGCGCGCCGCTGCGCACCCCGGTCATCACCTCCGACCTCCAGCGCACGATCCTGCGGGCGGTCGTCAACGGCGAGACGGACGCGGCGATCGCCCGGCGCATCGGCATGAGCCGGCGCAGCGTCGCCGAGCACATGCGCAAGGTCTCCGAGCAGCTGGGGAGCAACAGCCGGGCCCAGCTCGGGTATCTGGTCGCCACATCGGGCCTGTTGAACGGCTCGGACGTGCCGGGTGGCCCGGGGCCGCCGGGCGCGGAGGCGCGGGAGGACGGGGCGGGCCAGGACGGCCGGCCCGGCGAGGGAGGCCGCCCCGGCGAGGGGGGTTCGGGCGGCTGAGAGCGTGCGGCGGGGGCGCTCCGTCCGGAACGCCCCCGTCGGCATGTCAGTGCGTCAGCCGCCGGCCCGTCAGCCGAGGCCGGGACCCCGTACCGGAATGCTGGTGAAGGTCGGCGCCGGGGCGGGCTCGGTGAAGAAGTCGTTGCCCTTGTCGTCGACCACGATGAACGCGGGGAAGTCCTCGACCTCGATCTTCCAGACCGCCTCCATGCCGAGCTCCTCGTACTCGACGACCTCGACCTTCTTGATGCAGTCCTGCGCGAGACGTGCCGCCGGGCCGCCGATCGAGCCCAGGTAGAAGCCGCCGTGCGCGTCGCACGCGTCGGTGACCTGCCGGGACCGGTTGCCCTTGGCCAGCATCACCTTGGAGCCGCCCGCCGCCTGGAACTGCGCGACATAACTGTCCATACGGCCGGCCGTCGTCGGGCCGAAGGAGCCGGAGGCGTACCCCTCGGGCGTCTTCGCCGGGCCCGCGTAGTACACCGGGTGGTCCTTCAGGTACTGCGGCATCTCCTCACCCGCGTCCAGCCGCTCCTTGATCTTGGCGTGCGCGATGTCGCGCGCCACGACCAGCGGGCCGGTCAGGGAGAGCCGGGTCTTGACCGGGTACTTGGTCAGCTCGGCGAGGATGTCGTCCATCGGCCGGTTCAGGTCGATCCGGACGACATCCGCCGCCTCGTCCAGGTGGTCGTCGGTGGTGTCCGGCAGGAAGCGCGCCGGGTCCTTCTCCAGCTGCTCCAGGAAGACGCCCTCGGCGGTGATCTTCGCGGTGGCCTGGCGGTCCGCGGAACAGGACACGGCGATGGCGACGGGCAGCGAGGCGCCGTGCCGGGGGAGGCGGACCACGCGCACGTCGTGGCAGAAGTACTTGCCGCCGAACTGCGCGCCGATCCCGATCTTCTGCGTCAGCTCGAAGACCTTCTGCTCCAGCTCCTGGTCCCGGAAGCCGTGCCCGGCCGGGGAGCCCTCGGCGGGCAGTTCGTCCAGGTAGTGCGCGGAGGCGTACTTCGCGGTCTTCAGCGCGAACTCGGCCGACGTACCGCCGACGACGATCGCCAGGTGGTACGGCGGGCAGGCCGCGGTCCCCAGCGAACGGATCTTCTCCTCCAGGAACTTCATCATGGAGGCCTCGTTGAGAACCGCCTTGGTCTCCTGGAAGAGGAACGACTTGTTGGCCGAGCCGCCGCCCTTCGCCATGAAGAGGAACTTGTACGCGCCGCCGTCGGCGGCGTACAGCTCGATCTGCGCCGGGAGGTTGGAGCCGGTGTTCTTCTCGTCCCACATGTTCAGCGGGGCCATCTGCGAGTAGCGCAGGTTGAGCTTGGTGTACGCGTCGAAGATGCCGTGCGACAGGGCCTCCTCGTCACCGCCCGACGTCAGCACGTTCTGGCCGCGCTTGCCCATCACGATCGCCGTACCGGTGTCCTGGCACATCGGCAGGACGCCGGCGGCGGAGATGTTCGCGTTCTTGAGGAGGTCGAGTGCGACGAACTTGTCGTTCGACGAGGCCTCGGGGTCGTCCACGATCCGGCGCAGCTGCGCGAGGTGGGCGGGGCGCAGGAAGTGCGAGATGTCGTGCATGGCCTCGGCGGCGAGCGTGCGCAGGGCCTCCGGCTCGACCTTGAGGAACGTACGGCCGTCGGCCTCGAAGGTGGAGACACCCTCGGCGGTCACCAGACGATAGGGCGTGGTGTCCTCTCCCAGGGGGAGCAGATCGGAGTACGCAAACTCTGGCATTACGGCCATTCCTCACTCGGCGACGGTGGCTGGCCTCCCTCGGGCAGCGCACCCACCAGGGTAGAACCCTGTGCGGCTGCCGACCCTGTGAGGTAGGGCTCACCTGGAGGACTGCGGAGCGTCCGGGGCGGAGCGCCCCGGAGGGAGGCGGCGGACGGATTGGCTGGATCGCCGGGACAGCCCCTAGTCGCGATCTATCGCGTTTGGGTAGGCTGGTTCGGTGGACCTCGAAAAGCAGCCCCAGCAGCCCGTCGCCCCGGCTGAACCCGCGCCGGCCGGCATCCGGGCCTCCGACGCCGACCGCGACCGGATCGCGGACATCCTCCGGGACGCCATGGCCGAGGGCCGGCTGACCGCCGAGGAGCACGCCGAGCGGATCGATCTGGTCTACCGCGCCAAGACCGTCGGTGAACTCGAACCCCTCGTCCGTGACCTGCCCGCGACCGGCGCCGCCGCCCCGCAGGCCGGTGCGCAGGCCCGCCCCTACGCGTACGGCCCCGAGGCCCCCGCCGGACCGGCGGACAACCTCGTGGCGGTCTTCAGCAGCTCGACCAGGAAGGGGCGTTGGCGGGTCGGTGGCCGGACGAACGCCTTCGCGCTGTTCGGCAGCGTGGAGATCGATCTGACGGAGGCGCTTTTCGGCCAACGACTCACCGTCATCAACGCGACGTCCATCTTCGGCAGTGTCGAGATCAAGGTGCCGCAGAACATCTCGCTGCGCGGCAACGGGACGGGTGTTTTCGGTAATTTCGAAGTGATGACTCTGGAATCCGCCGACCCGGAAGCACCGGTTGTCGTGGTGAACGGCTATTCCGTCTTCGGGAACGTGGAGGCAAAGCCCAAGCGGGGCAAGTTCATTGCCGACCTCCACGACCAACTTCGCAAACATCTGGGCCGCTGAGCGGGGCGGCGGGCGGGCTTCTGGTTCCGGCCAAAGTGCGCGCCGGGTGCAATTTCGTGCTCCGGAAGCCGGTGCCACGCAGTGCTTAGGCACGCGCACAGCGGGTAGGGAATGCTGCATCGTCTCTTGCTCGCGAAGCCGTCGTCAGGAGTAGGCCGTGCTGCAACCGCCGCATCAGACTCTGCAGGTCGCCGCCGTTCCTTCCCAGCGCACTCCCGCTCGGGAAGACCAGGCGGGTCCCTGGCATTCGGAGGCGGTGTGCCGCCGGGACGAAGCCGGGCTGTTCTTCGCCCCGTCGAAGGAGCCGACTGCTGCCCGACTGTCCCGCGAGGAGGCCGCCAAGCGGGTCTGCGCCCGCTGCCCGGTGATGGAGGCGTGCCAGGAGCACGCCCTGATGCAACCCGAGCCGTACGGGGTGTGGGGCGGACTGACCGCCGCCGAACGCCGCGTGGTGCTCGCCCGGCGCCGCAGGCGCGACATCGAGCTCAAGTCCGCGGCGCCGACGGGACGGATAGCCGCGGCCGGCTGAGGCCGCCGAGGGAGGGGGAGGGGCCGCCGGACCGGCGGCCCCTCCCCCTCCCTCGACTGCTTCACCCCTGACGCCACGCGTGGTCGCCGCCGCTGTGCGTGGCCGCTACTTCGCGCGGTCGAAGTCGATCGCGCTGTAGGCGCGCAGCTTCGAGAGCCGGTGGGTCGAGTCGATCTTCCGGATCGTGCCCGACTTGGAACGCATGACGATCGACTCGGTGGTCGCCGTCTCCGCGCGGTACCGCACACCGCGCATCAGTTCGCCGTCGGTGATTCCGGTCGCCACGAAGAACACGTTGTCGCCGCTGACCAGGTCGTCGGTCGACAGCACCCGGTCCAGGTCGTGCCCGGCGTCCAGCGCACGCTGACGCTCGGCATCGTCCTTGGGCCAGAGCTTGCCCTGGATGACACCTCCGAGGCACTTTATGGCGCACGCCGAGATGATGCCCTCGGGTGTTCCGCCGATGCCCATCAGCAGGTCGACGCCGGTGCCCTCGCGGGCCGCCATGATCGAGCCCGCGACATCGCCGTCCGAGATGAACTTGATCCGGGCGCCCGTCTCCCGGATCTCCTTGACGATGCCCTCGTGGCGGGGGCGGTCGAGGATGACGACGGTGACGTCCTCGGGCGTGGAGTTCTTGGCCCGCGCGACACGCCGGATGTTCACCGCCACGGGCGCGTTGATGTCGACGAAGTCAGCGGCCTCGGGGCCGGTGACCAGCTTGTCCATGTAGAAGACGGCGGACGGGTCGAACATGGCGCCGCGGTCGGCCGCCGCCAGGACGGCGATCGCGTTCGGCATGCCCTTGGCGTTGAGCGTGGTCCCGTCGATCGGGTCGACGGCGATGTCGACCTCCGGGCCGGTGCCGTCGCCCACGCGCTCGCCGTTGAACAGCATGGGGGCTTCGTCCTTCTCGCCCTCACCGATGACGACGACGCCGTTCATCGAGACGGTGGAGACGAGGGTGCGCATGGCCTTCACGGCGGCGCCGTCGGCGCCGATCTTGTCGCCGCGGCCCACCCAGCGCCCGGCGGCCATGGCGGCGGCCTCGGTGACCCGGACCAGTTCAAGGGCCAGGTTGCGGTCGGGGGCCTCCGGGGAGACCTCCAGTTGGGACGGCAGATGATGCTCGGACATCGGAGCGCACCTTTCTGTACGACGACGACCGGAAAAGAGGGTGCTGTGACTCTATCGGTAGGTCGATAAAATGAGCAGAGCGGGTCACGTATGAGCGCCCCGCGCCGGGTCGGGCGCGAGTGGCCGCCCCGTGGTCGGACGCCCGGGGCCTCATGCCACCATGGAGCGCGTGGCGAGCAAGCGAGGCAAGCAGACGGTCCGGGACATGTTCCTGTCGATGATGGTGATCACCGCGGCCGCGGGGGTCATCTACGTCTTCGTTCCGCATGACGAGAAGGCCGATCCCGTCAAGGCCGTCGACTTCCGGGTGGAACTCGCGACGGCCAGGCGCGCGGCGCCGTATCCGGTGGCCGCCCCGGACGACCTGGGGAAGGGCTGGAGGCCGACCTCCGTCTCGTACGAGGGTGCGGCGGGCGACAACTGGCACCTCGGCTTCCTCGACCCGGACAAGAAGTACGTCGCGGTCGAGCAGTCCACCTCCCCGGCGAAGAAGTACGTCGCCGAGGTCACCCGGAACGCGAAGGACACCGGGCGCACCGAGGACGTGGCGGGCCGCACCTGGCAGCACTGGGAGGGCCCGAAGTACGACGCCCTCGTGTTCCACGACAAGGGATCGACCACCGTGGTCACGGGCTCGGCGCCCATGGCGCGGCTGGTGGAAATGGCCGCCGCCCTGAAGACCACTCCCTGACGGGCGTCCCCTGAAGACCACTCCCTGACGGGCGTCGGGGCGCACACGCGAAAGAGCCCGGCCGGGCATTCCCGGCCGGGCTCCTTCGTTCAGGACCTCCGCGGAGCGGTCGCGCGGATCCGGAGGGATCCGGTGCTGCCGGAACCCGCGGGTCCCGTACGGCTCAGACGGTCGTGACGACCTCGTCGTACGACAGGCGCGGCAGACGCGGGAACCAGGCGTCCTCGCCCGGCTTGCCGATGTTGACGACCATCAGCGGGGTGTGGTCGTCGTCCAGGAACTCCTTCTGGATGCCCGCGATGTCGCAACCGGTCATCGGGCCGGCGGCCAGACCGGCGGCGCGGACGCCGATGATGAAGTACGCGGCCTGGAGCGCGGCGTTCAGGAGGGCGGCCGACTCGCGGACCGGGCGCTCGGAGAAGAACGCGTCCTTGGCCTGCGGGAAGTGCGGAAGCAGCGCCGGGAGCTCCTCGTGGAACTCGTTGTCGGCGGCGAGGATCGCGACGAGCGGTGCGGTGGCGGTCTTCGGCTGGTTGCCCTCGGCCATGTGCTGGACAAGGCGCTCGCGGCCCTCGGCGGAGCGGACCAGGACGACGCGCAGCGGCGACTGGTTGAAGGCCGTGGGGCCGAACTTGACCAGGTCGTAGATCGCCTGGACCTGCTCATCGGTCACCGGCTCGTCGGTGAACGTGTTGGCGGTACGGGCCTCACGGAAGAGGAGGTCCTGGGCGGTGGGGTCAAGAGCGAGGGACATCTTGCGGATTACCTTCCGGACGAACAGGGGGGATCAAGCGATGGCGTCACCGTATCCGAGAAGTAGGTTAACTTTCAACTAAACCTCTTCCGGAGTGATCCACTCCACAGCACGGAAGGCTGCCCGAGGGGCCGCCCCGCGCTTCCTCCGCGCCCGCCGGGCCGCTGTCCGCCGTACGGGCTCAGCCGTCGGTGCCCGGAGCCTGCGCGGGATCCTCCGGGCGGGCCAGAGCCGCGTCCAGCCGGGCGCGGGCGCCCTCCAGCCAGTGCCGGCAGACCCTGGCCAGCTCCTCGCCCCGCTCCCACAGGGCCAGCGACTCCTCCAGCGTCGTGCCGCCCGCCTCCAGGCGCCGCACGACCTCGATCAGCTCGTCCCGCGCCTGCTCGTACCCGAGCGTGCCTGTCGCGGCGGCCGTCGCCGTCCCGTCGTCCGTCATGTGATCCACCCTATTCGTGAGCTGGGAAAACAACGTGAGGGGCTCACCCCTCCACCCGTACGGTGAACTCGCCCTCCGACACCCGCGCCCGCAGCGGTTCGCCGGGCGCCCCGGCGTCGGCGGGGGAGCGCACCACATGGCCGTCCGGCCGCTGGAGCACGGCGTAACCCCGCTCCAGCGTCGCGGCGGGCGACAGCGATACCACCCGGGCCCGGGTGTGCGCGAGCTCCGAATCGGCGCGGTCCAGCAGATGGCCGAGCACCCGGCGGCTGCGCCCGACGAGCGCGTCCACCTCGGCGGCCCGCTCGTCCACCAGCCGGTGGGGACGCTCCATCGACGGGCGGCCCAGCGCATGGGCCAGTCCCCGCTCCTCCCGGTCCAGGACGCCCCGTACGGTGCGCAGCGCCCGGTCCCGCAGCTGCCGCACCCGGTCCAGCTCCTCGCCCACGTCGGGGACGACCTTCTTCGCGGCGTCCGTGGGCGTCGACGCCCGCAGATCCGCCACCAGGTCCAGCAGCGGGGAGTCCGGCTCGTGCCCGATCGCGGACACCACCGGCGTACGGCACGCGGCCACCGCCCGGATCAACTGCTCGTCGGAGAACGGCAGCAGGTCCTCCACGCTGCCGCCGCCGCGGGCGACGACGATCACATCGACCTCGTCCAGGGCGTCCAGCTCCTCGACCGCCTTGACCACCTGATTCACCGCGTGAACGCCCTGCACCGCGGTGTTGCGCACCTCGAACCGCACCGCGGGCCAGCGACGGCGGGCGTTCTCCAGGACATCGCGCTCGGCCGCGGAGGCCCGCCCGCAGACCAGACCGATCAACTGCGGCAGGAAGGGCAGCGGCCTCTTGCGGTCCAGCGCGAAGAGCCCCTCCGCGGCGAGCGACTTCTTCAGCTGCTCCAGCCGGACCAGCAGCTCCCCGATCCCGACCGGCCGGATCTCCGTCGCCCGAAGGGAGAGCTGCCCCCGGGGCGCGTACCACTCCGGCTTGGCGAGAACGACGACCCGCGCGCCCTCCGTCACCACATCGGCGATGCGGTCGAAGACCTGCCGGTAGCAGGTCACGCTCAGGGAGATGTCGTGCGACGGATCGCGCAGGGTCAGGAAGACGACCCCGGCACCGGGCCGCCGCGACAGCTGGGTGATCTGCCCCTCGACCCAGATCGCACCGAGCCGGTCGATCCACCCCCCGATGAGCCGGGACACCTCGCCGACGGGCAGCGGTGCTTCCGCGGACGTATTGAGAGCCATGCGAAGGAGCGTATCGGCAGGCGCCGACAGGAAGGGGCGGACAGGCACTCGATCCCGCTCACGCGCTCACCGCTGCCGCCACCACCCCGCACCACCGTCCCCACCGCCGTACGGTTCCCGCCGCTGCCCGCCACAGCCCGCCGCTCCCTCGGGCTCCCGCCGCTTCCTCCTCTGCTCAGCGCCGTCCCTCGCCCCAGCCCTCTCCCTGCCTCAGCTCCCGCCGCTCCCACCGGGGCTCCCCGCACCCGCGCCGGCCCCGGGGCGCCGTCCCCACTGCACCGCGAGCACCACCAGCCCCACCGCCAGCCAGCACAGCCCGACCACCTGGGCGCTCGCCGTCGCCTCCACGATCACCGCGATCAGCACCGCGGCACCCACCACGGGGATGACCACATGGCGCCACCAGCTCGGCGGCCCCTCCATCCGGCGTACGGCGAACCAGCCGACCACCGACGCGTGCAGCAGCACGAACGCCGTCAGCGCGCCCACGTCGACGACCGACACCAGATGGTCCAGCCCGTCGTCGCGCCGGGCCGCCCACACCGCGGCCACCAGCGTCACCACGGCCGCGCCCAGGATCGCGACCCGCGGCACGCCGGACTTCGCGTCGACCTTCGCCAGGAACGGCGGCAGCCGCCGCTCGCGCGCCATCGCGAACACCAGCCGCCCGGCCGCCGCCTGCCCCGCCAGCGCGGCGAACGCCGCACCGATCGCCTTGCTGACGGCCACCAGATCGTGCAGCCAGGTCCCGACCGAGGCGTCGACCGCGTCGTAGAACGCGGACCCCTGCTGCGCCGGATCGGCCGCCAGCTCCGCCGAGCTGACCGGTTCCAGCAGCGCGGCCAGATAGGACTGGGCGATGAAGAGCACGCCCGCGAGCACCAGGCAGAACAGCACCGCCCGCGCCACCTTCGCCGAACCGCCGGTCACCTCCTCGGCGAACGAGGCGATGGCGTCGAAGCCCAGATACGAGAGCACGGCGACCGACACCGCCCCCAGCACCGCCGTCATCGAGAAGCCGGAATCGCCGGTGAGCGGCGACAGCCAGCCGCGCTGCGCGCCGTCGCGTACGAGCACCACCACCGCCGACACCACGAACACCAGCAGCACCGCGATCTCCATGGCCAGCACGGCGAAGCCGACCCGGGCCGCGGCCCGTACCCCCCACAGGTTGAGCAGGGTGGTCAGCACGACCGCGATGGCCGTCCACACCCAGCGCGACACCTCGGGGACCAGCGCGTTCATCGCGATCCCGGAGAAGAGGTAGGCGACCGCGGGGATCAGCAGATAGTCGAGCATCGCCATCCACCCGGCGATGAATCCCGGCCCTTCCCCGAGCCCCTTGCGGGCATACGCGAACACCGAACCCGCCAGTGGGGCGACCCGCACCATCTGGGCGTAGCTGAAGGCGGTGAACGCCATGACGACGGTCGCCGCGATGTAGACGAGCGCGACCGCGCCGTCGGACTTCGCGTCGAGCGTCCCGAACACCCCGACCGGCGCCATCGGAGCGATGAACAGCAGCCCGTAGACCACCAGATCCCGGAAGCCGAGCGTGCGCCGCAATGTGGCCCGCTCCGTGCTGCTGCTTCCCGACATCCGACCTCCATCGCCGTCCGTGCACACCCACGTCGCCAACAGTCTCCCGACCCGGCCGGACCGGCGCCTGTTCGGTACGGCCTTACGATGGGACGCATGACTGCAACTCCTGCCCGCCGTGTCCTGCTCGCCGCTCCCCGTGGCTACTGCGCGGGCGTGGACCGTGCCGTGATCGCCGTCGAGAAGGCCCTGGAGCAGTACGGGGCCCCGATCTACGTGCGGCACGAGATCGTGCACAACAAGTACGTCGTGCAGACCCTGGAGAAGAAGGGCGCGATCTTCGTCGACGTCACCGCGGAGGTCCCCGAGGGCTCCATCGTGATGTTCTCCGCGCACGGTGTCGCGCCGACCGTCCACGCCGAGGCCGCCGAGCGCAAGCTCGCCACGATCGACGCCACGTGCCCGCTGGTCACCAAGGTCCACAAGGAGGCCGTCCGGTACGCCAAGGAGAACTACGACATCCTCCTGATCGGCCATGAGGGCCACGAGGAAGTCATCGGCACGAGCGGCGAGGCCCCGGACCACATCACCCTGGTCGACGGCCCCGAGGACGTGGCGAACGTGAAGGTCCGCGACGAGTCGAAGGTCGTCTGGCTCTCGCAGACCACGCTCTCGGTCGACGAGACGATGGAGACGGTCGACGCTCTCAGGGGCAAGTTCCCGAACCTTCTCTCGCCGCCCAGCGACGACATCTGCTACGCCACGCAGAACCGCCAGATCGCGGTGAAGAAGCTGGCCCAGGACGCCGAGCTGGTCATCGTCGTCGGTTCCAAGAACTCCTCGAACTCCATCCGCATGGTCGAGGTCGCCCTCGACGCGGGCGCCCCGGCCGCCCATCTGGTCGACTTCGCGAGCGAGATCGACGAGGCCTGGCTGGAGGGCGTGACCACGGTCGGCCTCACCTCCGGCGCCTCCGTCCCCGACGTACTGGTGGACGGCGTGCTGGAATGGCTGGCCGAGCGCGGCTACGCCGATGTCGAGACGGTGAAGACGGCCGACGAGTCGATCACCTTCTCGCTGCCCAAGGAGCTGCGCCGCGACCTGCGGGCCGAGGCGGCAGCCCTTTCCGCCGAGTAGGCGGGCGCGGCGTCCGGCCTGCCCGTACGGTGGATTCCATGCAGATCTTCGGCGTGGACATCGGCGGATCCGGGATCAAGGGCGCTCCCGTGGACCTGGACCGCGGAGACCTGGCGCAGGAGCGCCACAAAGTACTGACACCGCAGCCGGCCACGCCCAAGGGCGTGGCCGACTGCGTGGCCGAGGTCGTCGGCCACTTCGACTGGTCGGGCCCGATCGGCGTCACATTCCCGGGGGTCGTCACGGACGGCGTCACCCGCACCGCGGCCAATGTCGACAAGGGCTGGATCGACACGGACGCACGCACCCTGCTGGGCGACCGGATCGGGCAGCCCGTCACGATCCTCAACGACGCCGACGCGGCGGGAGTCGCCGAGATGACCTTCGGCGCGGGACGGGGACGCAGGGGCACGGTCATCATGCTGACCTTCGGTACGGGCATCGGCAGCGCGGTCTTCACGGACGGCCGCCTCGTCCCCAACACCGAGCTCGGCCACCTGGAGCTGCACGGCCACGACGCGGAGAAGCACGCGTCCACGAAGGCCAAGGAGGACGAGGACCTCAGCTGGCACCACTGGGCGCACCGGGTACAGAAGTATCTGGCGCACGTGGAGATGCTCTTCTCGCCCGAGCTGTTCATCATCGGCGGCGGTGTCAGCCGTAAGGCGGACAAGTTCCTGCCGCTGATCGAAGACGTACGGGCCGAGATCGTCCCGGCGGAGCTGCAGAACAACGCGGGGATCGTGGGCGCGGCGATGGCGGCGGCGGGGAAGTAGTCCCCGCCGCGCGCCGCTGGGTCCCGCGGCCGTCGGCTCGCGGGGCTACGGGCGCCGGGGGCGGCGCGCGGTGCCCGCGACGGACTGTCCGGTACGGGCGGCGGCCTGGGCGGCCTGGGCGGCGCGGACGGGCTGGACCGCCGGGACCGGATGCCGCCGCCTGGCCCGCATGTGCCGGACCTTGCGCACGGTGGCGATGAGCCCGGCGACGAGAGTGCCGCCGTACAGCCAGCCGGCGTGCACGGCGAGCGCGGTGACGACGGCCATCGTCTGACCGCCCAGACCTCCGGTGCCCCCGGAGACGGGGATGACACCGACGGCGAAGGCGATCGGCACGCTGATCGGGGCGGTGACGAGGTCGGCGGGGCGTACCCAGAGCGCGGTGAGCGCGCTGACCGGCAGGAACAGCAGCCCGTAGACGATCTCCGAGCTGTCGAACAGCAGCCGGTCGAGGCAGGCCAGGACGAACATGGTGACGGCGGCGAAGAGCCCCGCCCCGATGCCGGTCAGCCGGGGGTTGGGGAACCTGCGCAGTACCGCCACCGCGGGCGGCAGCGAGCGGGTCCGGGCTCCCGGCGTACCCGTCACCCGGTAGACGGCGGCACTCTCGCCGAGTGCGCCCTGCGGGGACGGGGCCGGCGGGGCCTGCTGAGGCTGCCTGCGCTGCGGGGGTCGTGTCCTGTGCTGCTCCACCCTCACAACGTAGGTCGCGAGGCGGGAGGAATCAGGCGTTGGACACGCGCTTTGGCCGACCTTGGGGTTGAGTTCGATGTCACACGGCCGAATACCGACCTGTTCGGCCCCGCCGGGCGACCCGCCGGGGACCTCCGGCAGGCCTCCGGCGGACCCGTGCCGGGCCGCGCGCCGCCGCCCGTAAACTGGAGAATCGGTCCACTCCGAGGCCTGGCCCGAACAGCACGACCCCTCCTCACCTCCTCACTCCAGGAAGTCGCCAAAGTGTCGCTCACGATCGGAATCGTCGGTCTGCCGAATGTCGGCAAGTCGACCCTGTTCAACGCCCTGACCAAGAACGACGTGCTGGCGGCCAACTACCCGTTCGCCACGATCGAGCCGAACGTCGGCGTGGTCGGCGTCCCGGACCCGCGCCTGAACAAGCTCGCGGAGATCTTCAACTCGCAGAAGCTCCTCCCCGCCACCGTCGACTTCGTCGACATCGCGGGCATCGTCCGCGGCGCGAGCGAGGGTGAGGGCCTGGGCAACAAGTTCCTCGCGAACATCCGCGAGTCCGACGCGATCTGCCAGGTCATCCGCGCCTTCAAGGACGAGAACGTCGTCCATGTCGACGGCAAGGTCTCGCCCAAGGACGACATCGAGACGATCAACACCGAGCTGATCCTGGCCGACCTCCAGTCCGTCGAGAAGGCCGTCCCGCGCCTCACGAAGGAGTCCCGCCTCCAGAAGGAGAAGGTGGCGGTGCTCGCCGCCGTCGAGGAGGCCCAGAAGATCCTGGAGTCCGGCGAGACGCTCTTCGCCGCGGGCATCACCGCGTCCACCGAGAAGGGCCGCCTCCTGCACGAGCTGCACCTGCTCACCACCAAGCCCTTCCTCTACGTCTTCAACGTCGACGAGGACGAGCTGGTCGACGAGGACTTCAAGAACGCCCAGCGCGCCCTGGTCGCCCCCGCCGAGGCCATCTTCCTGAACGCCAAGATCGAGTCCGAGCTCATCGAGCTGGACGACGACGAGGCCCTGGAACTCCTCCAGTCCATGGGCCAGGAAGAGCCCGGCCTGGCCACCCTCGGCCGCGTCGGCTTCGACACCCTGGGCCTCCAGACCTACCTCACGGCAGGCCCGAAGGAAGCCCGCGCCTGGACGATCAAGAAGGGCGCCACGGCCCCCGAGGCGGCCGGTGTGATCCACACCGACTTCCAGAAGGGCTTCATCAAGGCGGAGATCATCTCCTTCGAGGACCTCGTCGAAACAGGCTCGGTCGCCGAGGCCCGCGCCAAGGGCAAGGCCCGCATGGAAGGCAAGGACTACGTCATGCAGGACGGCGACGTGGTGGAGTTCCGCTTCAACGTGTAGTGCCTGATTCCCTGATCGGCTGAAGTGGCTGGTTAGGGCGAGAAACCCCAGGTCAGGGGCCAGATCTTCGGGTCTGGCCCCTTCCTGTTCTCTCCGGCTGAATCAGCCTCCATACTGGCCCGCCTCGATGGCGCGACCTACCCGGCCGCTTTGACGCGTGCAGCCGCCGTTTTCGCCGCTGTGATCACCTACTTGCGCAGCTCGGCCGTCCGGTCGCGGTGGGCGGACTCGGGGGAGCGAGCCCGGGGCGGTCCGCCGCGTCCGGCAGTGGCCGTCGTGGACCTGCCGGGTGAACGGCCGGTGGCGGTCTCCTGACGGAGGCATAGGGTTCGGCCGAGAAGATCCGCTCGGCGCAGGTGAGTCGCGCCAGGACGATACGGTGGCCGCCCCGAGGAGGAGCCGGATGTTGCAGGCGCTGGGACTGGGTCCGGGCGAAGAGGCCATCTATACGGCGCTGTTGGCCACACCCACAGGTTCCGCGCGGGACCTGGCCCGGCAGACCGGACTCGACGGGGCCGAGAGCGTGCGGATCCTCGATGACCTGGCGGCGCGGGGCCTGGTGGCCGTCGTGGCGGAGGCCGCGAGCGGGGCGCCCGAACCCGCCGAGGGCGAGGCCGGCCCGCCGCCCGCCCGCTATCGGCTCACACCGCCCTCGGTGGCCCTGGCTCCGCTCCTCGTCGAGCAGCGCAACGCGCTGCACCACGCCGAGACCGCGTTCTCGATCCTGAGCGAGCAGTACCGCAGTACCGCCGCACAGACCGCGGGGGGTGTCGTGGAGGTGGTCGTCGGTGTGGAGCAGGTCGCGCACCGGTTCCACCAATTGCAGAGTGGGGCCCAGCGGGAGTTGCTCGTCTTCCTCGTCGGCGAGCCCATCGCGGTGCCGCGCGAGGACACCGATACGGCGGAGAGTTCCGCGCTGGATCGCGGAGTCGACTTCCGGGTCGTCGCCGCCAAGGACTATCTGGACGGTCACGACATCGTGCGGGACGTGCGGACGGCGGTCATGGCGGGCCTCGACCTGCGCCTGGTCGACTCGTTGCCGCTGAAGATGGTCGTGTCGGACCGGGAACGCGCCATGGTGCCACTGGACATGGCGGACTCCGGTGGTGAGCCGAGCGCGATCGTGGTGCATCGCAGCGGCCTGCTGACGGCCCTCGTCCATCTCTTCGAGAAGGAATGGGCCCAGGCCCGGCCGATGTACACGAACACGGGGACCCCCGAGGAACCTGCGGCCGATCAGCCGACCGAGGGGGAACTGGAGGTCCTCGCACGGCTGTTGGCGGGTATCTCGGACCGGCGGACGGCATCCCAGCTCGGTCTCTCCGTACGTACGGTGGAGCGGCGGATACGCCGTTTGATGGACCTCGCCGGAGTGGACTCGCGCTTGCAGCTCGGCTGGCACGCGGCACGTGCGGGCTGGCTGTGCCCGCCCTCTTCGTCCGCCTGAGAGCCCGAGGAACTCGTTACTGGCGCCGGCGTTCCGGGTGGTTCCCGGCGTTCCCGACGGCCCCGGAATCAGCGGCCCCGGGACGAGTGACGACGGGACCAGCGGCGACGGTCGGTGGCGGGCGGCGGTGCGGCCCCACGGCGACGTTCCGGCGGAGGGCGTCGGGCGGGAGGGTGGGCCGCGCCCCCGCGACCGTACGAGGCGGCGGTTCCCGAAGCCGGTGAGCGGTGGGGATGACCTCGTGACGGAATGCCGTCACGTGGGGAACCCGCCATGCGCGGCGCGCCTATGTGCTCCGTATGTCTGCCAGGATTCAGCCGCAAGCCTGGCATGTTCACGGCGTCAAGTAGGGGAGACTCATGCATCCCATAGCGCGCATGGCCTTGGGCGCGGCAACCGCCGCAGTCCTGGGCGTCACCGCTGTCGCACCGTCCGGGGCGGCGACCGCACCGCCTGACGGTGCTTCGGGAGAGAAGCCCATCGTCGGCGGCGGGACCCCGCCGACGGGTGGAAAGCAGGTGACGGTCACGCTCGTCACCGGCGACAAGGTGCTGGTCACCACGGACCCGTCGGGCCGCAGCTCCGCGGCCCTGCTGCCCCACGAGGACGGCACACAGCCGCTCGTGGAGACCTTCCAGCTGGGCAAGGACCTCTACGTCTACCCGGAGGGCGCCTCCCGGGCGATCGCCGAGGGCAGGGTCGACGAGCAGCTGTTCAACGTCACCGGCCTGATACGTCAGGGGTACGACGACACGAACACCGATACGTTGCCGCTCATCGCCACGTACCGGAGCGGTGTCGACGTCGCCGACAGCCTGCCGGTGGCTCCTCGTGGGGCGAAGCGGGGCCTTGAGCTCCCCGCCGTGAACGGCGTCGCGCTCAAGGCGGGCAAGGACACGGCCGCCGCCTTCTGGCAGGACATCACCAACACCCGTTCGCGTGCCGCCTCCACGCTCAAGAAGCTGTGGCTGGACAGCAAGGTCGAGGCCACGTTGGACCGGTCCACCAAGCAGGTGCACGCGCCGGAGGCCTGGGCCGCCGGCTACGACGGCAAGGGCACCAAGGTCGCCGTGCTGGACACGGGCGTGGACGCCGAGCACCCGGACCTGGTGAACCGGATCGCCGTGTCCAAGAACTTCACGGACTCCGACAGCACCGCGGACCGCCAGGGGCACGGCACGCACACCGCGTCCACCGTCGGTGGCACCGGAGCCGCCGACCACGGCCGCAGGAAGGGCGTCGCCCCCGGGGCCTCCCTGCTCGTCGGCAAGGTCCTCGACGACACGGGGGCCGGCGCGAGCTCCTGGATCATCGCCGGTATGCAGTGGGCCGTCGACCAGAAGGCCGACGTCGTCTCCATGAGCCTGGGCAACCCGGCCATCGGCACCTGCTCCGACCCGCTGGCGGAGGCCGCGAAGGAGCTCTCGCAGACCACGCACAGCCTGTTCGTCGTTTCCGCGGGCAACGCCGGTTCGGGCATCGAGACCGTTTCCTCGCCCGGCTGTGTGCCCGGTGTGCTCACCGTCGGCGCCGTCGACCGTGACGACACCACCGCGTGGTTCTCCAGCCGTGGCCCGGTGGCCGTCACGCACACCCTCAAGCCCGAGATCGCCGCCCCCGGCGTCGGCATCTCGGCCGCCAGCGCGGGTGGACGCGGCCCCTACGCCTACCGGGAGATGTCGGGCACCTCGATGGCGGCCCCGCATGTCGCGGGCGCCGCGGCCATCGTCCGCCAGGCCCACCCGGAGTGGACCGCGCAGCAGATCAAGGCGGCCCTCGTCTCCTCCGCCCGTACCGGCGGGAAGGTCGCCGGTGCCGACCAGACCGGGGCGGGCGTGCTCGATGTGTTCGACGCGGTCCGCCAGAAGGTGCTGTCCGCACCGGCCGTCCAGGGCGGCAGCTACAACTGGCCGCAGCACACCTCCGACCGCACCACCGTGCAGGTGCCCTTCACCAACACCGGCACCGACGCGATCACCCTGAAGCTCGGGGTGAGCGGTGTGCACGGCAACGACGGCAGCGATGTCAGCTCCGCCATCATGAGACTTGAGCACAGCAAGGTGACCGTTCCCGCGGGCGCCACGGTCCAGGTGCCGCTGCGTATCGACCCCACCGCCCGGCTCAAGGCCTCCCAGTACGGTGCCGTCACCGGCCGCATCATCGCCACCGGCGGCGACACGCACGTCAGTGTGCCGGTCACGCTCCACGTCCAGCCGGAAACGGTCACCCTCCGGGTCAAGGTCGTCGACCGCAACGGCAAGCCCGCGAGCGGCGCCTCCTCGCTGGACCTGGTCAGCCTCGACACCGACCGGGGCGAGCGCCGCGGCAACCAGGGCGCGGCCGAGCAGACGTACAGCGTGCGCCCCGGTGACTACGCGCTCTCCGGTTTCGTGACCACCTACGGCGCGGACAACGCGGCCGAGTCGATCGGCTATCTCGGCCGCCCGCAGCTGCGGATCACCCGTGACACCACCGTCGTCCTCGACGCCCGCAAGGCACACCGGATCAGCCCGCGGACCGACCGTCCTGCCAAGGTGAACAGCACCACGTTCAGCTACGGCCGTACGTGGGAGGACACCTGGCAGCTGAGCGGATCGCTCACCTCCGGCAGCAAGGTGCAGAAGTTCTACGCCTCCGTCGAAGGGCGCGCCCAGAAGGGCTTCTTCGAGTTCCGGCCCACCTGGCGTGCCACCGGTTCGCAGGACGGCTCGTCCTACGTCTACAACCTCTCGTTCCCGACCGGGGGGCCGCTGCGGTCCGACCGGGTCTACCGCCAGAGCGATGCCGCGCTGGCCCGGGTCACCGAGAAGTGGAACGCCCTCGGCAAGGAGGCCGACTACCTCGACGGGCTGTTCGTCCTCCCCGCCTGGAACACGAACATCGCCATCCCGGTGAGCCTGCTCACTCCGGTCAAGGTGCCGGGCACCCGTACCGCGTACTACACGACCGGCGGCGACACCTGGCTCCACGGCGCGATGACCAGCTTCCCGTTTGCCGCGTACATGACCGACCAGTACCGCGTCCACCAGCCCCGTGAGCGGCGCACCGAGGAGTGGTACGGCGGGCTCATGCGGCCGGCCGCGGCGCGCGACACGGAGGGCGACCTGGCGTTGGCCGCCGAGCGGCAGGGCGAACTGATCGGCTTCCAGAGTGCGCTCTGGCTCGACGGCTCGGACGACCACTGGTCCTACGGCGGGTCCTTCGGTGACCTCGGCAACCTGTTGCTGAAGCGCAACGGCGAGGAGATCGCCAGAAGCGCCTACCCGTACGACGCGTTCAAGGTGCCTGCCGAGGACTCCGCGTACGAACTCACCCAGAACCTGGCCAAGATCGACACCTCGGACCGGAACTGGCTGCGTTCCACCGCGGTCACCACCACCTGGAGCTTCCGCTCCCACCTGGAGCCCGACGTCTACTCCCGCGGCATACCGATCCTCTTCCCGGACTACGACCTGCCGGTGGACGGCATGAAGACGCTGCCCGCGCGGAGCGGTATCAAGGTCGGTCTGTCGGCCGAGGGCCACGCCGGGTACACACCGGGCAGGATCACGGAGGCCTCACTGTCCTACTCCTACGACGGCGGCACCACCTGGACCCAGGCGCCGACCGAGCAGCGGGCCGGCAAGTGGACGGCCACGCTCGACCACACCGGTGCCACCGGTGAGCAGGTCATGCTGAGGACCACCCTCACGGACTCCGGCGACAACGCGGTCACCCAGACCATCACGCGCGCCTACGACGTCCGATAGCCACACGGAAGGGCCGGGCGGGTCTCCCTCCACAGGGGGACCCGCCCGGCCCTTTTCCCGTCGCCCGCGGGGCCGCGCTCAGCGCAGCGGTGAACGGCGGACGGACAGGACCGCGACGTCGTCGTGCTGGCTGCCGTCCCCGGCGAACGCGCGGGCGTTGTCGTAGAGGGCGCGCGGCAGGTCCGTGGGGGAGAGCGAGACGCGCTCGGCGAGCCGTTCGGTGAGGGGGTAGAACGTGCCGTCGGCGGCGCGGGTCTCGGTGAGTCCGTCGGTGGTCAGCAGGAGCGTCGCGCCGGGCGGGAAGGGGAACCAGTCGACGGTGGCGGGTGCGACGGCGAGTTCGGCCAGGCCGAGGGGGACACCGGATTCGAGGGCCGGGGTGCTGACCGTGGCGTCATGGAGCAGCTGCGGGGGAATGTGCCCGCAGTTGATGACCTGCACGTCGTTGTGCGCGTCGATGTTGACGACGAGGGCGGTGACGAACCGTTCGTCGTCACCGGTCTGCGCGGCATAGGAGTTGTGCCGTACGACAGAGGCGTCGAGCGCGTCGGCGAGCGCGGTCAGGGTGGGCTCCCGGTGGGCCGCCTCGCGGAACGCGCCGATGACGGCGAACGCGGCGCCGACCGCGGGCAGGCCCTTGCCCTGGACATCGCCGATCAGGACCCGGGTGCCCCACGGGGAGGCGACGACGTCGTAGATGTCGCCGCCGACGAGCCGGTCCTCCTGCACGGGCTCGTACACGCCGTCGACCAGGACATCATCGGTGAGCAGCGGCAGCGGGCGCAGGATGTGGCGCTGCATCGCCGCGGCGGTGGAGCGGATCCGCAGCATCTCGTGCTCCCGGTGGATGCGGCGGTCGCAAGCGTAGACGGAGGCCGCGCCCAGGGTGAGCGTCAGCAGCATCATGAGGATCCTGTCGACCCACGACGCCCCGTCGCCGTGCCGGAGCACCACCGTGACGATGACCACGAGCGTGGTCCACGCGGAGACGAACAGTGTCTGCCGTACGGTGCACAGCGCCGACGCCGTTCCCGGCAGGAACACCAGGAGCCCCAGAAGCCACACCAGTGACCCGGACAGGGCGCCGAGAGCCAGCACCAGAGCCGTCATCGACACTACGCCGATCACGACCTCGGTATTGCGCGGCGGCTCGATGGCCTCGAAGGGACGTGCGAATCTCCTCGGACGCGTACGGGGCACGGGACCTCCTGGCAAGTGGTGTGTTCCCCGTACGTTAGGCAGGCACAGCCGCGAGCGAGCCGCGCCCCGCCGGACGGGGTCCGGCGGGGCGCGGCCGTGGCGGTGAGGAAGAGGCGCGCCCCGATGGCGGTCATGATCGGATGGCCCGCGGTATTCGGGGACACAGTGAGAAGGGCCGGGGCGGGATGGGGCGCGGTGAGCGGGAAGCGGTCGCGGAGGGCGTGCGGCTGTACGACGCCGCGCAGGCGGTGGCCGGTGACCACGGGCGGGCCGTCGAGGCGGTCAGGGCGGCGCTGAAGCCGATCCACGACGAGTCGGTGGAGCAGGCGCTCGACGCCATCCCCGTGGCCAGGCTGAAGGAGGTCACCGAGGGCAGGGTGAGGCTCGGCGACATCGAGCGGAGCGGGCTGCGGTCGGTCCGGCAGGTGCTCGACGCGGGCCCCTACCGGCTGCGGCAGATTCCGGGCGTGGGACAGCGGACCGCCGATCAGGTCGTCGCGGCGGCGCGTCGGATATCCGATGCCGTACGTGAGACCGTCGCCGTCCACATCGACGTGGACGCGCCGGAGCCCCGCACCACGGCGCTCGTCGAGGCCCTGCACGTCCTGGTGGAGGCGGGGCCCGACGCGCGGCGTGCCGTCGACGCCGCCGCGGTGCTCTCGGCGCGCCTCGGACCGCTGCTGGCCGAGGCCAGGACCGCCGGCGGGCGGCTGCGCATGCTGCTGGCCGGGCGGGCCAAACGGGAACGGGCGCTCACGGCGGTCGCCGAGGTCCGCGCGGCGACCGAGGAGGCGGTACGGGGCGCGGTGCCGGAACTGCTCGCCCAGGCCTCGGTCGATCTGCTGCGCGGTACCCCTTCCGACGTGGCGGCCTGGGTCGACTTCGAGCTGCGCTCCGCCGAGTACTACAGCCTGCTCGCGGAAATCTCCGGCGGCGGACCCGACCCCGACGCCGCCGAGGGGTTCCTGCCCGACGAGGTCGCCGAACGGGTCCGCGGCCAGCTGCTCGACGACACCCACCGCCGGGTGTCGCTGCGCGGCTACCAGGCCTTCGGAGCACGCTTCGTCCTCACCCAGCGCAAGGTGATCCTCGGCGACGAGATGGGGCTCGGCAAGACCATCCAGGCCATCGCCGCCCTGTCCCACCTCGCCGCCGAGGGGCAGAGCCACTTCATGGTCGTCTGCCCGGCCGGCGTCCTGATCAACTGGACACGCGAGATCGAGGCCCGCAGCAAGCTGCGCGTGATGCCACTGCACGGCCCCGACCGGCAGGAGGCGTTCGCCGACTGGCGGAGCCGGGGCGGGGTGGGAGTGACGACCTTCACCGCCCTGAGCGGTTTTCCCGTCCCCGCGAGCGGGGAGCTCGGGATGCTGGTCGTCGACGAGGCCCACTACGTCAAGAACCCGCAGGCGCGCCGCTCCCGGACCGTGACGGCCTGGTCCGGGCACTGCGAACGCGTTCTCTTCATGACCGGTACGCCCATGGAGAACCGCGTCGCCGAGTTCCGCAGCCTCGTCCAGATCCTTCAGCCGGAGCTGGCCGAGGCCATCGGCGACCGTGACGGCGCGGCCGGCGCCAAGAGCTTCCGCCGGGCGGTCGCCCCGGTCTACCTGCGCCGCAACCAGCAGGACGTCCTGACCGAACTGCCCACGCTCCAGCACACGGACGAGTGGGAGGAGCTGAGCGCGTCGGACGAGGCCGCCTACCGCGAGGCGGTGCGCGAGGGCAATTTCATGGCGATGCGCAGAGCGGCCTACGCACACCCCGAGAAGTCGGCCAAGCTGGACCGGCTGGCCGAGATCGTCGAGGACGCCGCCGAGAACGGGCTGAAAGTGGTGGTGTTCTCCCACTTCAGGGATGTCCTGGCGACGGTGAAGGAAGCGCTGGACGGTGCCCGCGGCCCCGGCGGCGGTCAGGTGTTCGGCCCGCTCTCGGGGAGCGTGCCGCCCGTACGCCGCCAGCAACTGGTCGACGGGTTCACCGCCGCACCGGGGCACGCGGTGCTGGTGGCGCAGATCGAGGCGGGGGGCGTGGGACTCAACATGCAGGCCGCGTCCGTGGTGATCATCTGTGAGCCCCAGATCAAGCCGACCCTGGAGCATCAGGCAGTGGCGCGGGCCCACCGCATGGGGCAGTTGCGTTCGGTCCGGGTGCACCGGCTGCTCGCGACGGGCGGGGTGGACGAGCGGATGGTGCGGATGCTGAAGAACAAGTCCCGGCTGTTCGACGCGTACGCGCGCCGCAGCGCGGTCGCCGAGTCGACGCCGGATGCCGTCGATGTGTCGGACACGGCGATGGCCCGCCGGATCGTCGAGGAGGAGCAGGCGCGGCTGGGAGCGGGAACGGTCCCCGCACCGTCCCCGGGGCACCCGTAGGCGTTTGCCGTGAGCGGTGAGCCGTTTGCCGTTTGCCGTGAGCCGGGCGGGCGGTGGACCGGCCGTGCGGTGGCGGATCGCCGCCCCGCGCTTCACGTCAGCCGATCAGGCCCAGCCGCTCCCCGCCCCGGTCGCGCAGCCGCCGGAAGAAGGCCAGTACGCCGGCCGAGCCACCGGCCCAGGTGGCGTTCGGGCCGGTCAGGCCGCTGTCCGGGAACGTCGGGCGGGACCGCGTGCCGCCGCTGCGGCTCAGGATGATCATCGCTACGTCTCCGGCGGCGTCCCACACCTCCTCGGACCCGGACGCCTCCGCGACGTCCACCAGCAGGTCGCCCACCCCTGCCAGGCCGCAGCACTGCGTGACCAGCGGCATGCGTGGTGCCAGTGCGGCGCAGGTGTGCGCCGTCCGCTGTGCGAGGCGAAGGTACTCGGGTTCGCCCAGGCGGTCGGCGGCGCGCAGGAGTACGGCTCCGATCCCGGCGAGGCCGCGGCACCATGAGCCGTACCGACGGGTCGCCCGCGGCTCGCCGGCTGCCGTGATGATGCCCGGTGTGGCGGCGGCGAGGTGCGCGCAGGCCTTCCGGGCCCTGCCGATCACGGCCGGGTCGCCCGTCGCGCTGCCGTGTTCGAGCAGGAAGTACGCGACGCCCGCCTCGCCGTGCGCGAGGCCCGCGCCCAGCGCGGCGCTGCCGGGTGAGCCGGTGCCCGTCGCCGTCAGCCCGGCCTCGCCGGACTCCAGCATCCGGTCGCACGCGGCGGCGATGGCCCGGTGCCGGTCGGCCGCGAGGCGGTCGCCCGCCGCGAGGGCCTGCCGGGCGAGCAGCAGGCGGCCGAGGCCGATTCCCGCGGCGCCCTCGATCAGGTCCGCCTCCGGCGGTCCGCCGTCCGGCGTCCGGACCGGCAGGACCGGGTGGGCCGGCAGGACCGGGTGGGCCGAAGGGACCAGAAGGTCCGACTCCCCGGCCGGCGCCGCCGGGCCCGTACCCGTACCCGTGCCTGTGCCCGTACCCGCATGCGCCGCCGCGAGGAACAGTTCCACGCCGGTGCGGCCGGCGTAGAAGCCCGGCGACATGCTCCTCGTCTGCTGGGCGGTCCATCGGGCCAGTGCGTCGACGGCCTCCCGCACCCCGGGGCGCCCGGTGTGGTGGAGGAGTTCCAGGCCGAGCCCCGAGCTTCCGCCGTAGACATCGACCGGCGTGGGGATGTTCAGGCGGGCGGCGCGCACCGGGTCCACGATCCCGCGCGCCTCCTCGGCGCAGTAGGCGGTCGTGTGCTCGATGATCTCCTGGAGCAGGCCGTCGTCCAGCCGCCGCCGCCGAGGCTGCCGGGAGGGTCCGGACGCCCCGGGTTTCCCCGTCCGGAGCCGGCCGGCACCGGCGGTTCGCGCGGTCGCGTCGAGGTTCATCAGGCCGGTGATGGTGGACCGGGTCTCCCGGTGGTCACGGCCGGGCAGCGCCCAGGCCAGGGCGTCGAGGGACCGCTCCAGGTTGACCCCGTCGTCGGCGTCGGCGATCACCGGGTCCAGGCCCGTGGCAGCGTAGAACAGGGTCGCGCCCAGCGCGTAGTAGTCGTCGGCGGGCGCGGCCGGTCCGTTCCCGCGCTGAACGGGTCCGCTGTAGCCGGGGGTCGCCCCTCCCGGGCCGGTACCGCCCAGCTCGCTGATCCCGAAGTCGATCAGATGGCACCGGCCCGTGTCGTCGAGGACCACGTTGTCCGGCTTGAGGTCACGGACGACGACGCCCCGGCGGTGGATGTCGTCCACGATGCGCAGGAGACCCGTGGCGAGTGCGGGGAGTGTGCGCGCCGGATCGGCGGGGTCGTCCCGGTAGGGGCCGTTGTCCTGGACGTCCCGGCGCAGGTTCCGGCCGCCGCAACTGCTCATCACCAGGTACTCGTCCGAGCGGTGCCGGAAGTAGTCCAGCCCCCGGGGCACACCGTCGACGGAGCCGAGTGCGGCCAGGACCGTACGTTCGTTGCGGAGCCGGTCACGCGTGTCCGCGCCCGACTCGTCCTCGGCCACGAACGCCCTCGCCTGCTTGACCACCACGGACCGTCCCGTGGACACGTCGACCGCCCGGTAGACGTTGCCCTCCGGCTTGCGCACGATGCCGGCGGTGACCGTATAGCGTCCGCCGCCCAGGCCGGGCGGGGACGGCTCGCCCGTAGGCCCGGCCCCGGACCCGGCGGCGGCCCCGGACCCGGCCGTGGCCCCGGCCCCGGACCCGGCCGCGAAGGGATCCTCGGCCCAGGGCGGGCAGCGGTACGAGCCGGCGGCCAGCCCGTCGAAGATCCGGCCGTCCGGTCCGGTCATGACCGACTCCAGCCGTCCGCTCCGGCCGGTCCGGTACTCGCCCGTGAAGGGCCCGTAGCGGTAGTAGACGGGGGAGTCCGGATCGACCCGCCGGTCGCTGACGACCTGCGGGCCCTCCCGGCCGCGCAGTACGGCGACCAGTTCCCCGGCGATCTCCACGACGGCGCCGGGCAGGGGATAGACCGTGATCGCCTTCCCCACGATGCCCGCGTCCGGCACACCGGAGTTGATGGTGCGCAGTGTCTCCGCGTCCCGGGCGAACTTCGCGTGGCAGACGTACCGCCGCAGCACCGGCAGCACGAGAGCGGTCACATCGTCGAGTTCGGCGGGCCGCGCGGTGATGTGCAGTTTCCAGCCGTGGTCCATCGCCGGCATCCGCGGATCGTTCAGGTACGACCAGATGTCGTCGGACCGGTCGCACCATCCGCTGCGGCCGGCGATGGATTCGGTCACGCTACGAGTTCTTCTGGCACTCGAAACGGGTGGTGGCGGTGACCCAGGGGTCGGAGAGGCAGGCCGTGTGCTCGCGGTCGCTGCGGTCGTCGTCCTCGAACACGATCGCCTCGTCGTCGACCGCCAGCGGCCCCGCGTCGCGGACTTCGTCGACCTTCGGGAGTTCCAGCATGGCTGTGGGCATGTGACGCCTCCGTGTCTTGTCGAGCATGCGCTGATGAAACGGGTTCCGGCCGGTGGGGACCGTCCGGGGTGCCCGCTGTTCCAAGGTGCTGATCACGAAGGTAGGCAGCGGGGATCCGGGTGACAAGAGGCCCGATGCCGCTGCGGATACCCGTATTCGCCCCTCGACGGCACGGCCGAAAACCGCCGCATCCCGCCGGGACGGCACGCAGGGCGGGGGCGGCGCGCGCACGGAGGGCGGGGGCGGCGCGCCCCCAGGGCGGCCGATGCCCGGCCACCCCTGGTCAGTTCGCCGTGCCGACCCGCAGTTCGGCGATGCCCGGCGGTTTGCCCGCGTCCTGCGAACGGACGGTCACCCGCACCATCCTGGCGCTGTCCCCGGCCACGTACGGCTGCCACGCGCGCCCGTCCGCCGAGGTCTCCAGGGTGTGCGAGGCGGGGGGCACATCGCCCCACTCCGGTACGAGGGAGGTCACGCCGAGCGGCCGGCCGAGGTCCACCGTGAGCGATCCCGTCGCCCCGTCCGGGGACCAGACCGTCGCCGGGCTGCCGTCCACCGCCGCCTCCGCGTACAGGCCGGGGGTCTCGGAGGTGGCCGTGGCCGGGCGGCAGCGTGCCGCGTCGGCCGTCGGGGCCAGGTCGGGGCGGCGCGTGGGCAGGGTGAGGGTGGTGGACAGCCGGCGCGGGCCCGCCGGGGTGTGGACGGTGAACGGGGCGCCGGACGTCAGCCGCACCGTGCTCGTCCGGGCGCCGATGACGATGTCGTACGTACGGCCCTGATGGCGCAGGCCCGTCAGCGTGACGCCCTCGTGCAGCTGAGGGGGCAGCATCGGGTCGAGGCGCACCCCGTCCTCGCGCAGCCGCAGCCCCGTCAGCCCGTGTGTGAAGACCTGGAGGAAGCCGCCCTTCCCGGTGATGAAGTCGTCGGCCGGAAAGCCGGAGAGGGGGTCCTGCGCACCGGACTTCTCGCCGCGTGCCTCGGAGAACACGGAGTACGGGCCGCGGACGAACGGCCGCACGGCGCGCTGGAGATAGGTGTATGTCGCACAGCCCGGCTCCCCGATGGCGGCGGCGGCGACCGCGTGCACCGAGTCCGTCATGGCGGGGCCGTCCGGGTCGGTGCGGGCCGCGTAGTAGTCGAGCGTGGCGGCGGCAGCGCCCTGCTCCATCGGCCACTCCAGGGGATGGATCAGCAGCACGGCGTCGGCCTGCTTGATGGTGGAGCCGTTGTAGCCCGCGTACTGGAGGAACACCTTCCGTTCCGCGTCGTACGGGATGCGGAGACCGTCCGCGACCCGCGTCCAGGCGGCCGGTGCCGGGTGACCGAGCAGTTCGGCGGCGCGGGTCGCGTGACGCAGCGCGGTGGCGGCGACCGCGTTGGTGAAGACCCCGTCGTCGACCCCGTTGCTGTACTCGTCCGGGCCCGCCACGTTCCGCACCGAGTAGCTGCCGTCGCCGTTCGCGGTGGCGCGCGACCGCCAGAACTCGGCGATGCCCCGCAGCAGCGGCCAGCCGCGCTCCGCGAGCCAGTCGCGGTCGCCGGTGGCCAGGTAGTACTGCCAGACGGCGAGCGCGACATCGCCCTGGAGGTGGTTCTGGGTGAGGCAGTGCGGCGGGTCCCAGCTCTGGCACTCGGAGTCCAGCCGGCCCCTGCTCGCGCTGGTCCAGGGGTAGAACAGGCCGTCGTAGCCGAGTCGTTCCGCGTTCGCGCGGGCGGCGTCGCGGGTGCGATAGCGGTACTCGACGACGGAGCGCGCGAGCTCCGGCCGGGTGACGAGCAGCCCCGGGTACACCCAGGTCTCGGCGTCCCAGAACACCATGCCCGCGTAGTTGTCGCTGGTCAGACCGGCCGGGGCGATGCTGTCGGAGGAGCCCGGCCGGGTGTTCGCGAGCAGCCCGTACTGCGCGGACCGCAGCCAGCCCTGGAGTTCGGGGCGGCCCCGTACGGTGACATCGGCGGCCCAGGCCCGCCGCCAGGCGGCGGCGTTCGCCTCGAAGACGCCCGTCCAGCCGCGCCGGGCCGCACGGTGCGCGGCGTCGAGGGCGGACCGGCGCGGGGCGGAGGACGTGAGCGCGGTGTCGACGCCCACGTACTTCTCGAAGGTGTACGTGATCCCTTCGCGCACCGGGGTCGGCTGCAGGGCCTTCCCGGGCTGGTGCCGCAGTGTCTCGACGATGCCCGAGCCGCGTCGCATCGTCTGGGCGATGGCCCCCTCCGTCCCGGTGCCCAGCGTGCGGAACGTGCCGTCCGAGGCCATCGTGATCCGGCGCGCGCCCCGCTCGTCCAGGCGCCCGGTGATGGTCGCCGTACCGCTCCAGCGCGGGGTCATGCGCAGCCGTACCGCTCCGGTGTGGACGTCGGACCGGTCGGTCAGCACGTCGTACGTCAGGTCGGTCGCCCGGCCGTCCGCGGTGGTCCAGCGCAGCGACGTACGGACCAGCCCGCAGGCCAGGAACACGGTCTGCCGGTAGCGCGAGATCCGGCCCGCCGGGGTGCCGGGGCCGTAGGTCTCCCCGCCGACGCGCACATCGAGGGTCGTCCAGCTCGGCAGCGCCGCGATGACCTCGCGCCCCTCGGCCGTGCCCTCCTCCCTGGCGTACAGCCCGGAGACGAACGCGCCGTCGTAGCGGGGGGTGTACAGGGGCCAGCCGGTCTTCTCGCCCGAGGTGTCGTACCCGGCCCCGGTTGCGGGGACGCGGTGTCCGAGATATCCGTTGCCGACATAGGGGTCGTAGCCTGCGGCCTCACCGAAGCGGGTGGAGCTCGGTGCCCAGGAGGCGTCCGGGACGTCCGTCCCGCCGCAGACCGGCGGCGCCGTGCCGTTCCGCGCGGTGGCGTGCGGGGCCGTGCGGTGCGGGGCTTCGGCGGCGTACGAGAGGAGTGGCAGGGGCGCGATCAGGGCGCCCGCGGCCAAGGACGCGAGGAGAGGGATGCGCGAGAGGCTCACGTCATGAAGGTAGGGAAGGCGACGGCGCGGTCGGGGGCACGGCGCGCGTGAACGGCGGACGGCCGCGGCGCGAAGCGGCCGGATGGAGCAGAGGAGAGCGGCATGTCGTACCCGGACCCCACCTACACCGTCGGCGCGGGCGAGATCAGCGCCTCGTACCGGCCCTCGGACACCGCCCCGGAGCTGCTGACGCCCGGCGGCGGACGGACGCACTACCTGGCCACCACGGAGTCGACCCATGGTGAGTTCGGGCTGTACCGGATGGACATGGCCCCCCGGGCAGGCGGCCCCGCGACACACTTCCACCGGTCGATCTCGGAGTCCTTCTTCATCCTTGACGGGACCGTACGGATCTACGACGGTGAGCGCTGGACGGACGCGACGCGCGGCGACTTCGTCCACGTACCGCAGGGCGGTCTGCACGCCTTCCGCAACGACGCGGACGAGCCCGCGTCGATGCTGCTGCTCTTCACACCGGGGGCGCCGCGCGAGGAGTACTTCGAGCAGGTGGCCGAGGCCGCCGAGTGGTCGCCCGAGGAGCGGACGGAGTTCTTCGTCAAGCACGACACCCACTGGACGGACTGACTCACGGGCCGCCTCACGGACCGGCCGGCCGCCTCACGGACCGGCCGGCCGGCTCACGGGCCGACCGGCCGGCGGCTCACGTTCGTTACGCGGCCAGGCCCGTCTTGAGCCCCGCCCCGCACAGCGGTACGACGACCTCGCGGTCCGTCCAGCCGCCCACCGCCGCCCAGCAGGCGACCCCGGTCGTCTCCACGAAGAAGCCCCGGGACGCCAGGTCCCGCTGGGCGGCCCGGATCCGGTCCTCCGTCACGGTGAGGAAGGTGCCGCCCGACGCACGGACGGCCGCCAGGATCTGACGGGCGCGCGGCGGGCGCGGGATGGCGATGCCCTCCGCGAGCGTGGGGGCCGCGTCGGCGGCGGTGGCCGGGAGTTCCCGCGCGCCCGCGTGGAACGCGGCTGCCAGCGGGGAGACCGCCTCGGCCTGGACGGCGATCAGGGCCGGGCGCCGCTCGATCAGGCCGCGGGCGTGGAGTTCGGCGGTGGCGAGTGCCGCGCCGAGCAGCAGCGTGCCGTTGCCCACGGGCAGGGCGAGCGCGTCCGGCAGCCGGCCGCCGAGGTCCTCCCACAGCTCGTACACATAGGTCTTCGTACCGTGCAGGAAGTACGGGTTGAAGACGTGCGAGGCGTAGAAGGTGCCGGGGGCGTCGGCGGCGGCGCGGGCGGCCAGCGCGGTGGCCTCCCGGCCGCCCGGGACGACCTCCAGCCGGGCGCCGTGGGCCCGGATCTGTTCGGTCTTCTTCGGGGAGGTCCCCTCGGGGACGTACACCGTGCAGGGCAGAGCGGCCCGCGCGCAGTACGCGGCGACGGCGGTGCCCGCGTTGCCGCTGCTGTCGGCGACGACACGGGCGGGCTCCAGCCGCCGGGCGAGTTCCACGAGCATCACGGCGCCGCGGTCCTTGAAGGAGAGCGTCGGCATCAGGTAGTCGAGCTTGGCGGAGACCGTCCCCGTGAGCGGCACCAGCGGGGTGCGGCCCTCACCGAGGGAGACCGCGGGGGCGGAGAGGGGCAGCGCCTCCTCGTAACGCCACTGTGAATTGACGCGCCCGGCGAGGGAGTTCAGCGAGAGCCCCGCCGAGGTCTCGAAATCGAGGTCCCAGGGGCCCCGGCAGCGGGGGCAGCACCAGGTCAGGTCGGTGATGTCGGCACGGGTCCCGTCCTGCGGGCAGCGGTACATGGCCATGCCCGCCAGCATGTCAGGCGGATGGCGGATGAATGTCGAATGTATGGCGCACCTCAAGGCACCCTTGTGGGTTTGCCATGGATCGGTCAAAGTTTCGCCTGGCAGTACGGCAGGCCGATCGCGGACGGCGCAGAAAACGTGGCGCCACGGTGTCTGGTTTGTCATGCCCATGACTGGAATCGCGGCGCGGCTCCAGTGCCCCCACCAGTACACGCCCATGAGGAGGACCCCTCACATGTCAGTGACGCGTCACACCCCCCAGGCCCGTCGAAGACTCGCCGCGGCGAGCGTCATAGCCGGTGCCGCCCTGGCTCTCTCCACCGCCGCGGCCTTCCCGGCCACCGCGTCCGAGCGCGCGGCGGAAGGAGTGATCGAGAACGCGGGCGCCCCGGGCGCGATCAGCGGCAGCTACATCGTCACCCTCGACGAGTCGGCTCCCGACGCGGGCTCCGCCCGCGGCAAGGCGCTGGCCAAGGAGTACGGCGCCGAGATCAAGAAGACCTACCGCTCGGCCCTCAACGGCTACGCGGTCGAGGCCTCGGCCGCCGAGGCGAGGAAGCTCGCCGCCGACCCGGCCGTGGCGTCCGTGGTGCAGAACCGGACCTTCACGGTCTCCGGCACCCAGCCCTCGCCGCCCTCCTGGGGCCTGGACCGGATCGACCAGAAGAACCTTCCGCTGAACCAGAGTTACACCTATCCCGACAAGGCGGGCGAGGGTGTCACCGCGTACATCATCGACACCGGTGTACGGATCAGCCACAGCGACTTCGGCGGACGCGCCTCGAACGGCTACGACGCCATCGACAACGACAACACGGCGCAGGACGGCCACGGTCACGGCACGCACGTGGCGGGCACCGTCGCCGGGTCCTCGTACGGCGTCGCCAAGAAGGCCAAGATCGTCGGCGTCCGGGTCCTCGACAACAGCGGCTCCGGCACCACCGCGCAGGTCGTCGCGGGCATCGACTGGGTGACGGCCAACGCCGTCAAGCCGGCCGTCGCCAACATGAGCCTCGGCGGCGGGGCGGACTCCGCGCTCGACACCGCCGTGCGCAACTCCATCGCGTCCGGCATCACCTACGCCGTCGCGGCGGGCAACGAGTCGACCGACGCCTCCACCAAGTCGCCGGCGCGTGTCGGCGAGGCGATCACCGTCGGCTCCACCACCAGCACCGACGCCCGTTCGAGCTTCTCCAACTACGGCAGCATCGTGGACATCTTCGCCCCGGGCTCCTCGATCACCTCGTCGTGGAACACCAGCGACTCCGCCACGAACACCATCTCCGGTACGTCGATGGCGAGCCCGCACGTGGCCGGCGCGGCAGCCCTGTACCTCGCCGACCACCCGGGCTCGACCCCGGCGCAGGTCTCCGCCGGTCTGGTCGCCGCGGCGACCACCGGAGTGGTGACGAACCCGGGCACCGGCTCCCCCAACCGGCTGCTGTACGTCGGCACCGGCACCACCACGCCGCCCGGCAAGAAGTTCGAGAACACGACCGGATACGCCATCGCCGACAACGCGACCGTCGAGGCCCCGGTCACCGTCACCGGCATCGCGGGCAACGCTCCCTCCGCGCTGAGCGTGCCGGTCAACATCACGCACACCTACTCCGGTGACCTGAAGATCGACCTGGTCGCGCCCGACGGTTCGGTCTACAACCTGAAGGCGTACGGGACCGGCGGCAGCACCGACAACGTGAACACCACCTACACGGTGAACGCCTCGTCGGAGGTGGCCAACGGCACCTGGAAGCTGCGGGTCAGCGACAACGCCGCCGCGGACACCGGACGGATCAACTCCTGGGCGCTGCAGTTCTGACGGGCGTTCCGGCAAGCGGTGGAAGCCGTGTGCGCATGAACATGTGAGTGAGTAAGTGAGTAAGTGAGTAAGTGAGTGACGAGTGCGGGGCGGTCGCGTCGGGCGACCGCCCCGCATCCGTGTTCCCTCCGCCCGGCGCGTGGCCCGCTCGGCGGGGGTTTGGGGCCGCGGCCGACGGGGCGCATCGGCTCACCGTGGATCTCGACGCCTGAAGCTCGTTCCGGTCCGTGAACTGAGGCTGTATGTCGGCGATTTGGGTGCGCGAAAGCCCTTCTGCGCACGGGAAGTTATTTGTCTGGACCAGAAATGGTCACGGGTTTGGCGATTTTTGATCGGGTGAGCCGTGTGGAAGGGGGTGGGCGGGGGCAGGAAAAGGCTGGGACCCCTGTGGCGCTCACGTTCGGTATATGCGCCGGTCGCAGGCGAATCATCACTTCGAGTGAAACTTTGGCCTGTGCTTGCGGTCCACAACCCACGGTTGTCAGTCTGTTGCAGACTGTCAACCTGTTGGGAGTGCCTGTGACTTTCGGTGAGCAGCCCGCCTATCTGCGCGTGGCCAGCGATCTCAGAGAGAAGATCGTCAACGGCGCGCTGCCGCCCCATACCCGCCTGCCGTCCCAGGCCCGTATCCGCGAGGAGTACGGAGTCTCGGACACCGTAGCCCTGGAGGCGCGGAAGGTCCTGATGGCCGAGGGGCTGGTGGAGGGGCGTTCCGGTTCGGGTACGTATGTGCGGGAGCGTCCCGTGCCGCGCAGGATCGCCCGCTCCGGCTACCGGCCGGGTGCCGGGGCCAGTCCGTTCCGCCAGGAGCAGACGGCGGACGGTGCGCGCGGGACCTGGGAGTCGCGCAGCGAGCAGGAGGAGGCGGGGCCGGAGATCGCCGAGCGGCTCGGGATCGAGCCGGGCGACCGCGTGATGCGTACGCACTACGTGTTCCGGGAGGCGGGCGAGCCGATGATGCTCTCCACCTCCTGGGAGCCGCTCGCGGTCACCGGACGCACCCCGGTGATGCTGCCGGAGGAGGGCCCGCTGGGGGGCTGCGGGGTGGTCGACCGGATGGCGGCGATCGATGTCGTCGTGGACAACATGACCGAAGAGGTCGGCGCGCGCCCGGGGCTGGCGGAGGAGCTCCTGGCGCTCGGCGGCGTACCGGGCCATGTGGTCATGGTGATCGGGCGGACGTACTTCGCCTCGGGGCGCGCGGTCGAGACGGCCGATGTCGTGGTCCCGGCCGACCGCTATCGCGTCGCCTACCATCTGCCGGTCAGGTGAGCTCCCGTCATCCGCGGTGCGCCTCGCTGCCAGCGGGGCCGGAGCTCCGGGCCCACCGCGGGCCGGACGGGCTCACGGCGGCGTCCGGGGCGGCGCCGGAGCGGTGTTCCCGTCGCGCTGCCGAGACCGGGACGGCCTGTCCGGTGCCCGTGATGCCGAGTTGACGCCCCCTCGGCCGCCGCGGCTCCGCGTCGCGCGACTACGCGTCCCGCAGCGCCGTATCCCGTGACGCCGCGTTCCGTAGCGCCGTATCCCGTGACGCCGTGTTCCGTGGCGCCGTATCCCGTGACTCCGGGGCGGCGGCCTCGCGGCAACGGCCTGTCCGTCCGGCTCCTCATTTCCCGTTCGCTGCCCGCAGACCGGACCGATGGGGGCGCACTCGAAGGCGTGCGCCCCCTCGCGCCGGATGGGATGTGTATCTCTTTGTGTAAATCCGCCTCCGCAGCGTGAAGGTCAGGCGTAGGCTCCGGCATATGCGTACTGCGGTTTCCTGGGGATCCTTAGAGACGTGCACGCCGGTGGGGAGAGGGGCGATATGCGGGGGAGCGACACGATGAGCGACAGCGGTGCCGCGCTCGCGTGGCTGGTGATACGGCAGGACGACAACGGCAATCGCTACCGCGTCGGCAGATATGCCACGGAGGACGAGGCCCGGAAGATTGCCGAAGGCCTCGATGTCCACGGCCACAAGCAGCTGTACTGGGTCGAGCGGATGGACCGGCGCGCGCGGCCCTGAGGGGCCGATCCGGTCCGGGACCGGGCATGGCGCGGGCGGCGGGGACGGCTACGCTCCGCCGTATGAACGATTCCGTGGTGGTGGTGGCCGGAGCCGTCTGTGACCAGGGGCGGCTGCTGGCCGCCCGCCGCAGCGCGCCGCCCGAGCTGGCCGGCCGCTGGGAGCTCCCGGGCGGCAAGGTGGAGCCGGGCGAGAGCGGCGAGCAGGCGCTCGTACGGGAACTCCGCGAGGAGCTGGGCGTGGAGACGGAGGCGCTGGAGCGCATTCCCGGCGCCTGGCCCCTGAAGCCCGGGTATGTGCTGCACGTATGGACCGTGCGGCTGCTGTCCGGGGTGCCCGAGCCGCTTGAGGACCATGACGAGCTGCGCTGGCTCGCGCCCGACGAGGTGGACCAGGTCGACTGGCTGGACCAGGACCGGCCCGCAGTCGAGGAAGTCGTACGCCGCATTCCCGCCCGGCCCTGACGCGCCGCATTCCCACCAGGCCCTGACGCGCCGCGCTACCGCTCCGCGCCGGGGCGGCGGCGGCCCTGTGCGCATGGCGGCGGCCGTCTGCCTGTGTCATACACCCGTACGACCCACGCGTCGTGATTCGGGATAGTGCGGATGAGTTAGCGGGTATGTGCTGAATGTCCCCATGTGAGGGGTGTGCCCCGTTGCTGATCTTGGGAAGTGATCGGCGTGATCGATACCGAGGACGACTGCGCCGAGTGGACCTTTCCGGCGGCACCCGGTTCCGTGCGCAGCGCCCGGCACGCGGTCCGCGACGCGCTGCGCGCCTGGGGACTCGACGCGGCCTTCGGTGATGTGACCGTGCTGCTCGTCAGTGAGCTGGTGACCAATTCCCTGCGGTACGCCTCCGGTCCCATCGGCGTGCGGCTGGTGCGGCCCTACCCGGACGGGGAGGCCGGAGGGGCGTCCGGCGGGGCGGCCGGTGTGCCGGACGGTTCCGGCGGAAACGGTCGCGAAGGCTTTGGTGAGAAGGGTTCCGGGAGGGCCGCCGGCTCCCCGCCCGCCCCCCACGGACTGCTCGTGGAAGTCTCCGATCCGCTTCCGGATCCACCCACCGAACGCAGTGCGGGCCCCGAGGACGAAGGGGGCAGGGGGCTTCAGCTCGTGGCTTGTTCCGCATGCCGCTGGGGGACCCGGCGCGGAAAGACCGGCAAGACGGTGTGGTTCGAGCTGGCTCTCCCTGGTTAGGAGAGGGGAGGGACGCACAGCGATCACCGGAGGTCGGGCAGCACCTGGCTGAAAGGGACTGAGACCTTGCTGTGATCGTGAACGCCGTGTCGGACGGGGCCGTAGTGCTGAATACTGCGGGCAGGACCGGTCCGGTGTGTGAGCTGGAGGGGACGGTCGCGTGAGCGAAATACCTGGGACAGCGGGCGACATCGTGTGGCAGAGCAGCCCGCCTGGCTCGATCTATGACTACATCAGGGTCGCCTCCTTCTCGATCGGACCCGACGGGTTGATCGAGCAGTGGAGCCGGCGGGCCGCCGGTCTGTTCGGCATGGCCTCGCACGAGGCGGTCGGCAGGGACCCGGTCGACGCGTTCATGCCCGCCGAGCTGCGCTCGGAGGGGCATCGGCGGGTCGGCGAGATCCTCGACGGCAAGGAGTGGACGGGCCTCGTCCCGTTCCGGATGCCGGGCGAGGGCGGTGCGCACGGGCTCGCCGAGATCTATGTCATGCCGAGTCTGACGGCGGAGGGCGAACGGGCCGCGCTCTGTATCGTCGTGGACGTACGGGCGCTGCGCCGTATCGAGACGGACCTCGCCGCCTCGCAGGCCATTTTCGGCCAGTCGCCATTCGCCTTTGTGCTGTTCGGCACGGACTTCACCGTCGTACGGGCCAACCAGCGGTTCGCGACGGTCTTCGGCGGAGCCGCGGACGACCACCGGGGCCGCACGGTGGACGACTATCTGGCCGGACCCGAGGCCGAACGGCTCTCGGCCACCCTCAAGCGGGTCCTGGACACCGGCGAATCCGTCACCGACCTCCAGCTGATCGGTACCGCACCGGGTGAATCCGGCCGCCGGCACTGGTCCATGAACCTCTACCGGGTGCACAGCGGATCGGGCCGGCCCGTGGGGATCGCCGGACTGGCCACCGATGTCACCCGCCGGCACATAGCCGCCCGGGAGGCGGCCAGCGCCCGGCGCAATCTCGCCATTCTCAACGAGGCGAGTGTCCGGATCGGGAACTCACTGGATCTGGAGACCACCGCCCGCGAACTCCTCGACGTCGCCGTCCCCGGCTTCTGCGACCTCGCCTCCGTCGACCTGTACCAAGGGCTGCTCTCCGGCGACGAGGCCCCGCCCGGCAGCTGGGGCTCACCGCACGGCGAGTCAGGCGGCTCGGCCGAACTGCGCAGGGTGGCCCATGCGAGCGCCGTCGCCGACGCGATGCCCACCGCGACGGCCGGACCCCGCGCCGCGTCCGGCACCGAGTGCGGCACCGGGGCGGACGGCCTGCCGCCCGCACTCGGCTCGGTCCACCGCTTCCCCTTCGGTTCCCCCTGCGCCGTCGCCCTGCGCACCGGCCACGTCGAGGACGTACCCGGCGACGGCCTCGGCTTCGTCCAGTCGACGCTCGCCGTGCCGATGGTCGCCCACGACACCGTCGTCGGCCTCGTCCAGTTCTCCCGCACGAAGGGCAGCGAGCCCTTCGGGGAGCGGGACCGGGTACTGGCCACCGAACTCGCCGCCCGCGCCGCCGTCTGCATCGACAACGCCCGCCTCTACCGCCGCGAGCACGAGCGCGCGCTGATCCTCCAGCGCAGCCTCCTCCCGCCCGGCGATCCGGAGGCCGCGGGGCTGGACATCGCCTGCCGCTATCTGCCCGGCAACACCGCCACCGAGGTCGGCGGCGACTGGTTCGACGTGATCGAGCTGCCCGGACACCGCACGGCCCTGGTCGTCGGGGACGTCATGGGCCGCGGGCTCCGGGCCGCCGTCGCCATGGGCGAACTCCGCACCGCGGTGCGCACCCTGGCCCTGCTCGACCTGGAACCCGCCGAGGTGCTCGCCGCCCTGGACGAGGTCGCCCGGGGCCTCGGCACCCCCGGCACCTCGGGATCCGGTCGCGGCGGCGGCGCCCAGTGGCCCTCCCGGGTCGCGCACAAGTCCCGCGAGGCGGACCTGTCCGAGGTCTACCTGGCGACCTGCGTCTACGCCGTCTACGACCCGGTCACCCGACGGGCCACCTTCGCCAACGCCGGCCACCTCCCCCCGGTCGTGGCCGAGCCGGGCCGGCCCGCCGCGATGCTCGACGTCCCGCCCGGGATGCCGCTGGGCGTCGGCGGCGAGCCCTTCGAGGAGGTCGAGGTGGAGCTGAAGGAGGGCGCCCTGCTCGCCCTCTACACGGACGGCCTGGTCGAGTCCCGGGAGCATCCGCTCGACGAGGGGCTCCAGGCGTTCCGGGACGCCCTCACCGCGCCGGGCCAGGCGCTGGAAGACGTCTGCGACCACGTCCTGAGCACCCTGGACACCCGGCACGGCGAGGACGACATCGCCCTGCTGATGGCCCGTATCCAGGGGCTCCCGGTGGACGCGGTCGGCGACTGGCGGCTGCCTCCCGAGCCCCGCTCCGTGGGCCGCGCCCGTGAACTGGCCCGCTCCCAGCTGCTCGCCTGGGACCTCGACGACCTGGTCGACACGACGGAACTCCTCGTCAGCGAACTGGTCACCAACGCCCTGCGCTACGGCGAGGGCGAGATCCGGATCAGGCTGCTGCGCGACCGTACGCTGGTGTGCGAGGTATGGGACGCGGGGCTCGTCCAGCCCCGGCGGCGCCGCGCCCGTGACACCGACGAGGGCGGGCGCGGGCTGCAGCTCGTGGGACTGCTCAGCGCCGCCTGGGGGTCCCGGCGGACCCCGCGCGGCAAGACCGTCTGGTTCGAACTGCCGCTGCCCGACGGCGAACGGCCCGCCGAACTCTCGGTGGAGCAGCTGCTGAGCATGTACTGAACCCGGCCGGCGGGGCGGTCCGGCCCCGCTACGAGGCCGTCTTCAGGGCCGCGAGCCGCGCCTGAACCTCGGCGCTCTCGCCCAGGCTGTCCAGCTGCTCGAACTGCGCGTCCAGCGACGAGGCGGCGAGCTCCTGCTTGCCCAGGGCCTTCGCCTCCTCGCGCCGGACCTTGTCCTCGAAGCGGCTCAGTTCGCTCGTCGGGTCGAGCACGTCGATGTTCTTGACGGCGTCCATCATCTGGTTCTGCGCCTGTGCGGACTTGGCGCGGGCGACCAGCTCGTCGCGCTTGGACATCAGCTCCGTGAGCTTGTTCCTCATCCGGTCCAGCCCGGTCTTGAGCTTGTCCACCACCTCCGTCTGCGAGGCGATGGCCGGCTCCGTCGTCTTCGCCTCCTGCTCCGCCCGGAGCTGCCGGCCCAGCGCGACCTTGGCCAGGTTGTCGAACTTGTCGGCGTCGGCCGCCGAGCCCGCCGCGCGCAGCTCGTCCGCCTTCCGGCTGGCCGCGAGGGCCTTCCCGCCCCACTCCGCCGCCGCGTCGACGTCCTCCCGGTGGTCCTGCTCCATCAGCCGCAGGTTGCCGATGGTGGTGGCCACCGCCTGCTCGGCCTCCGCGATGTTGTTCGTGTAGTCCCGGATCAGCTGGTCCAGCATCTTCTGCGGGTCCTCCGCCTGGTCGATCAGGGCGTTGATGTTGGCCTTCGCCAGCTGAGTGACGCGGCCGAGAATGGTCTGCTTGGTCATGGCACTGCTCCTTCGACGACGAACGGAGGACGGGAGGGGATACGGGGAGAGGCAAGGGGAGACGTACGGGGCGAGAGGTACGGGGCGAGAGGTACGGGGAAGAGATGCGCGGGCGAGAGGCGTCAGAAGCGGCCCCCGCCGCCCCGCCGGCCACGGGTACCCCCACCGCCGAAACTGCCCGGTCCGCCCAGCGAGCCGCCACCGAGGCCCCCGCCACCGAAGCCGCCGCCCATGCCGCCCCGGCCGCCTCCGCCCAGGAGCCCGCCGAGGAGGATGCCGCCGAGCACCGCGCCGCCCATGCCGCCCCCGCCCATGCCGCCCCCGCCCGACCGGCCACCGCCGCCCGGACCCTGCGGGCCGTCGAAGCCGCGTACGTCCTGCTCGGCCAGGCTCCGCGCCTGCCCGGCCAGCGCGTCCGCCTGCTGTGCCTCGTCCAGCGCGCTCCGGGCGTCGTCCGTGGCGGACAGCTCCCGGGCCCGTTCCCAGCGCCGCTGGGCCTCCGCCAGCCGGGTGCGGGCCTGGCTGCCGACCGCACCCCGGTTGGTGGTGATGTAGTCGGCCGCCGCCGCGATCGCGGAACGGGCGGTGAGCATCGCCTGATCGAGCAGCGAACGGGCCCGGCGGTTGCCCTGGTCCTGCTCGCGGGCCCCGGCCAGCGCCTCGTCCAGCGCGGTGTCCGCCTCCTCCACCCGGCGCAGTGCGTCGATGGGGTCGTGACGTCCGGCGGCCACCTCCTCCCGTACGCCACCGAGCACCGTCTCGGCGCGGGCGATCCGGCCGCGCAGATCCGCGGTCGGGACCCCTTCCGAGGTGCCCTCCAGCAGACCCCCCGCGTCCGCCAGGTCCGTCTCCGTCTCGGTGAGCGCGGCCGGCAGCCGTTCCGCCGCCTCGTCCAGCTCCGCGGCCCGCCGGTCCACCGCGTCGGCCAGGGTGGCTGCCTGCCCGACCGCGCCCTCGGCGGCCCGTACGTAGACCGCGGCCCTGGCGTTGTCGCCGTCGTCGACCGCCTGGCGGGCCTGGTTGAGGCTGGACGTGGCGAAGACGAGCCGGTCCTTGGCCTGTTCGATGCCGGCCGCCGCGGGAGCGATGGCCAACTCCGCGTACCGGGCGCGCATACCGCTCAGCGTCGCCTCCGCCGCCGTGATCCGTCCGGTGAGCTCGCGGAAGGTGGTCTCGACCGTGGCCAGGGCCTGCGGAGCGGTACGTTCCAGGGCGCGCAGCCGGTCGAAGTCCTCGGACACCGTGTCGAGTCCCTCGTTGGCGGTCGCACAGCGGCTGATGATCTCGTCGAGCATGCGGCGGCGCGTCGCGTCGTCCTCGGGAAAGGCGTCGTCGAGCTGCTGGCGCAGCCGGAACGCGGCCGTCAGCTCGGACTTCGCCCGGGTGACGGCCTCGGTGAAGGGCGCGGCGGCCTCCTCGCCGAACTGGGCTGTGGCGAAGCCGAGTTCCTCCTCGCTGGTGCGCACCGCGTCATCGGTGTCCACCAGCACGCCCTTGGCCCGTGCGTCGAGTTCGGGGAGCGGGAGCGACGGCTCGGGCCCGCCGCCCGCGCCGCCCCATCCGCTCGCGGCGGGGGTGGTGCGGCCCGACATGCGCCGCTTGCGCCGGGTGTACGCGTAGGCGGCGACCGCGCCCGCGCCGCCGACGAGGACCAGGGGGAGGACGAGGTCCCCGGCGCTGCTGGGGTCGGAGTCTCCCGTTCCGGGGTCGGCGGGGCCCGGAGTGAGGGTCGGCGTGGGTACCGGCTGCCCGGCCAGTACGGCGGAGTAGCCGTTGGCCGCCCCGATGGCGGCGCCGGCCCAGTCGTTCTCCCGGAGGGCGGGCTCGATCGCGGTGCCCGCCACGTCCCGGAGCTGGGCGTCGGTGAGCCGGGAGCCCGCGTCGACGGAGTAGGCGTACTGCCGGTCGTGGGTGGCGACGGAGAGCAGCACGTCCTCCTGGCCCAGACCGTTGCGGTTGGCGGTCTCATCGGCCCAGGTCTGCGCGGACCGGCCGGAGAAGTCGCGCACGTACACGACGAAGAGCTGGACGCGGCGGTCGTCGAAGAGCTGGTCGAGGGCCGCCTTCACCTGCGGTTCGCGGTCGCCGAGCGCTCCCACCCGGTCGGTGATCTGCCCGTCGCGGGAGAGCGTGACCGGGTCGTCGGCGCGGGCGGTCACGGCGGGGGACAGGACCAGCCAGCACACCGCCAGCAGCGCGGTGAGCGCGGCCCCGCCGGGTATGGGGCTCCGGGTACGACTCACGGGCGGCATCACATTTGTGAGGCTATGTCCACCCTCGGTGACCCGCTACCCGACGTGGACCGCGAGGGCCGGCCGCGGCGGCCCTCGCGGTCCACGCGCCGTCGGCCCTCACGGTCCGTGCGCCGTCAGATGGAGAAACGCTCCTTGGCGAGCAGTGGGCGCACCCGGGAGCGGAAGCCGCCGGTCCGGAACGGTGTCTGGAGCAGACCGGGACGGATCGCCTGGGCCAGCGCCGCCGCGATCATGCCCTGGTCGAGGGCGAGCATGAAGTCGCTGACCCGGCCGGTGCCGACGTTCACCGAGTCCCGGAAGCCGTATCCGTCGTGGTAGGCGCCGAAGTCCCGGTCCAGCGCGTGCAGGTTGGCCACCGCCTCCCGCGGGGCGTACGGCAGCGCGAGGAACGAGGCGTGCGGCGTGACCACACCGTTGGTGAAAGCGGACGCGGGCGGCAGCGGCGCTCCGTCGGTCGTGTACGTGCGGTCGGTGTTGGAGGCGTAGCCGTCCACCTGCATGCCGAGCGCGTCCACGCCGTACTCCTGGTAGCCGCCCTCGGGGATGTTCGAGGGGGAGAACCCCCAGTACCCGTACTCCGCCTCCCGCATGCCGTGGTCGATCTGGCTCCGTACGTACCGCTGGTGGTTGCGGCCCCAGGACCGCGGCGACCACTCCGGCTCCGGCACGAACAGCGGGACCATCAGGGCCTCGAACATGGAGCCGCCCCAGGTGGGGACGATCTTCCGGCCGCGGTGGGTGTAGTGCCCCTGCCAGACGCGTGCGCCGTCCATGGCGACGTAACCGCCCTGCGGGTACTGCTCCTGGCCGTGCTCGGGAAGCATCGTGCGCAGCAGGTGCCAGTAGTGGTCGCCGGGCAGTGAACCATCGGCGATGCCCAGGTAGCTGGCCATGCGGGGCTCGGTGTTCAGCGCCCCGTAGTGGTGGCCGGTCGGCTCCTCCGTATCGGTCCAGAACCCGCCGCGCAGCTGGCCGGGGCCCGCGACCGGGTCGGCCGGGTCGTACGGCGTGTAGTAGTACGACCAGTCGGCGTCCGCGAGGATCCGCGCGATGCGGGGGCGCAGCGAGGGCGCGGCGTCGGCGGCGATCCGCAGACCGGTGACCAGCCAGGCGTTGTCGACCGAGGAGAGGAACGGGCGGACGGGGTCGCCGGTGCCGGGCCACTGGGTCAGCACCGAACCGTCGTGCGCGTCGTACCAGTTGAGCCAGAAGCCGTGGTGGCGCTCCAGCTTCTCGACGGCGGAGACGGTGTGCGCCAGCTTGCGGCGCATCGCGGTCTCGCTGATCACCCCGAGTCCGGCGGCGGCGACGGTCGACCACAGTCCGCAGCCGATGTTGGTGGGCGAGGTCTGGCGCGACTGCACGGGGGCGCCGGAGCCGCTGAGGTCGATCTTGTCCGTGGCGAGACCGAAATCGGTCGTCATCGCCTCGATCGACCGGTAGGTGTCCCGGAACCAGCGCAGCAGCTGCCGGTCGTCGGCGGAGTACGGGGAGTGCGCGCCGCGGCCGGCTCCGGCCACGGCCCCCGCGGTGCCGGCGGTCGGGGACGCGGCGGTGGCGGAGTGCGCCGTTACGGCTCCGAGGGAGAGGGCGGCGGCCCCCGTTCCCGCGGCGGTGATGAATGTGCGACGGTCCATGAAGGTCCAGCTCCCGGTGGCAGAAGGGGGAAGGGGGAATTTCGTGGCGTGCTGGGTGCTGCAACCGTCCGGGCCGAGTCGGAACGACGGCGGCAGCTGTGGGTGTCACAGGGCGCGAGGCGACGCGAGGTGACGGAGGGCGGGGCGGCCCGGCAGTGCGGGACGCCCCGGATGCGCGCGGGCGGCCGGAGCTGTGGGCTCCGGCCGCACCGGACGGCGAACGGCGGTAGCGGGGCACGGCGCGCCGAACGCCTGGGTGGTGCGGGAGCCGGCGGCCGTCAGGTGCGCCGGCTCCCGCACCGGAGGGAGCCGTCAGGTGGCTCCCCGTCCTTGGGGTGGTGCCGGAGCCTGCCGGGGCGACCTACGGTCGAGGGCCGCCCGGCAGGCTCTCAGCCGGTGATGCGCGGGAGGGTGCGGGTGCGGCCCATCTCGCCCAGCCAGACGGCGGACGGCTTCGGCAGCCGCTCGAAGGTCTCGGGGTCCCAGCCGATCAGGCCGAAGGTGGGCTTGTAGGAGCCCCACTCGTAGTTGTCGAGCGCGCTCCACGCCAGGTAGCCCTGGATGTTGAGACCGTCCTCCAGCGCGGAGGCGACCTCGTTCAGGGCCCCGGTGTAGTAGTCGACCCGGCGGGTGTCGACATCGGTCGCGATGCCGTTCTCCGTGACGATCAGGGCGATGTCGTTGCCGAGGATCGCGGCGGTGTGGCGCAGGGCGTGGCCGACGGCGGAGGGGTAGTACTCCCACTGGGTCAGCGTGCGCTCGACGTCGTCCGCGGTCGGGATCGGGCCCTCGGGACCGATCTTGGTGCGGGTGTACGACTGGACGCCGATCCAGTCGTCGCCGCGGGAGGCCTCGATGAAGATGTCCTCGCGCGGGTAACGGTAGGCGGCGGTGACGTCCTCGGCGCCCGGAAGCGCCTGGTAGACCTGGTTGGCGATGGTCCAGCCGACCTGGATGCCGGCGTCGATCGCCCGGACCTCCTTGACGGCCGCGTGGTGGGCGGCGATGACGGCCTGGGTGGTCTCGTCGTCCGGGGTCGGCAGACCGGCGGGCGGGAAGCCGATGTCCCCGCGCTTGGCCTGGCCGGCCATCACGGCGATCATGTTCGGCTCGTTGATGGTGCAGACGTGGCTGACACCCTCGGAGACCACCGGTGCGCAGGCCGCGACGTAGCGGGCGAAGAGCTCGACCGCGCCCTCGGCCGTCCAGCCGCCGCGCGCCTCGAACCACTGCGGCACGGTGAAGTGGTGCAGGGTGATCATCGGGCGCAGACCGCGCTCGACGGCACCTTCGACCATGCGCCGGTAGTGGGCGAGCTCGGCCCGGGAGAACTGGCCCTCGGCGGGCTCGATCCGCGCCCACTCGATGGAGAAGCGGTAGTCCGTGAAGCCGAGGGAGGCCAGGACGTCCATGTCCTCGTTCCAGCGGTGGTAGCTGTCACAGGCGTCCAGGCTGGGCTCCTGGATGTGGGTGCCGGTGGAGTGTTCCTTGACCCACCAGTCGCTGTTGGTGTTGTTGCCCTCGATCTGGTGGGCGGCCGTGGAGGCGCCCCACAGGAAGTTGTCGGGGAACGGGACCGTGGTGTGAGTCATGGCGAGATGTCCTTCTGCTGCGTAAGGGGTGTGGCCGTAGGGGTGCGTGGGGCACGGCCTCATAGGTGTCCGGGGTGTCCGGGGTGTCCGGGGTGTCCGGGGTGTCCGGGGCGGCCGGGTGTTCCGGAAGCCGCCGGACGGGGCGGTCGCGCGGTTCGCCGGCGGGCGGTCGCGCGGGCTGCCCGGCGGGGCGGCCGGGCGGGCGGGCTACTTCATGCCCGCCGTGGCGATGCCCTGGGTGAAGTGCCGCTGCAGTGCGATGAAGAGGATCAGCACCGGCAGCACGACCAGGAACGCTCCGGCCATCAGCATGCCGTTGGAGCCGCCGGCCTTGTTCGGGTCCGTGGCGAACGTCGCCAGGGCGACCGGGAGCGTGTACTTGTCGGGGTCGTTGGTCGCGATCAGCGGCCAGACGAAGTTGTTCCAGGAGCCGAGGAAGGTGAAGATCGAGAGCGTCGCGAGGGCGGGCTTCACCAGCGGCATCACGATCCGCCAGAAGATGTACCACTCACCGGCGCCGTCCATCCGGGCCGCTTCCAGCAGCTCGTCCGGGATCGACTGCATGAACTGCCGCATCAGGAAGACCCCGAAGGCTCCGGCGGCGAACGGCAGCACCAGACCCGCGTACGAGTCGATCAGCTGGAGCTTGCTCATCAGCACGAAGAGCGGCAGCAGCATCAGGTTGCCGGGGACCATCAGAGCGCCGAGGACCAGGCCGAAGATCTTGTTCTTGCCGACGAAGTTCAGCTTGGCCAGCGCGTACCCCATCATCGAGCAGAACACCAGGTTCGAGACGGTGACCAGCACCGCGACGATCACGGAGTTCATGAAGTACAGCGGCAGGTTCAGCTCGTCGAGCAGCTGCCGGAAGTTCTCCAGCGTCCACTCGGTCGGAATCCACACCGGCGGGCTGGCCGACAGTTCGCTCTGCGTCTTGAAGGCGGAGAGCCCCATCCAGAGGAAGGGCGCGGACATGATCAGCAGTCCGACCGACAGCAGGACGTAGACGAGCGGGCGCTTCAGATTCCGCTTCCGCTTCGGTACGGAGGTCTGCTCGGGCTTCTTCGACGGCGCCGTCCGCACGGCACCGGGTGCATTGGCGCTCATTTGGTGTTGTCCTTCAGCAGTCGGAGCTGGAGCACCGTGATGCCCATGATCACTACGAAGAGGACATACGCCATGGCGCTCGCATAGCCCATGTGGAAGAAGTTGAAGCCTTCGCGGTACATGTTCAGCGAGACGGTGAGGGTGGAGTCGGAGGGGCCGCCCTGGGTCATCACGAACGGCTCCTCGAAGACATTGAGGTAGCCGATGGTGGTGATCACCGTGGCGTACAGCAGCGTGGGCCGCAGCAGGGGCACCGTGATGCCTCTGAACTCCTGCCAGACCCCGGCGCCGTCGAGCTTCGCGGCCTCCCGGACCTCGGTGGGAATGGCCTGAAGGCCCGCGATGAAGAGCACCATGACCGTGCCGACGTTGCGCCAGACCGCCATCGCGATCATCGAGGGCATGGCGAGCGTCTCGGAACCGAGGAAGTCGGGTGAGGTGAGGCCGACTTCGGCGAAGAGACCGGAGATCAGCCCGTCGCTCGGGTCGAGCACGAACCGCCAGACCACGGCGACCGCGACGATGGTGGTGACCACCGGGGCGTAGAAACCGACGCGGAAGAAGGTCCGCGCCCGGTCGATGCCGTTGTTGAGCAGCACCGCGACGACAAGGCCGATACCGATCGTCAGCGGGACTCCGATGACCACGAAGTAGGCCGTGTTGAAAAGCGACTTGAGGAACTTCTCGTCGCCGAACAGCTTGACGTAGTTCTCGAAGCCGATGAAGTTCGCTTCCCACGGGCGCGTCACATTGCGCAGCCCGAAGTCCGTGAAGCTCATCACCAGCGTGGCGAGGATCGGGAACGCCATGAAGACGGTGAAGAGGACGATGAAGGGGGTGGAGAACAGCCAGCCGGCCGCGTTCTGCACACCCATCGACTTCTTGCGGCCCCGGCGATCCTTGGGCCCGGCGGCCGGGGACGTCACGGTCCCCGGCCCGGCCGGCACCTTGGCCGGCTGTGCGGCCTTTCCGGTCGTGGTGCTCATGGCTCCTACTTCACGAGGCCTTCGATCTGGGACTGCGCCGTCTTCAGCGCGTCCTCGGCGGAAGCCTTGCCCTGCGTCACCTTCGCGATGGCCTGGTCGACCTTGTCGGTGATCTCCGTCCACTTGGCCATGGACGGCGAGGACTTGGCGGTGTCCATCTGCTTCTTGAAGACCTGGAGGTTGGTGTCGTCGGCGAGCGAGCCGGAGGTCCAGGCCGAGGTGTTGGCCGGCAGGTCCTTGGTGCGCTCGTACCAGTCGGCCTGGCCCTTGGTGTCGGTCAGGTACTTGATGAACTCCGTGGCGGCGGCCTTGTGCTCGCTGTCCTTGGAGATCACCAGGGAGGAGCCGCCGGCCATGGAGACCGAGGACTTGTCCGCCGGGACGTTGGCCACGGCCCACTTGCCCTTGAGCTGGGGCTGGCCCTCGTTCAGGAGGGTCACGTGCCAGGGGCCGCCGAAGAACATCGGGACGCGGCCGTTGCCGAAGTCCTTCACGACGTCGTAGCCGGGCTGCACGGACTTGTTGGAGAGGCCCTTGTCGAAGTACGAGCCGTACTCCTTCAGCGCCTTGACGGCCTCGGGGCTGTCGATGACGGCCTCGCCCTTGTCATTGACGATCTCACCGCCCGCCGAGTACAGGAAGGAGTAGAAGTTCTGCACCGTGTCCAGGCCGCTCGGCTGGATGGACAGGCCCCACTTGGTACCGGTCTTCTCCTGGTACGCGGTCGCGAGGTCCTGCATCTCCTTCCAGTTGGTCGGAGCCTTGTCGATGCCCGCCTTCTCGGCCAGGTCGGTGCGGTAGTAGAGGACACGGGTGTCGACGTACCACGGCACGCCGTAGGCGGTGCCGTCCACCTCGCCCTGGTTCCAGCCCGACTCGAAGAAGTCCTTCTTGTCGAAGACCTTGGTGTCGACCGGCTCCAGGACACCGAGCTCGGAGAACTCGCCCATGTAGCTGCCGCCCATCTGCGCCACGTCCGGCATGGTGCCGGCGGCGGCGGCGGAGACCAGCTTCTGGTGGGCGACGTCCCAGCCCACCGGGGTCACCTTCACGGTGATGTTCGGGTTGGCCTTCTCGTAGACCTTGGCCACATCGGCGAGCTTCTCGCCCTCGGCCCCCATGGCCCAGACGGTGAGCGTCTGCTTCTTGTCCGCGGCGACGTCGTCGCCGCCGGAGCTGCCGCAAGCGGTGATGCCGAAGGCGAGCGCGACAGCGATGCTGACGGAGGCGGTTCTGGCGGTGCGGGACATGGAGGGCTCCTCCTTGAGCAATCCGAATGTATGCGCTGCCTGTAAGCGCATACATCACTCTGCGCCAGACATTCGGGAATCCGCAAGAGGGTGCTAGGTCACACTCGCGCAACGTGCTCGACATCTGGATGTCCGGCCACTGAACGGTAAACGTACGGTTTGCGGAAAAACAGTAGATGTGACCGATTCCGCTTGTTTGTGGACGTGCCCGAGGGGCCGGTCTACTGTCGCGATCATGTCTACGTACGTACATGACTTCCCCTTCGATCCGGCTCACGGGCGCACGCTCGATGAGCTCCTGCGCATACCCGCCCCCGGGGCCCCGGACGATTTCGAGGCGTTCTGGAGGGCCCGGTACGCGGCGGCCCGCGCGGTCGCCACGGAGCCGGAGCTCGGGCCCGTCGAGGAGGAGCGCGACGGCGTCCGCATCCACGGTGTGACGTACACCTCCGTGGGCGGGGTACGGCTGGGCGGCTGGCTCGCCCTGCCCGTCGAGGGGCCCGCCCGGCACGGCTTCGTCATCGGGCACGGCTACGGAGGCCGCCAGGAGCCCGGCCCCGATGTGCCGCTGCCCCTGCCCCACTCCGCCGCGATCCTGCCGTGTGTACGGGGACAGGGCGACCGCGGGCGGTGGGAGGGGATCCCGGAGGTGTCCTTCGAGCACGTCCTGCACGGCATCGAATCCCGCGAGACGTACGTCATCGGCGACTGTGTGGCCGACCTCTGGTGCGCCGCCTCGGCCCTCGGGGAACTGGTACCGGAACTGGCGGAGGGGGACACGCCGCGCCTCGGCTATCTCGGGGAGAGCTTCGGGGGCGGGCTCGGAGCCCTCGCGCTGCCGTGGGAGGACCGCTTCGGTGCCGCGCAGCTCACCGTGCCGACGTTCGGCAACCATCCGCTGCGGCTCACGCTGCCGTGCACCGGAAGCGGGGAGCCGGTGCGCGCGTACCACCGGGAGCACCCCGAAGTCACCGATGTGCTGCGGTACTTCGACGCGGCGACGGCCGCGGCGCGGGTGGAGCGGCCGACCCTGGTGGCCGCCGCCCTCTTCGACCCCTCGGTCCCGCCGCCGGGGCAGTTCGCCGTGTACAACGCGCTCGGCGGGGTGCGTGAGCTCCAGGTGCTGAGCGCGGGGCATTTCGTGCACGACGGGCAGGCCGCGGAGACGGCGGAGCTGCACGCGAACCGGCGGCGCTTCTTCGGGGAGCGGCTGGGGGCGTAGGGGGCGGGCCCGCCCGCCGGCGGCCGGGTGGTGGGTCAGCCGCAGCCGCAGCTGGCGCGGCGGGCCATGGACACCGGGAGCTCCAGGGACACCGGAGGGCGGTCGCGGTCGGCGAGGCGCTGCACCAGCAGCTCCACGGCCTGCTCGCCGAGCTGCCGTATCGGCTGCCGCACGGTCGTCAGCGGCGGGCGGACCATCCGGCTGAGCGGAATCCCGTCGAAGCCGGTCACCGCGATGTCCCGCGGCACCCGCACCCCGCGCCGCTCCAGCGCCTGGAGCGCCCCCACCGCCATCTGGTCATTGGCGAACAGCATCGCCTCCGGGCGGGGCAGGCCCGACGCGTCCGCCCGGTCCAGCAGTGCCTCGGCGGTCCGGGCGCCCTCGGCCTGCGTCATCGTCCCGGCGCGCAGGTCCGGCTCGTCCGGCACCGGCAGCCCGGCCTCCCGGCAGGCCTCCCGGAAGCCGTGGAACCGCGCGTCGGCGTCCGGCGAGCGCACCTCGCCGCCGATGAACGCGAGCCTGCGCAGTCCGTGGTCCTCGACGAGATGGCGGGCCAGCTCGCGCTCCCCGTCGGCGTTGGCGACCACGATGTGGTCCAGGTGGTCGATCTCGCGCGGCCCGGCGATCATCACCACGGGCAGCCGGCGCGATATCACTTCCAGGTCCTCGGTCGGTACGGTCTGCGCCAGTACGGCGAAGCCGTCGACCCGTCCCGCGACCTTCGCGACCAGGCTCTCGGGTCCGCCGTCCAGCGAGGCCGCGATCAGGAGCGCGTAGCCGTGCCGCCGGGACGCCCGCTCCATGCCCCGGATGATCTGGTCGGAGTAGAGCATGACGGCCTGGTCGTCGTCCGCGTCGCTCATCGCCGCCGCGGATTCGGCGTCCGGGTCCGCGTAGTCGGGAAAACACAGACCGAGGACGCCCGTGGTGCGGCTGGCCAGCCCCCGGGCGCTCCCGCTCGGTACGTAGCCGAGCTCGCGGGCCGCGTCCAGGACCCTTTCGCGGGTCTGGAGGCGTACGGAGTCCGGATTCCGGTAGACCCGCGAGACCGTGGCAATGGAGACGCCCGATCGCTCGGCGACGTCGTACACCGTGGGGGCGCTCACTCGACCGACCGTCCGCTTCTGCTTCCGTAGCGACGCGCCTGAGCGTGTGCTGCTGCGTGTGCTGGTTCGTGCTGGTTTGTCCGGGGTGATGCTGTTCACCCTGGCTTTTGAAAGCGCATTCACCCTAGATCGTGCCCTGTCGCACGGGCAAGACCATCCGACCCGGTGTGCACCGGTTCAGGCCAAGGGCCGCAGGCCGGGCCGGTCCTCCGCGCGGTCCGGGGCGCAGCCCTGCGGCACCCGCGCGATGCCGGCGCCGGTGCACGGCCGGCCGCCGCCGCGCCGATGCCCCACTGATCGCCGACACCCACGCGCGTCGTCCCGCCGGTTCATGATCCCTGCCCCGGGACCGAGGGCTGCCCCGTGAGCCCTGGCCAAAAAGCGATGACGGGACAGCCCCGGGTCGCGCCGCGGAGAGCCGGCCGCCCGGTCAGCTCCCGTTCCGGCGCCTTCCGATTTTGCTGCCCAGCCACACCAGCGGGTCGTACGTGCGGTCCACCACCCGCTCCTTCAGCGGGATCAGCGCGTTGTCGGTGATCCTGATGTGCTCGGGGCACACCTCCGTACAGCACTTGGTGATGTTGCAGTGGCCGAGGCCGTGCTCCTCCCGCGCCGCGGCCCTGCGGTCCAGGCCCGCCTCGGCGGCGGAGTCCAGGGGGTGCATGTCCAGCTCGGCGACCCGCATCAGGAAGCGCGGCCCGGCGAAGGCCTCCTTGTTCTCCTCGTGGTCGCGCACCACATGGCAGGTGTCCTGGCACAGGAAGCACTCGATGCACTTGCGGAACTCCTGCGAGCGCTCCACATCGACCTGATGCATCCGGTAGTCGCCCGCCTTCACCCCCGCGGGCGGCACGAAGGCGGGCACCTCGCGGGCCTTCGCGTAGTTGAAGCCCACGTCCGTCACCAGGTCGCGGACGACCGGGAAGGCCCGCAGCGGGGTGACGGTGATCGTCTCCTCCTGGCTGAACACCGACATCCGGGTCATGCACAGCAGCCGCGGGCGCCCGTTGATCTCCGCGCTGCACGAACCGCATTTGCCCGCCTTGCAGTTCCAGCGCACGGCGAGGTCTCCCGCCTGGGTGGCCTGGATGCGGTGGATGATGTCGAGGACCACCTCGCCGTCGTTCACCTCGACCGTGTAGTCCGCCAGACCGCCGCCGCCGGTGTCGCCGCGCCACACCCGGAACCGGGCCTCGTAGCCGCTCATTCGTACAGCTCCTCCTCGGCGAGATACTTGACCAGCTCCTCCTTCTCGAACAGGGAGAGCAGGTCCGGACGGATGGGTTCGGTCGTTCTCCGTACGAGCTCGATGCGCCCGCTCAGCGGCTCGGCCGCCCCACCGGCGAGCCGGCACAGCAGATTGACCGGACGCCAGGAGCGCTCCATCGTGGGGCGGTCCTCCCGGGTGTGACCGCCCCGGCTCTCGGTGCGCTCCAGCGCCGCCCGCGCGACGCACTCGCTGACCAGCAGCATGTTGCGCAGATCCAGGGAGAGGTGCCAGCCCGGGTTGAACTGCCGGTGGCCCTCGACCCCGGCGCGCCGGGCGCGTGCCCGCAGCCCGGCCAGCCGCTCCAGGGCCTCGGTCATCTCGGCCTCGCGGCGGATGATGCCGACCAGGTCGTTCATCGTCTGCTGGAGTTCCTGGTGGAGGGTGTACGGGTTCTCCGCGGGCTCCCCGGGGGCCGCGGGGTCCTCCGCGCCGAAGGGGCGCAGCGCCTCCGCCGCCGCCGCGTCGATCTGTTCCTCGTCCACCTCGGGGCGTCCTGAGGGTCCCGCCGCGTGGGCGGCGGCGTGCAGGCCCGCCCGCCGGCCGAAGACCAGCAGGTCGGAGAGGGAGTTCCCGCCGAGCCGGTTGGAGCCGTGCATGCCGCCCGCGACCTCGCCCGCCGCGTACAGTCCGGGCACGGCGAGGGCGGCTGTGGTGTCGGACTCGACGGCGATGCCGCCCATCACGTAGTGGCAGGTCGGTCCGACCTCCATCGCCTCCGCCGTGATGTCGACATCGGCCAGCTCCTTGAACTGGTGGTACATCGACGGCAGCCGGCGCCGGATCGTCTCCGCGGGCATCCGGGTCGACACATCCAGGAACACCCCGCCGTGCGGCGAGCCGCGGCCCGCCTTGACCTCGGCGTTGATGGCGCGGGCGACCTCGTCGCGCGGCAGCAGTTCGGGCGGGCGGCGGTTGTGGTCCGGGTCCTCGTACCAGCGGTCGCCCTCGGCCTCCGACCGCGCGTACTTCTCCTTGAACACATCGGGGACGTAGTCGAACATGAACCGCTTGCCCTCGGAGTTGCGCAGCACCCCGCCGTCGCCCCGCACCGACTCGGTGACCAGGATGCCCTTCACCGAGGGCGGCCAGACCATGCCGGTCGGGTGGAACTGCACGAACTCCATGTTCAGCAGGGGAGCGCCCGCCAGCAGGGCGAGCGCGTGGCCGTCGCCCGTGTACTCCCAGGAGTTCGACGTGACCTTGAAGGACTTGCCGATGCCGCCGGTCGCGAGGACGACCGCGGGGGCTTCGAGGACGAAGAAGCGGCCGGACTCCCGCTCGTAGCAGAAGGTGCCGGAGACCCGTTCGCCGTCCTTGAGGATCCGGGTGACCGTGCACTCCTGGAAGACCTTCAGCCGGGCCTCGTAGTCGCCCGTCTCGCGGAAGTCCTCCTGCTGGAGCGCGACGATCTTCTGCTGGAGCGTCCGGATCAGTTCGAGGCCGGTACGGTCCCCGACGTGCGCGAGCCTGGGGTACTCGTGGCCGCCGAAGTTGCGCTGGGAGATCTTCCCGTCCGGCGTACGGTCGAAGAGGGCGCCCCAGGTCTCCAGTTCCCAGACCCGGTCGGGTGCCTCCCTGGCGTGCAGCTCGGCCATCCGCCACTGGTTGAGGAACTTGCCGCCGCGCATCGTGTCGCGGAAGTGGACCTGCCAGTTGTCGCCGGAGTTCACATTGCCCATGGAGGCGGCGATCCCGCCCTCCGCCATGACGGTGTGGGCCTTGCCGAACAGCGACTTGCAGATGACCGCGGTGCGCGCGCCGCGCTCCCGGGCCTCGATGGCGGCGCGCAGTCCGGCGCCCCCGGCACCGACCACGACGACGTCCCACTGCTGTCGTTCGAGCTGAGTCACAGGAAGAACCTCACGGTCTGGAGGAAGCTCACGGTCATCAGTACGGTCACGGCACGTCCCGCCGGGCGGGGCACTAGAAGAATCTCGGGTCGTCGAAGGCCCCGGACGCGACGAGATAGACGTAGAAGTCGGCGACCGCCACGCTGATCAGCGAGGCCCAGGCGAGCTGCATGTGCCGGGCGTTCAGCTTTCCGGCCCACCCCCACAGCCGGTAGCGCACGGGGTGCCGGGAGAAGTGCCGCAGCCGGCCGCCGATGATGTGCCGGCACGAGTGGCAGGAGAGGGTGTACGCCCAGATCAGCGCGATGTTGACCAGGAAGATCAGCGAGCCGAGCCCCATGTGTCCCCACGCGTAGTGCTCGTCGCGGAAGGACAGCACGGTGTCGTACGTCAGGATTCCGGCGACCGGCACCGCGGCGTAGAAGAAGTACCGGTGCATGTTCTGCATGACGAGCGGGAAGCGGGTCTCGCCGCTGTACGAGGCGTGCGGCTCGGCGACCGCGCAGGCCGGGGGCGACGCCCAGAAGCCCCGGTAGTAGGCCTTGCGGTAGTAGTAGCAGGTCAGCCGGAAACCCAGGGGGAAGATCAGGATCAGCAGGGCGGGGGAGAGGCCCCACCAGCTGCCGAGGATCTCCCAGTTCGGGCCCGACCGCATGGGGGCGCAGTTCTCCGCCAGGCACGGCGAGTAGAACGGCGACACATAGGGGGCGGCGTAGTAGTCGGCGTTGGCGAAGGCCCGCCAGGTCGAGTACACGATGAAGGCCAGGAGTCCCGCGGCGGTCACGGCGGGTGCCAGCCACCAGCGGTCGGTCCGCAGATGGCGGGCGGGGATGGCGGCGCGCGAGGGGTGCCCGACGCCCCGCCCCGTGCCCGGTCCCGCTTTCGGTCCCGGTCCCGCCTTCGGTCCCGTGCCCGGTCCTGTGCCTGGTTCCGTATCCGAATCCGTGCCTGATTCCGTACCGGTGGCCAAGGGGCTCTCCTAGGGGGCGTGCCTGCCGCGGACGCCCAGACCCTCGTCGTCCGAGTCCGTCCACAGGGTGGCGTCGTACGGCGCGTCGTTGATGGTGACCATGCCGGCGCGGCGCTCCGGCGCTCCGGCGCCGTCCGCGGCATCGGCCTCGCGCAGTCGCGCGAGACTCCGCTCCAGCTGTCCGACGGTGCGGACCAGGTCGTCGAGGCAGTGCTGAACAGCCGTCAATTCCTTGTGCAGGGACATGACTTGCCCTCACTTCCGCGGTGGGCGGGTGGCAATGCTCATGCGGTTGCGAGTGTCGCGCGTCACATCGCCTTTGTGAAGGGAGCGGGGGCGTCCGGTCTTGGTGGAACGTTCCTCCGCTCGGGTGAGGTTGCGGGGCCGTGCGCCGTGTCTGCGCCGCCTCCCGCGCGGGGGCGCCTTCAGTGGATGCACGAAACCAGTGTGATCAACTGCAAATGCCACCAAAACGCACAATCCGGCCCATTCCGGTACGGGGTGGTCCGGGCCGGCCCCGGAGGTATCAGCCATGTCCCACGTCGGCGTCCCGCGCGGGACAGTCCGAAAGCGCCGCTCTCTCGCCCTCCTCACGGCCGGTGTGCTCACGATCCCGGTGCTGGCCGGATGCAGCTCGGGCACCCGGGACAGCGCGCGGCCCTTCCCGCAGGACATCGCCCCGGCCGCCCGTGACCTGGTCGCCGACGGCTCCTCGGTGAACTGGGCGGTCGACGCGCTGCCCGCCACCTTCAACGCCTTCCAGGCGGACGCCGACAGCACCACCGCACGGATCACCGGAGCGGTGCTGCCCACCCTCTTCCCGCTGGACGTGACCGGCAGGCCCCGGCTCAACCCGGACTATCTGGAGTCGGCGAAGGTCATCGGGCGCGAGCCCAAGCAGGTCGTGCTCTACAAGCTCAACCAGCAGGCCGTGTGGAGCAACGGCCGGGAGATCGGGGCGCCCGACTTCGTCGCCCAGTGGCGCGCGCTGAGCGGCAAGGACTCGGCGTTCTGGACCGCCCGCAACGCGGGCTACGACCGGATCGAGAAGATCGAGCGCGGCGCCGACGACCTCCAGGTCCGGGTCACCTTCTCCAAGCCGTACGCGGACTGGCGCGCGCTGTTCTCGCCGCTGTACCCGAAGGAGGTGACCGGTTCCCCGGACGCCTTCAACGACGGCACGCGCACCTCGCTCAAGACATCGGCGGGACCGTTCCGGCTGCGCAGTGTGAGCAAGGAGGAGGGGACCGTCACGCTCGCCCGCGACCCGCGCTGGTGGGGCGACGAGGCGAAGCTCGAAACGCTCGTCCTGCGTGCCGTCAAGCCCCAGGAACGCGCCGAGGCCCTCGCCGCCGGCACCCTGGACATCGCCGACATCGACCCGGCCGCGGCGCACCGTATCGCGCTGGCCGCCCGGGACGGGGGCGCGGCCGGGCAGCCGCTGACGCACGGCCCCGGGTCCGGCATGACGCCCGCCGACGCCCTGCGCTCCTGGGCTCTGGCGCACGGCTCGGACGAGGAGGAGGCGGAGACCGCACGGGCCGCCAGGGAGCGGAACAGGGTGGCCGCGGCGGCGTACGGGGCCGAGCAGAAGGCCCTGCGCGGCTATGCCGTCCGCAAATCCCTGGAGCCCGCCTACACCCAGCTCGCGCTGAACGGCGAGACCGGGCCGCTCGCGGACGACCGGGTACGCCGGGCGGTGGCCCGCGCCCTGGACCGCCAGGAGCTGGCCGACACCGTACTGGCGCCGCTGGGGCTCCCCGCGAACCCGCCCGGCAGTCACCTGGCCCTCGCCGGACAGCCCGGGTACAAGGACGGCAGCGGCGCGCTCGGCGACCAGAACACCAAGGAGGCCCAGGCGCTCCTGGCCGACGCGGGCTGGACCCGGGGCGGCGCGGCCCAGAAGCCCAAGGACACCAAGGCGGGCAGCGAGGCGGAGAAGGAGAAGGCACAGCAGAAGGAGAAGGAGAAGGAGGCGGGAGGGGCGGCGGAGAAGGAGGGGGCGGCCGGAGAGAGGCCCGACGCCAGCAAGAAGGCCGAGGACGGCACGGAGGGCAAGGCCTCGGACACGGCGGCGGACAGGACGCAGGACACGGCGGCGGACAAGGAGAAGGGGGGCGCGGGCAGGAAGGACGAGTCCGCCTCCGACGAGGGCACCTACATCGTCGGCGAGGACAACAAGCCGGGCGAGGGTCCGGGCGACGCGAACGGCTCCCGGCCGGGCGCCGCCGTCCACATCCTCGCCCCCGCCCCCGCCGCGGCCGACCAGAGCGCCGCCCTGCTGCGCCAGGCCGGGGCCCTCACGGACGCGAAGCCCGCGTCCGGTACGGAGGCCAGGGCCGACGGTGCCGCCGAGGAGCAGCCCTCCAGGGTCAGCGCCCAGGACAAGCAGCCGGGCGGCGCCGCCGGCGCGTACGCCCCCGCGGGCACCGCCGCACCGGCCCCCGCCTCGGTGCGGGGACCGCTCGGCAAGGAGGGCAAGACGCTGACCCTGCGCTTCGTCCTCCCGTCGGGGCCCGGCTCCCAGCCGCTGCGCAGCGTCGGCGAGAAGATCGCGGCGATGCTGGACTCGATCGGCATCGGCACGGAGATCACCAAGGTCCCCGACGACAGCTATTTCAAGGACCACATCGCCTCCGGCGACTACGACCTGGCGCTGTACTCCTGGCCCGCCACCGCCTACCCGGCGACCGACGGGCGCCCGATCTACGCCAAGCCCGAGCCCGCCACCGACGGATCGCTGCTCGTCGAGCAGAATTACACCCGGGTCGGCACCGACCACATCGACCAGCTCTTCGACCAGGCGGTCTCCGAGCTCGACGAGGACGCCGCCCGGGACCTGATGAAGCAGGCGGACGCACGGATCTGGGCCGCCGCCGGATCCATTCCGCTCTATCAGCGACCGCAGCTCGTGGCGGTCGACAAGAAGCTCGCGAACATCGGTGCCTTCGGCTTCGCCGCACCCCGCTACCAGGACATCGGTTTCAAGAAGACGCAAGCGGCGGGTTCCCCCGCGAACCGTAAGAAGTAGCAGGTCAAGGCCGCACTCAAAGCTCAGGAGCTGCTCAATTCCCTTGCCCGCCGGTTGCCCGGCGGGCAAGGTGGTGTCCGTCCCGACCCGGGCTGTTCTCCTCCCCCCACACCCCCTGATCCACCCTTTTCACCCGGTTGCCGAGCAGCCGGCCAGTGACCGGATACGGGCTGAATATCGGCTGAATATCGGCTGAATCCCCGTGGAAGAGCGGCCTCGCGGAACGGGCCGGGAAGCCCGCGACGCGCCGGGCCCGTACCATTGGACGAGCCGTGGCGTGTCCGCCCGGCGGGCGTACGAGGACTCGAGACCGACTGAGACGCCTGATCCCACGATCCGAGAGAAGCGCAAGCCACCCATGCCCACGCGCCACGACATCCGTAACGTAGCCATCGTCGCCCACGTCGACCACGGCAAGACCACGCTGGTCGACGCCATGCTCAAGCAGGCCGGCGCGTTCGCCGCGCACGCCGCCGAGCACCTCGACGATCGCATGATGGACTCGAACGACCTGGAGCGTGAGAAGGGCATCACGATCCTCGCCAAGAACACGGCGGTGAAGTATCACCCCAAGGACGGCGGGGACCCGATCACGATCAACATCATCGACACCCCCGGCCACGCCGACTTCGGCGGCGAGGTCGAGCGCGGTCTGTCGATGGTGGACGCGGTCGTGCTGCTCGTCGACGCCTCCGAGGGCCCGCTCCCGCAGACCCGGTTCGTGCTGCGCAAGGCACTCTCCGCGAAGATGCCGGTCATCCTGTGCATCAACAAGACGGACCGCCCCGACTCCCGGATCGACGAGGTCGTCAACGAGACGTACGACCTGTTCCTGGACCTGGACGCGGACGAGGAGCAGATCGAGTTCCCGATCGTCTACGCCTGCGCCCGTGACGGCGTCGCCTCGCTGACCAAGCCGGAGGACGGCACCGTCCCGGCCGACAGCGAGAACCTGGAGCCGTTCTTCAACACGATCCTGTCGCACGTCCCGGCGCCGGAGTTCGACGCGGACGCGCCGCTCCAGGCCCACGTCACCAACCTGGACGCCGACAACTTCCTCGGCCGTATCGCGCTCTGCCGCGTCGAGCAGGGTGAGCTGCGCAAGGGCCAGACCGTCACGTGGATCAAGCGCGACGGCACGATGTCCAACGTCCGTGTCACCGAGCTTCTGATGACCGAGGCGCTCACCCGCAAGCCGGCCGAGATGGCGGGCCCGGGTGACATCTGCGCCGTCGCCGGATTCCCGGACATCATGATCGGCGAGACCCTGGCCGACCCCGAGAACCCGATCGCGCTGCCGCTGATCACGGTCGACGAGCCGGCCATCTCGATGACCATCGGCACGAACACCTCGCCGCTCGTCGGCAAGGGCGGCAAGGGCCACAAGGTCACCGCCCGCCAGGTGAAGGACCGGCTGGACCGTGAGCTGATCGGTAACGTCTCGCTCCGCGTCCTGGACACCGAGCGCCCGGACGCCTGGGAGGTCCAGGGCCGCGGTGAGCTCGCGCTGGCGATCCTCGTCGAGCAGATGCGCCGTGAGGGCTTCGAGCTGACGGTCGGCAAGCCGGAGGTCGTCACCAAGCAGATCGACGGCAAGACCCACGAGCCGATCGAGCGCATGACGATCGACTCGCCGGAGGAGCACCTCGGCGCCATCACGCAGCTGATGGCGACCCGCAAGGGCCGCATGGAGACCATGACGAACCACGGTTCGGGCTGGGTCCGCATGGAGTGGATCGTTCCCTCCCGCGGCCTCATCGGCTTCCGTACGGAGTTCCTCACCCAGACCCGCGGCACGGGCATCGCGCACTCCATCTTCGAGGGCCACGAGCCGTGGTTCGGCGAGCTGCGCACCCGTCACAACGGCTCGCTGGTCGCCGACCGCTCGGGAACGGTCACGCCGTTCGCGATGGTCAACCTCCAGGAGCGCGGTGTCATCTTCACCGAGGCCGGCACCGAGGTCTACGAGGGCATGATCATCGGCGAGAACTCCCGCGCCGACGACATGGACGTGAACATCACCAAGGAGAAGAAGCTCACCAACATGCGTGCGGCCTCCGCGGACACCACGGAGAACGTGGTCCCGGCCCGCAAGCTGTCGCTGGAGCAGTCCCTGGAGTTCTGCCGCGAGGACGAGTGCATCGAGGTCACCCCGGAGACCGTGCGCATCCGCAAGGTCGTCCTGGACGCGAAGCAGCGCGGCCGCACGGCCTCGCGCGCCAAGAACGGCTGACCGCGCCACGAGCGGGCCGAGCCCGCTCCGGGTGACCGGAGCGGGCGTTCCGCATGTGCAGATCGTCCGGCGCGGCCAGGGCCTCTTCTGGTCGTACAGTCGTACTTTCGGCACGGGCGTTGACAGAAGGTCCGGCCCCTCGCAGAGACTGTGGGGGGCCGGACCTTTCCGTCAACCATATTTCCTGACCGTGCTGTCCGGATATCGGGCGTCGCTCTCCGGAACATGTGTTAACAGTCCGTTTCGGGCGTGTCTGTCTGGGATCACTTTGTCCGGATTTCGGGCACACGCGGTGGTCTGATGTTGTCAAACCGAGACCCTTTAAGTGTGGTTTACAGCCCGGCCGTACCCAATAGTTGGCTCCATTGAGCTCGGGTCAATGGGTCACGCACTGTGGGGAGTGCCGACTCACGAGCACACTCGGGGCACTGAACGATCACCGTCAGGGGTGTCGGTGAATCTCTCCAGTGCCCCTCTTGTAGTCAAAAGTGGACTCATGAGGAGGAAACCCATGCGCGGTGCCAAGAGCGCCAAGTGGGTCGCGGGAGCGGCAATCATCGCCCTGGCCGCGACTGCCTGTGGTGGCGGCGACAGTGACGAAGGCAAGAAGAACACGTCGGGACAGCCCGCCGGGTACGTCTCGATCGACGTCGGCGAGCCGCAGAAGCCTCTGATGCCGGCCGACACGAACGAGAGCAACGGCTCCTACGTCATCCAGTCGCTGTTCACGCAGCTGCTGGACTTCGACGACAAGGGCGACATCGTTCTCACGAACGCCGAGTCCGTCGAGACCAAGGACTCCAAGACGTGGACCGTCAAGCTCAAGAAGGGCTGGAAGTTCCACAACGGTGAGGCCGTCACCTCGCAGTCGTACATCGACGCGTGGAACTGGTACGCCAACGTCAAGAACGCCCAGCAGAACGCGTTCTGGTTCTCGGACATCAAGGGCTACGCGGACGTCCACCCGGACAAGGGTGACCCGAAGGCCGAGGCCATGTCCGGTCTGAAGGCCGTGGACGACACCACGTTCACGATCGAGCTGTCGGAGAAGGTTCCGTACTTCAACTACAAGCTCGGCTACGCGACGTTCGCGCCGCTGCCCAAGGTCTTCTACGACGACCCGAAGGCGTTCGGCCAGAAGCCGATCGGTAACGGTCCGTACTCGTTCGAGAAGTGGACCCACAAGAAGCTCATCCAGGTCAAGGCCTTCGATGGGTACCAGGGTCCGAACAAGGCTGCCAACAAGGGCATCCAGTTCAAGAACTACTCGACCGTCGAGGCCGCCTACCAGGACGTCCTCTCCGGCAACCTGGACATGATCCGCCAGGTCGGTCCGAAGGACCTCCCGAAGTACAAGACGGACCTCGGTGACGGCGCGATCGAGCAGCCGTACGCCGCGATCCAGTCGCTGAACCCGGCGTTCTACTCCAAGACGTTCAAGGACATCGACCCCAAGGTCCTCCAGGGTCTGTCCATGGCGATCGACCGTGACACGATCACGAAGACCGTCCTGAACGGCACCCGCACCCCGGCGACGAGCTTCACGCCCCCGCAGGTCAAGGGCAACCAGACGCTCGACTCGGACATCCTGAAGTTCAACCCGACCAAGGCGAAGCAGCTGATCAAGGACGGCGGCGGCGTCCCTGAGAACAAGATCTTCATCCAGTACAACGCCGACGGCGGGCACAAGGAGTGGGTGACCGCTGTCTGCGAGTCCATCCGCAACGCCACCGGGGTCGACTGCGTGGGCGACGCCAAGCCCGACTTCCCGACCGACCTCGAAGCCCGTGACAACGACGAGGTCAAGGGCTTCTACCGCGGTGGCTGGGTGGCCGACTACCCGGTCAACGTGAACTTCCTCAAGGAGCTTTACCACTCCAAGGCGGAGTCCAACAACGGCCGCTTCAACGACAAGGAAATCGACGACCTGATGGCGAAGGGGGACAAGGCCGACTCGCTCGAGGCCTCGGTCGCCGCCTACCAGGAGGTCGAGAAGAAGCTCGTCGACAAGATGCCGGCCATTCCGCTCTGGTACTACGCCATCAACGGCGGCCACGGCAAGAACGTCGACAACGTCAAGGTCGACTTCCACGGTGACCTCGAACTGACCGGCGTCACCACCAAGTAGTACGCCGGCGGGTCATTTCCCCACTTGGCCGTTATCCGGTACAGCTGCCCCTCAGCGGTGCCGGAGGCTCGGGGGTCGTCTCTGCGAAGAGGCGGCCCCCGAGCCGCAGTTATCCCCACACGGAGGCACCCATGGGGCGCTATGTCGCACGACGACTGCTCCAGATGATCCCGGTCTTCCTCGGGTCGACCCTACTGGTCTTCCTGATGATGTACGCACTGCCCGGCGACCCCGTCAGAGCGCTGGCCGGTGAACAGCATGTCGATCCCTCTCAGATCGCCGCGCTGAAGGCGGAGTACGGGCTCGACAAGCCGATCTGGCAGCAGTATTTGAACTACCTGGGCAATCTGTTCCAGGGCGATTTCGGCACGCAGATCGGAACGCAGCGTCCGGTCTCCGAAGTCATCGCCGACGCCTACCCGGTCACGATCCAGCTGGCGCTCTTCGCCTTCGTCTTCACGGTCGTCGCGGGCATCTCCCTCGGCATCATCGCCGGGCTGAAGGCCGAGTCCCTCCGGGACCGCGGTCTGCTCGGCCTGACGCTGGTGCTGATCTCCATGCCGTCCTTCGTGCTGGGTTTCCTCGTCCAGTACTTCGTCGCGTTCAAGCTGGGCATCGCCAACCCGAACGTGAGCATCGACCCGACGCCGACCGAGCTGATCATGCCGGCCATCGTCCTGGCGTCGCTGTCCCTCGCCTATGTGGCCCGTCTGACGCGTACGTCGGTCGCCGAGAACATCCGCGCCGACTACATGCGCACGGCAGTCGCCAAGGGCCTGCCGCGCCGCCGCGTCATCGGCGTCCACCTGATGCGCAACTCGCTCATCCCGGTCATCACCTTCCTCGGCACCGACATCGGTGCCCTGATGGGCGGCGCGATCGTGACCGAGGGCATCTTCAACATCAAGGGCGTCGGATCGCTCGTCTTCGAGGCGCTCGCCAAGCGTGAGGGCGCCACCGTCGTAGGCGTTGTGACGCTGCTCGTCATCGTCTATCTCGTCTGCAGCCTGCTCGTCGACCTGCTCTACGCGGTCCTGGACCCGAGGATCCGGTATGCCTGACACCACCGCACTCAAGAGCACCGACGCTCCGGCCACCGGCGTGGAAGCGCCCGCCGTGACGGACTCCGGGCCCGCTCCCGGCAAGCCGCGCAGCCTCTGGTCCGACGCCTGGCACGACCTGCGCCGCAACCCGCTGTTCATCATCTCGATGGCGCTGATCCTGCTGCTCGCCGTCATGGCGATCTTCCCGAGCCTGTTCACCAGCGCCTCGCCGCGGGACGCCAACCTGGCCGAGCACTACCTCCAGCACCCGAAGTGGGGCAACTTCTTCGCCCCCGACTGGCTCGGCTACGACGTCCAGGGCCGCTCGATCTACGCGCGTGTCGTGTACGGGGCCCGAGCCTCCATCACCGTCGGTGTGGTCGTGACCATCGCGGTCACCGTCACCGGCCTGGTGGTCGGCATGATCGCCGGTTACTTCGGCGGCTGGATCGACACGATCCTCTCCCGCATCACCGACGTCTTCTTCGGTGTTCCGTTCATCGTCGGCGCCATGGTCATCCTGACCAGCTTCGAGGAGCGCTCGGTCTGGGTCGTGATCCTGTCGATGGCCTTCCTCGGCTGGACACAGATCGCCCGTGTCGCCCGAGGCTCGGTCATCACGATCAAGCAGTCCGACTACGTGGTCGCCGCCAAGGCGCTCGGCGCCTCCACCACCCGGATCCTGACGCGGCACATCCTGCCGAACGCCATCGCTCCGGTGATCGTGGTCGCCACCATCGCGCTCGGTGGTTACATCGCCGCCGAGGCCACCCTGTCGTTCCTCGGTATCGGCCTCGCCGAGCCGACGGTCTCGTGGGGCATCGATGTGTCCTCCGCGAAGGACCAGCTCCGCAATGCTCCGTACGTCCTGGTCATCCCCTCGGTGATGGTCTCGGTCACGGTGCTGTCCTTCCTGATGTTCGGCGATGCGGTCCGCAACGCCCTCGACCCCAAGATGCGCTGAGGGAGGCGTTCGTGACTATCATCGACAAGACGGCACACGTCCCCGAGCCGCGGGATTCCGTCAAGGGCGACGGTCCGCTGCTGGACGTCCGCGATCTGCACGTGGAGTTCCACACCCGCGACGGTGTGGCCAAGGCGGTCAACGGTGTGAACTACACCGTCAGCGCCGGCGAGACGCTCGCGGTGCTCGGCGAGTCCGGTTCCGGCAAGTCCGTGACCGCGCAGACCATCATGGGCATCCTCGACATGCCGCCCGGCAAGATCACCCAGGGTGAGATCCTCTTCCGCGGCCAGGACATGCTCAAGATGTCCAACGAGGAGCGCCGGAAGATCCGCGGCCGGAAGATCGCGATGATCTTCCAGGACGCCCTCTCCTCGCTGAACCCGGTCCTGACCGTCGGCTACCAGCTCGGCGAGATGTTCCGGGTCCACCAGGGCCTGTCCAAGAAGGCCGCCAAGGCCAAGGCCATCGCGCTGATGGACCAGGTCAAGATCCCGGCCGCCGCGGCCCGTATCTCCGACTACCCGCACCAGTTCTCCGGCGGTATGCGCCAGCGCATCATGATCGCCATGGCGCTGGCCCTGGAGCCGGACCTGATCATCGCGGACGAGCCGACCACCGCGCTCGACGTGACGGTGCAGGCCCAGGTCATGGACCTGCTCGCGGAGCTCCAGCGCGAGTACAACATGGGCCTGATCCTGATCACCCACGACCTCGGCGTGGTCGCCGATGTCGCGGACAAGATCGCCGTGATGTACGCGGGCCGGATCGTGGAGACGGCACCGGTCGGCGAGCTGTACAGCCGCCCGGCGCACCCGTACACCAAGGGTCTGCTGGACTCGATCCCGCGCCTGGACCAGAAGGGCCAGGAGCTCTACGCGATCAAGGGTCTGCCGCCGAACCTCACGCGCATCCCCTCCGGCTGCGCGTTCAGCCCGCGGTGCCCGAAGGCGCAGGACATCTGCCGTACGGACACCCCGGCCCTGCTCCCGGTGACCGAGCAGGACGGCACCGAGCTGGACGGCCGCGGCAGCGCGTGCCACTTCTGGAAGGAGACGATCCATGGCTGAGCTCAAGAAGGAGCCGGTGGACGCCACCCCGAACGTCTCCGACGTCGAGACCGTGCACGCCGCGACCGAGGCCGAGGCGGTCGCCGCCATCGACGCGCCGGTCTCCCAGGGGGAGCCGATCCTCCAGGTGCGCAACCTGGTCAAGCACTTCCCGCTGACCCAGGGCATCCTCTTCAAGAAGCAGGTCGGCGCGGTCAAGGCCGTCGACGGGATCTCCTTCGATCTCTACGCGGGCGAGACCCTGGGCATCGTGGGCGAGTCCGGCTGTGGCAAGTCCACGGTCGCCAAGCTCCTGATGACGCTGGAGCGCGCCACCGCCGGTGAGGTCTTCTACAAGGGCCAGGACATCACCAAGCTGTCCGGCCGTGCGCTGAAGGCCGTGCGCCGCAACATCCAGATGGTGTTCCAGGACCCGTACACCTCGCTGAACCCGCGGATGACGGTCGGCGACATCATCGGGGAGACCTTCGAGATCCACCCCGAGGTGGCCCCGAAGGGTGACCGCCGCCGCCGGGTGCAGGAGCTGCTGGACGTCGTCGGGCTCAACCCGGAGTACATCAACCGGTACCCGCACCAGTTCTCCGGCGGTCAGCGCCAGCGCATCGGCATCGCCCGCGGCCTCGCGCTCAACCCGGAGATCATCATCTGCGACGAGCCGGTCTCCGCGCTCGACGTGTCGGTGCAGGCCCAGGTCATCAACCTGATGGAGAAGCTCCAGGACGAGTTCAACCTGTCCTACCTCTTCATCGCGCACGACCTGTCGATCGTGCGGCACATCTCGGACCGGGTCGGCGTCATGTACCTCGGCAAGATGGCCGAGATCGGTACGGACACCGAGATCTACGACCACCCGACGCACCCGTACACCCAGGCGCTGCTGTCGGCCGTCCCGGTGCCGGACCCGTCGGCGCGCGAAGGCCGTGAGCGGATCATCCTGAGCGGTGACGTTCCGTCACCGGCGAACCCGCCGTCCGGCTGCCGGTTCCGTACCCGCTGCTGGAAGGCGGAGGACAAGTGCGCCACGGAGATGCCCCTGCTGGCCATCCCCGAGCGCTTCGCGTCCTCGACCACCCCGGCCGCGCACGAGTCCGCGTGCCACTTCGCCGAGGAGAGGGACGTCGTGCACGCGGCGTGACCCTCCGGCGTACGTGAGCGAAAGGCGCCCGGTCCCCCTTGGGGGGCCGGGCGCCTTCGCGTGTGCCCGTACGGGGTAAGCGAAAATGCGATAGGCCGTCAAATGGGGTGATATAGGGCATTGAGCTACTCAATGGACTCTAGGAGGCACTTCATGCGCGGAGCCACACAGGCCAGGTGGGCCGCATGTGCGGTGGCTGTCGCCCTGACAGCGACGGCCTGCGGCGGCGGGGACAGCGACAGTGGCGGTGGTGGCGCCGACGGGATCGTGAGCTCCTCCTGGGGCGATCCGCAGAATCCGCTGGAGCCCGCGAACACCAACGAGGTGCAGGGCGGCAAGGTCCTCGACATGGTCTTCCGGGGTCTCAAGAGGTACGACCCGAAGACCGGCGAGGCCACCGACATGCTCGCCGAGAAGATCGAGACGACGGACTCGCAGAACTTCACGATCACGATCAAGGACGGCTGGACCTTCTCCAACGGGGAGAAGATCACCTCCAAGTCCTTCGTCGACGCCTGGAACTACGGCGCCGCGCTGAAGAACAACCAGAAGAACGCCTACTTCTTCCAGTACATCGACGGCTACGACAAGGTGCACCCGGAGAGCGGTGCCGCCAGTGCGGCCTCCCTCACCGGGCTCAAGATCGTCGACGACAGGACCTTCACGGCCAAGCTCAGCCAGAAGTTCTCGCTGTGGCCCGACACCCTCGGCTACCCGGCGTTCGCCCCGTTGCCCGAGCAGTTCTTCACGGACCACGACGCCTGGCTTTCCAAGCCGGTGGGCAACGGCCCGTACACCATCGACAAGTACGCCAAGGGCTCGTCGATGAACCTGCGCAAGTGGGACGAGTACCCCGGCGACGACAAGGCGCAGAACGGCGGTATCGACCTCAAGGTCTACACGGACAACAACACCGCCTACACCGACCTGACGGCCGGCAACCTCGACCTCGTCGACGATGTGCCCGCCTCCCAGCTCAAGAACGTCAAGGCGGACCTCGGCGACCGCTACATCAACACCCCGGCCGGCATCATCCAGACCCTCGCCTTCCCCTTCTACGAGAAGGCCTGGGACACCCCGGACGGGGCCAAGGTCCGCCAGGGCCTGTCGATGGCGATCAACCGGGTGCAGATCACCGACCAGATCTTCCAGAAGACCCGCACCCCCGCCTCCGACTGGACCTCCCCGGTCCTCGGCGCGGACGGCGGCTTCAAGAAGGGGCTGTGCGGCAAGGAGTGCACGTACGACAAGACCGAGGCCAAGAAGCTGATCGAGGAGGGCGGCGGCATCCCCGGCGGCCAGCTCAAGATCTCGTACAACGCGGACACCGGCTCCCACAAGGAATGGGTCGACGCCGTCTGCAACAGCATCAACAACGTCATGGGCAACAACAAGGCCTGTGTCGGCGGCCCGGTCGGCACCTTCGCCGACTTCCGCAGCCAGGTCTCCCAGCAGAAGCTGTCCGGCGCCTGGCGCGCCGGCTGGCAGATGGACTACCCGCTGATCCAGAACTTCCTGCAGCCGGTGTACTACACCAACGCCCCGTCCAACGACGGCAAGTGGAGCGACCAGAAGTTCGACGACCTGGTCGACCAGGCGAACGCCGAGACCGACAAGGCGAAGGCCGTCTCCACCTTCCAGGACGCGGAGAGGATCCTCGTCCAGCAGATGCCCGTCATCCCGCTCTGGTACCAGAACGGCAGCGCCGGCTACTCGGACCGGGTCTCCAACGTCGCGCTGAACTCCTTCAGCGTCCCGGTCTACGAAGAGATCAAGGTCAAGTGACCCGCTGACACCGGGTGGCGGGGCGTCCCGAGCGCCTCCGCCGCCCGGCCCGGGGCACGCCACGGTCCCCTTCCCCCCGCCTGTTCGCCCCGACCCCCGGAGCCCCTCATGGGACGTTATGTGATCCGGCGGCTGCTGCAGATGATCCCCGTCTTCTTCGGCACCACGCTGTTGATCTTCCTCATGGTGAACGTGATGGGCGACCCCATCGCGGGCCTCTGCGGCGACCGCCAGTGCGACCCGGCCACCGCTGCGCAACTGGAGGCGGAGTTCGGCCTCGACAAGCCGGTCTGGCAGCAATACCTGACCTATATGGGCAACGTCTTCACCGGCGACTTCGGCACCGCGTTCAACGGGCAGCCGGTCACCGAGCTGATGGCCACCGCCTTCCCCATCACCATCCGGCTCACCATCATCGCGATCGTCTTCGAGATCGTCATCGGCATCAGCCTCGGCGTCGTCACCGGCCTGCGCCGGGGCCGCCCCATCGACACCACCGTGCTGATCCTCACCCTCGTCGTCATCTCCGTCCCGACCTTCGTCACCGGCCTGCTGCTCCAGCTCCTCCTCGGCGTCGAATGGGGCATCATCAAGCCCTCCGTGTCACCCGAGGCCCCCGTCAACGAACTGCTCATCCCCGGACTCGTGCTCGCCTCGGTCTCGCTGGCCTACGTCACCCGGCTCACCCGGACCTCGATCGCGGAGAACGCCCGCGCCGACTACGTACGCACCGCCGTGGCCAAGGGGCTGCCCCGGCGCCGCGTGGTCGTCCGGCACCTGCTGCGCAACTCGCTGATCCCCGTCGTCACCTTCATCGGCACGGACGTGGGCGCCCTGATGGGCGGGGCGATCGTCACCGAGCGGATCTTCAACATCCACGGCGTCGGCTATCAGCTCTACCAGGGCATCCTGCGCCAGAACTCCCAGACCGTCGTCGGGTTCGTCACCGTCCTGGTCCTCGTCTTCCTGGCGGCCAACCTGATCGTCGACCTCCTGTACGCCGTACTCGACCCGAGGATCCGCTATGCCTGAGCCGCTGTCATCGGACGGAGCGATCTCCCCGGCGGGAGCCGGCGGCGCGATGGATCTCGCCCTGGAGGAGGGGGTGACCCTGGAGAAGACACCGGGCGGACCCGAGGGAACGGGCCCGTCCGGCAAACCGCACAGCCTGTGGTCCGACGCCTGGCGGGACCTCCGCCGCAACCCCGTCTTCATCATCTCCGGGCTGGTCATCCTCTTCCTGGTCATCATCTCCATCTGGCCGTCGCTGATCGCGAGCGGCGATCCGCTCCAGGCCAACCTGGACGACGCCCAGAAGGGCTCCGAACCGGGCCACCCCTTCGGCTTCGACCCGCAGGGCCGCGACGTCTACACCCGGGTCGTCTACGGCACCCGGACCTCGGTGACCGTCGGCGTCTGCGCCACCCTCGGCGTCGCGATCCTCGGCAGCGTGCTCGGTGGCCTGGCCGGCTTCTTCGGCGGCTTCTGGGACGCGATCCTCTCCCGGATCACCGACGTCTTCTTCGGCATCCCGGTGGTCCTCGGCGGCCTCGTCTTCCTCTCCGTCGTCACCAGCTCCACCGTCTGGCCCGTCGTCGGCTTCATCGTCCTGCTGGGCTGGCCCCAGATCGCCCGTATCGCCCGCGGCTCGGTGATCACCGCGAAACAGAACGACTACGTCCAGGCCGCCCGCGCGCTGGGCGCCTCCAACTCCCGGATGATGCTGCGCCACATCACCCCCAACGCCATCGCCCCGGTCATCGTCGTCGCGACGATCGCGCTCGGTACGTACATCTCGCTGGAGGCGACCCTCTCGTACCTGGGGGTCGGTCTGAAGGACCCCGCCGTGTCCTGGGGCATCGACATCTCCGCCGCCTCCAACTACATCCGCAACGCCCCGCACATGCTGCTCTGGCCCGCCGGAGCGCTGGCGGTGACCGTGCTCGCGTTCATCATGCTCGGCGACGCGGTGCGCGACGCCCTCGACCCCAAGCTGCGCTGAGGAGCCCGTTGCCATGCTGCTGGAAGTGCGCGATCTGCACGTGGAGTTCCACACCCGCGACGGCGTGGCCAAGGCCGTCAACGGGGTCAACTACTCGGTCTCCGAGGGGGAGACGCTCGCCGTCCTGGGCGAGTCCGGCTCCGGGAAGTCGGTCACCGCCCAGGCGATCATGGGCATCCTCGACATGCCGCCCGGGAGGATCGGCGGCGGCGAGATCCTCTTCAAGGACCGCGATCTGCTGAAGCTCAAGCCGGAGGAGCGCCGCAAGGTCCGCGGCCAGGAGATGGCGATGATCTTCCAGGACGCGCTGTCATCGCTGAACCCGGTCCTGACGGTGGGCGAGCAGCTCGGCGAGATGTTCGTCGTGCACCGGGGGATGTCCCGGAAGGACGCCCGCGCCAAGGCCATCGAGCTGATGGACCGGGTCCGTATCCCGGCCGCCAAGGAGCGGGTCGGGAACTATCCGCACCAGTTCTCCGGCGGTATGCGCCAGCGCATCATGATCGCCATGGCGCTGGCCCTGGAACCCTCCCTGATCATCGCCGACGAGCCCACCACCGCGCTCGATGTGACGGTGCAGGCCCAGGTCATGGATCTGCTCGCCGAGCTCCAGCGCGAGCTGAACATGGGCCTGATCCTGATCACCCACGACCTCGGCGTGGTCGCCGACGTCGCGGACAAGATCGCCGTGATGTACGCGGGCCGGATCGTCGAGACCTCCCCGGTCCACGAGATCTACCGGGCCCCCGCCCACCCTTACACCAAGGGCCTGCTCCGGTCCATCCCGCGGCTGGACCAGAAGGGCCGGGAGCTGTACGCGATCAAGGGCCTGCCGCCCAACCTGCTGCACATCCCGCCCGGCTGCGCCTTCAACCCCCGCTGCCCGATGGCCCAGGCGGTGTGCCGCACCGACGAGCCGCCGCTGTACGACGTGGCCGAGGACCGTCAGAGCGCCTGCCACTTCTGGAAGGAGACGCTCGATGCACGCTGACCACTCCGGCGGACGCAAGCAAGCACGCGAGGAGGGCGAGGTGGCCGCCACTTTGCTGTCCAAGGCCCGGGAGCGGACGGCGTACGCGAACGGCGACCCGATCCTGGAGGTCCGCGACCTCGTCAAGCACTACCCGCTGACCCAGGGCATCCTGATCAAGAAGCAGATCGGGGCCGTCAAGGCCGTCGACGGGGTCAGCTTCGATCTCGCGGGCGGCGAGACCCTGGGCATCGTGGGGGAGTCCGGCTGCGGCAAGTCGACCGTGGCCCGGATGCTGGTCCATCTGGAACGGCCGACGGCGGGCGCGATCCGCTACAAGGGCGAGGACATCACCAAGCTGTCCGGCCGGGCGCTGAAGGCCGTGCGCCGCAACATCCAGATGGTGTTCCAGGACCCGTACACCTCGCTGAACCCGCGGATGACGGTCGGCGACATCATCGGGGAGCCGTACGAGATCCACCCCGAGGTCGCCCCCAAGGGCAGCCGGCGCCAGAAGGTCCAGGACCTGCTGGACGTCGTCGGGCTCAACCCGGAGTACATCAACCGCTATCCGCACCAGTTCTCGGGCGGTCAGCGCCAGCGCATCGGCATCGCCCGCGGCCTCGCGCTCAACCCCGAGATCATCGTGGCCGACGAGCCGGTCTCCGCGCTCGACGTCTCCGTCCAGGCACAGGTGGTCAACCTGCTGGACCGGCTCCAGACGGAGTTCAACCTCAGCTTCGTGTTCATCGCGCACGACCTGTCGATCGTCCGGCACATCTCCGACCGGGTCGGGGTGATGTATCTGGGCCGGATCGTCGAGATCGGCACCGACGCGGAGATCTACGACCACCCCACGCACCCGTACACCCAGGCGCTGCTGTCGGCCGTCCCGGTGCCGGACCCGATGGCCCGCGAGTACCGCGAGCGGATCATCCTGCACGGCGACGTGCCCTCGCCCGCGCACCCGCCGTCCGGCTGCCGCTTCCGCACCCGGTGCTGGAAGGCCCAGGAGCGGTGCGAGCTGGAGGTGCCGCTGCTGGCGGTCCCGGCGGTGTTCCGGCTGGTGGACAGTCCGGCGAAGCACGATTCGGCGTGCCACTTCGCGGAGGAGAAGCGGGTGGTGCCGCCGGAGGGGCAGCTGGATACCCAGGGCGGGACTCAGGACGGGACCCCGGGCGGGACTCAGGACGGGACCCCGGGCCCGGATGTGGAGGCACCCGGCACGGCGCTCAGGAAGGGCCGGCCGCCGCAGGACGGGGACCCTTCCGAGCCGGAGCCGGAAAACGGACCGTGACCCCGCTCGTCAATGCCGGAAACGGTCCGCGGATTACGGGGAGCCGCCGGACGGATATCTCGCGGCCGGAATCCGGGCGGAATCCGGCCGGAATCCCGAACGGTTCCGAACCGGAATGCGGAGCCGGGCGGCAAACGGCGATGAACACGCACCAAATGCGTTAACACAGAGGCAACTCGACTGTCGCCGCACCGATATACGAACGCCCCACGATGAACAGCGTACGGCCGTGCGGGTGCCGTGAACCGGCCGGAGTGTCGTCATGTCGCCCCGGCCGGTTGCCCGTTCCCGTACCCCTGAACGCGATTCCCTCCGGATCCCCTTGTTCATCTCCACGGGGCAGTGGAGTATCGCCGGTGTGACGTTGACACGGGGAGCAAGAATCACCGGCGCTGTGCTGTGCGCGGTGCTCGCGCTGATCGCGGCGGGCTGGATAGTGCGCGACCTCAGGGCCCTCGGCGGACCGGCCGAGCTGTGGGAGTACTGGGCCGGCTATATGGACTCCCGGCCGAAGGGAGTGCCCGCGACCTCGCAGGACGGCGCCGTGCTGCTCGTGGTCTACGCGCTGGCCGCCGTCGCCGCGCTGCGGTCCTCCGTCGCCGCCTCGGTGCTGGTCGCCACCGGGGTGGTCACCCTGGTCGTGCGGCTCCCCGGCATCTGGATCATCGGCGCCTCCTGGATGGACGGTTCCTACGCGGACGAGCTGCGCACCCGCGCGATGATCGGCACCTTCGTGGCCCTGGCGGCGGCGCTCGCGCTGATCGTCACCGGTGCGGCGGGCCGCCGTCCCGCGGACGAGACCGGCGGGGAGCGGCCCACCCGTCCCGGCCGGGGCGCCTCGGCCCTCGCCTTCCTGGTGCTGGGAGCCATGGGGGCGGTCTACCTCGCGTGGGAGGTCCGGCAGGCGTTCACCCTGCCGTCCTCGGTCTACCCCGACTGGTACACCGGAGGGGAACGGATCCGGGTGGCGCTGACCGACGCGCCGCCCGGCTGGAGCAGCGTGTCCGTCGCCCTGCTCTGTCTGGTCGCCGCCTTCAGCGCCCTCGTCCACGCGGTCCACACCCGGCCGTTGGGCCTGATCGCCGGCGGGTTCGTGCTCTCCTCGGGCGCCCTGGGCGTCGCCCGCACGGTCCACCACGACATGCTGGACGACTTCGCCGACATGGGGACCGAGCTCCAGCTGAACATGCTGACCATGTTCTTCTCGGTCCTCGCCGGGGCGGTGACACTGATCGCCCTGGCCCGCGGGGGCGTCGAGCAGGTCCCCGGCGGGAACCAGGGCTACGGCCCCGGCGGCTGGGGCCAGGGCTGGGGCCCCGGCGCCGCGCCCGGTCAGGGAGCCGGACCGGGGTACGGACCGGGATACGCGCCGCCGGCCGGGCAGGGGCCGGGATACGGCTACCCGCCCGTCCCCGGCCACCCGCAGGGCGGACCTTCCGCCGCACCGGGCACCCCGCCCGCCGGTCCGCCCGGCTACGGCCCGCCGCCGCCCTCCTCCCCGCCGCCCGGCTGGTGACGGGGCCTCCGGGAGGCCCGAGGGCGCCCGGAGGCCCGGGGGAGGCCCTGCGGCGGCCCCAAGGAGGCCCGGCCGGGCTCCCGGGCGGGCCTCAGAGGCCCAGGGACCGCTTGAGGAAGTCCACCTGGAGCAGCAGCAGGTTCTCCGCCACCTGTTCCTGCGGGGTCATGTGCGTCACCCCGCTCAGCGGCAGCACCTCGTGCGGACGGCCCGCGGCGAGCAGCGCCGAGGACAGCCGCAGGGCGTGGGCGACCACCACGTTGTCGTCCGCCAGACCGTGCACGATCATCATCGGCCGCATCTCGTCGGCGGGTTCGGACAGCCCGTCGTCCGTCATCAGGGCGTTGCGCGCGTACACCTCGGGCTGCTCGGCGGGGTCGCCGAGATAGCGCTCGGTGTAGTGGGTGTCGTACAGCCGCCAGTCGGTGACCGGAGCGCCCACCACCGCCGCGTGGAAGACGTCCGGGCGCCGCAGCACCGCGAGCCCCGCGAGATAGCCGCCGAAGGACCAGCCGCGGATCGCGACGCGGGACAGATCCAGCGGAAAGCGCCCGGCGAGCGCGTGCAGTGCCTCGATCTGGTCGTCGAGCGTGAGCACGAAGTCGTCCCGGACCGCCTTCTCCCAGCCCGGCGAACGGCCCGGTGCGCCCCGGCCGTCCGCGACGACCACCGCGAACCCCTGGTCGGCGAACCACTGGGACGTCAGATGCGCGTTGTGCGCGGCGACCACCCGGCGGCCGTGCGGCCCCCCGTACGGATCCATCAGAACCGGAAGCGGACCGTCCGACTCCTGATAACCCGTGGGAAGCAGCACGGCGCACGGAATCCGCCGTGCGCCCCCCTCGGTGAGTGTCACCCGGGCGGACAGCACCGGTTCCTGGGCAAAGTTCGCGACCCGGGCGATCCGCTTGCCGTCCCGCAGCACCTCCACGGTGGCCCCCGGCCGCTCCGGCGACGCCGAGACCAGCACGGTCAGCGCACCGGACCGGACCGCCGAATGCACCCCTTCGCCTTCGGAGATCCGCTCGACGCCCAGCTCGTTGACCCGGTACACATGGCTCTGCCCGGTTTCCGGGACGGCCGCCTCCTCGCCCGCCGTCGCCGACACCAGGACGTCCGACTCACCGATGTCCAGCACCGCCTGGATGTGCAACTGGGCCCCCGTCAGCGGCCGGTCGCCCACCGCGAGCACCCGTGCGCCGCCCTCGTCGGCGATCCGTACGAGCCGCCCGTCCGGTGCCCACGCGGGCACTCCGGGGAAAAGATCAAGCCACACCGGGTCCTCGTCGACGTGCACGGTCCGCGTCGCACCGCTCTCGGTGTCCACCGCCAGATAGCGCTGGCCGCGCTGGTCCCGGGCCTGCACCAGCAGCAGCGGGGCGCCCGCCGACGACCAGTGCACCTGGGCGAGATACGGGTACTGCGCCCGGTCCCAGACCACCTCGGTGCGGGCCCCGTCCAGGTCCGTCAGGAAGAGCCGCACATCGGCGTTGGGCGTCCCCGCGGCCGGGTACGCGACCTCGGCGGGCCTGCTGTCCGGATGCGCCGGATCGGCGATCCACCAACGCTGGACGGGGCTGTCGTCGGCGCGGGCCACCAGGAGCCGGTCCGACTCCGGCGACCACCAGAAGCCCCGGAAGCGGTGCATCTCCTCGGCCGCGACGAACTCCGCCAGGCCGTAGGTGACGTTCGGGGCCTCCGGTTCGGCGACCGCCCGGTCGTCCTCGCCCGCCGCGCTCACGACGCGCAGCGCACCCTTCGTCACATAGGCGATGTGCCGTCCGTCGGGGGAGGGCCGCGGGTCGATCACCGGACCCGGCACCGGCAGCGCCCGTGCCGTCCCGGCCCGCAATTCGGCCACGTACACCTTTCCGGAGAGGGCGAACGCCGCCAACTCGGCGGCGCTGTCGACCGCGTAGCCGACGATGCCCGCCGAACCCTCCCGGGTCCGCTCACGGCGGGCCCGCTCCTGGGGCGACAGCTTCTCCGCCGAACCGCCCAGCAGGGCTTCGGGGTCGGCGGCCAGGCGCTCCTCGCCGGTCGCCGGGTCCAGTACCCAGAGCCGGTTGGTCCGGTCGGTGCCCGAGGACGAGCGGAGGAAAATCACCCGCGTCTCATCCGGTGAGACGGTGAACGCGCGCGGTGCGCCGAGAGTGAACCGCTGGGTCCGTGCGTGCTGGCGGGGGAAGGACAGCTTCTGCGAGGTCATGGCTCCGAACTTAGCCCCGGGGAACGGTTCGTGCGCCCCTCGTGCTGCTGTGCCCCGATCAATGCCTTGGCACGGATAGTTATGATCCGTAGCGCTCGGTGGGTATGAACCTGCTGGCTCCACGTGTGCTGCCCGTCCCGACCGTACTGATGGAGGTGAACCGCCGTGGCGCTCTCGATTTCGGCGGTAGTGCTGCTGGCGATCATCGTCTTCCTGCTGATCCGGAAATCCGGACTGAAGGGCGGACACGCGGTGGTCTGCATGCTGCTGGGGTTCTACATCGCGAGTTCGTCCATCGCGCCGACCATCTCCGATCTGACGAGCAACGTGGCGGGGATGATCGGCAGCATCAAGTTCTGACCGTGCGCGCCCGTCTTCTGACCGTGTGCGCTCGGCTTCTGCCCGCGCACCGGTCGATGCCGGGTATCTGAGCCCCAGCCCCGGACGCCGGGCCCCGGACCCGGGGCCGGGCTCGTAGGGTGGTCCTCATGAAGGACCTTCCCGCGCGCCGGCTGCTCCTGGTGCACGCGCACCCCGACGACGAGTCGATCAACAACGGCGCCACCATGGCCAGGTACGCGGCCGAGGGCGCCCACGTCACGCTGGTGACGTGCACCCTGGGCGAGGAGGGCGAGATCATCCCGCCCGCGCTCGCCCACCTCGCCGCCGACCGGGACGACACACTCGGGGCCCACCGCATCGGTGAACTCACCGCCGCGATGCGGGAGCTCGGCGTGTCCGACCACCGCTTCCTCGGCGGCCCGGGACGGTTCCGCGACTCCGGCATGATGGGCGCCGCGCAGAACCACCGGTCCGGCGCGTTCTGGGACACCGCCGTCGACGACGCCGCCGCCCCGCTCGTCGAGGTGATCCGGGAGGTCCGCCCCCAGGTCCTCGTCACCTACGACCCCGACGGCGGCTACGGGCACCCCGACCACATCCAGGCGCACCGGGTCGCGACGCGCGCCGCGGAGCTCGCCGCCGACCCGGCGTACGGCACCGGCCCCGGAACCGCCGCACCCCACGCGATCGCGAAGATCTACTGGAACCGGGTGCCCCGGCCGGTGGCCGAGGCGGGCTTCGAGCGGCTGAGGGCCATGGCCCCGGACGCCTTCGCGGGCATCGCCGCCGTCGACGACGTACCGGGTGTGGTCGAGGACGCGCGGATCACCGCGGAGATCGACGGCTCGGCGTACGCGGAGGCGAAGACGGCCGCCCTGCGCGCCCATGCCACCCAGATCGCGCTCCAGGGCCCCTTCTTCGCCCTCTCCAACGACCTCGGGCAGCCCGTCTTCACGACGGAGTACTACGAGCTGGTGCACGGGGTTCCGGGGGCCGGGGCGGAGGCCCGGGAGACGGACCTCTTCGCGGGTCTGCCGGACGCGGAGCACGGATCCCCGGACCCGGAGCACGGACCGTCGGGCACGGCGCACGGGCCGGAAGGCGTGCCGGACACGGCACCGGCACCGGGAGCGCGGGCATGAGCAACGGCAAGGACAAGGCGCGGGCCCAGGCACGTTCGCCGCGCACCGACGCACCGCCCAGGAGCCCGCGGCCCACCGGTCTCGCCGCGCCGCTGAACCCCTCCCGGATCGCCGCCTACGCCGGGCTCGCGGTGCTGGGGGCGCTGGTCGCGCTGGCCGGATCGTTCGTCCAGGCGGCCTGGTTCCCCGGCGGACTGCTGCTCGCCCTGGCCGCGTCCGCGGGAGTCTTCTACGGCGGCCGGACGCTGTTCGGGACCCAGCTCGGCGCGCTGGCACCGGGCGCGGGCTGGCTCGTCGCGGTGATCGTCCTGCTGGGCGGACGGCCCGAGGGCGACTACGTCTTCGGGGACGAACTCGGCCTGACGCTCTTCCTGCTCGGCGGGACGGCCGTCGCTGTGATCTGCGCCACTACCTCCAGGCTGCCCCGATCGGTCACCGACACGGGCCGGTCCGGTACGTGATGTGCGATGTCCGATCCCGGAATGACATTCACGGGTGTGATGCGGGGGTGGAGGTTTCCCCCGGTCGCGAAGTGTCCCTCGGCGGCGGCCAGTATGGTGGTGCGCGCGCCGAGCCGTCCCCTGGCCTGCGGCATGGGGGAAGTACGGGCGGCGGAGCCAATCGGGAGAACCTGCTTTGAGTCGTGAAACTGACAGTTCGTCCTCCGGGCCCCAGGGGCGCGGAGGAGCCGCGTACCCGTCGGGTACGCCGCCGTACGGATCCCGCCAGTATCCGTCGCAGGACGGTCCGGGCGAGACCCCGGACCCTGCGGACCCGCCCCGGCCCGAGGAACCCAGGACCGAGACGACGCTGACGACGCGTATCCGGATCAACATCCCCGGTTCGCGCCCCATCCCGCCGGTCGTGATGCGTACGCCGATGGGCGAGGGCGACACCTCCGGCGCCCGCCCCGAGTCCGAGCGCACGGGCGGCACCGTGCGTCCCGGCACGCTCCCGCCCGGGTTCGCGCCCGCGGCGTCCGGCGGCCCGGACACGGAGGCGCGGGACGGCGCCGCCGAGCCGCCCGCCGCCAGGCCGGGCAAGGAGAAGAGCGGCAGCGACTGGTTCGCCCCGCGCAAGACCCCGACGACCACCTCGGTGGCCGGCCCCGCCACCCCCTCCGGCGGCGGTGACACCGGCGCCGCCGGAGCCGGTACGGGGGCCGGGGGCGCCACCCCGCCCCGTGCCGACCTGCCGTACTTCTCGGACGGCCCGCAGTCCGGCGCCAGCGCCCTGGACGCGTTCGGCGACCGGGCTCCCGGCGGCGGCCCCAGGGCCACCCCGGACCTCGGGGTGCGTACCCCGGGCCCGTCCGGTCCCACCACGGGCCCGGCCACCGGCAGTTCGTTCCTGACCCCCGACCTCGGGGGGGCCCACGGCATCGGCGGCCCGGCGGGCCCCGGTCCGATGGTGCCCGGTGCCCCCGGCGGCGTACCGCCGCGGATGTCGGACGACACCGCGATACTGACCCCGCAGGCCCCGGCCCCCGAGCCCGGACCCGGCGGCCATGTCTCCGGTGACACGCTCACCAGCGGCATCCCCGTCGTGCCCAGCGAGCCCCGCTCGTCGTTCCCGAGCAGGCCCGCCGGAGCCGACGGCACGGGACCGGGCCCGATGGGCAGTGGACCCGCCGGTGCGTCCGTCCCGGCGCCCGGACCCGCCGCCCGCCCGGCCCCGAAGGCCGCGCCCGCCAAGAAGGGCCGCTCCAAGCTGGTCCTGCTCGGTGCGGGTGCCGTCGTGCTGCTCGGTGTCGCGTACGGCGCGGGGCTCGTGATGAACCACTCCGAGGTTCCCAAGGGCACCACGGTGCTCGGCGTCGACATCGGCGGCGGCACGAAGGAGGAGGCGGTCGGCAAGCTCGAAGCCGCCCTCGGCAAGCGTGCCCAGGCTCCCCTCCAGCTGTCCGTGGACGGCAAGAAGGAGACGCTGGTCCCGGAGAAGGCCGGTCTCACCCTGGACAGCCAGGCGACCGTGCGTGCCGCCGCGGGCAGCGACTACAACCCGGTGTCGGTGATCGGTTCCCTGTTCGGCGGCGAGCGTCCCGCCGACCCGGTGATCCCGGTCGACGAGGAGAAGCTCGGGGTCGCGCTGACCGACCTGGCGGGCGTCTCCGGCTCCGTGACCGAGGGCACGATCAAGTTCGAGCCGGACAAGGCGGTCGCCGTACCGGGCAAGGCGGGCAAGGCGCTGGACGTCGGCCAGTCCCTGATCTCCGTACGGGACGCCTACCGGGCCCAGGTGCAGACCGGGAAGGCGGGCGTCGTCGAACTGCCCGTCGCCACGCACGAACCCACCATCACCCAGGCCGAACTGGACCGGGCGATGAAGGAGTTCGCCGAGCCCGCGATGTCCGGTCTGATCCTCATCAAGGCCGGTCCCAAGGAGATCCTGTTCGGCCCGACGAGGTCCCTGCCGAAGATCCTGTCCATGAAGGCGGTCGACGGCCGGCTCGTCGACCACTACGACAAGCAGGCCATCGACACCCTGTGCGACGGAGTCTTCGACGGTGTCATGGCGGTCAAGGGCGACGGCAAGAAGCACCAGGTCAGCGCGGACGACGTGGCCCAGGCCATGAAGACCGCACTGGCGGGGAAGACCGCGGCCGAGCGCACCGTCACGATCGATCTGACGGGCCAGGGCTGACCGCCCGCCGCCCGTAAGCACCCGCGTACGCACTCGCGCACCCGCCCCGCCCCCGGCCGGAACCCTCCGGCCGGGGGCGGCGTCGTACGCCCCGTCGCCGGCCCGGCATGACATCTGTCATCCCGCATCCACGACAGCCGGCCCTGCCGCCCGCGCCCCCCGACGGCGAGCCTGGGCACATGACACCAACAGCCGCCGCGCGCACCGCCGGAGCCGTCCCCGTACGGTTCGACCGCGTCAGCAAGGCCTACGGGGAGGTGACCGCCGTCGACGGGCTCACACTGGACCTGCACCCCGGCGAGACCGTGGCGCTCCTCGGCCCCAACGGCGCCGGCAAGTCCTCCACCCTCGATCTGCTCCTCGGACTGCGCACGCCCGACTCCGGTACGGTCCGGCTCTTCGGCACCGGTCCCCAGGAGGCGATCGCCGCGGGACGGGTCGGCGCGATGCTCCAGAGCGGCGGCCTGATGGAGGACGTCACCGTCGGGGAACTGGTCCGCCTCGTCTGCGGGCTGCATCCCGAGCCGTATCCGGTGGACGAGGTGCTCGCCAGGGCCGGGGTCGCACGGATCGCCGGACGGATGGTCAACAAGCTCTCCGGCGGCCAGGAACAGCGCGTACGGTTCGCGCTCGCCACCGCCGGGCACAGCGATCTGATCGTCCTCGACGAGCCGACCACCGGCATGGACGTCATCGCCCGCCAGGCCTTCTGGGCCACCATGCGCGAGCGGGCGGGCCAGGGCCGTACCGTCCTGTTCGCCACCCACTACCTCGAAGAGGCCGACGCGATCGCGGACCGTGTCCTCGTCCTGCACAAGGGCCGCCTCCTCGCCGACGGCAGCGCGGCCGAGATCAAGGCCCGGGCCGGGGCCCGCCGGATCTCCTTCGAGCTGGAGGACGGGGCGGACCCGGCGGCCCTGCGCTCGCTGCCCGCGCTCGCCGCCCTGGACATCACCGGCGACCGGGTCCGTATCCGGTCGCACGACGCCGACGCGACCGTGCACGCGGTGTACGGCCTCGGGCTCCACCCCCGCAACCTCGAAGTCACCGGGCTCGGCCTGGAACAGGCCTTCGTCGCCCTCACCGGGGCCGAGGAGGCCGAAGCCGCATGACCGGTTCCTTCCCGGGTGCCCTCATCGGGCTCGAAGTGACCCGCACCCTGCGCAACAAGAAGTTCATGTTCTTCTCGGTGATCCATCCGTCGGTGATCTACCTGCTGGTCTCCGGCACCCGGAACACCACCGGCACCGTGCCCGGCTCGGACCTGACGACGCAGGCCTTCTTCATGGTCTCGATGGCCTCCTTCGGCGCGCTGACCGCCGTGCTCATGGGGAACAGCGAACGCATCGCCAAGGAGCGCGAGCGGGGCTGGGTGCGCCAGCTGCGGCTGACGGCCCTGCCCGGCATCGGCTATGTCCTGGCCAAGACCGCCGGTGCCGCGATCGTCTCGCTGCCCTGCGTCGTGGTGGTGTTCGTCGTCGCCGCGTCCGTCAGACACGTCACCCTCGACGCCTGGCAGTGGTTCGCCCTGACCGGTCTCATCTGGGCCGGGTCGCTGGTCTTCGCCGCGCTGGGGGTCGCCATCGGCTATCTCGCCGGCGGTGACGCGGTCCGCCCGATCACGATGATCCTCTACTTCGGGCTCTCGATCCTCGGCGGGCTGTGGATGCCGACCGCCACCTTCCCGCAGTGGCTCCAGAATATCTCCGTATGGCTGCCCACCCATGCGTACGCTGCTGTCGGCCGGTCCGTCGGGACGGGCGGCGCGCCGGAGGCCAGGGACATCGCGATCCTCTGCGGCTACTTCCTGCTCTTCGCGGGCGGCGCGGCCCGGCTCTACCGGAAGGACACCCTGAAGGCGTGAGTGGCGTGAGCAGTGTGAGCGGTGCGGGGGAGAGCGGCGTGGAAGAGGCGTACGCGGGGCCGGGCCGCCCGCCCCAGGACCGCCGGCAGTTCTTCGTCAAGCTGCTGTGGATCGGCATCTGGCTCGCCTTCATGGGCGCGCCCGTCACCGACGTGGTCAAGGGCGACCACACCGCGTGGGCCCGCGCGCTCGGCGCGCTCGGTCTGGTCGTCTTCGTCGCCGCCTACCTGGTCCTGGTCTTCCGGCACACCTCCAAGGCGCTCGCCCGCACCAAGGTCCTCGCGACGATCGCGTTCCTCGGTGCCCTGGCGGTGACCCTCTCGCTGACGCTCGGCACGCCCTGGCTGGTGCTGTTCGTGTACGTCGCGGTCTCCGCGGGCGCCACGCTCCCGATGCGGCTCGCCGCCCGGCTGATCCCGCTCACAACGGGGGTGCTGGTGCTCATCGGCCTGACCGGCGACCATCCGCGCGAGGTCATCACGGCTCTCGTCTTCCCCGCGCTGCTGGGCGGGTTCGCCATGACCGGCGTACGGCAGATGATCCGTACGACGATCGAGCTGCGCGAGGCCCGTGCGACGGTCGCCCAGCTCGCCGCCAACGAGGAACGGCTGCGCCTGGCCCGTGATCTGCACGACCTGCTGGGCCACTCGCTCTCCCTCATCACGCTCAAGAGCGAGCTGGCCGGCCGGATGCTGCCGGACCATCCGGACCGGGCCGCCGCCCAGATCGCGGACATCGAACAGGTCAGCCGCCAGGCCCTGGTGGACGTGCGCGACGCGGTGACGGGCTACCGCCGCCCCACGCTCCCCGGCGAACTGGCCGGAGCCCGTACGGCGCTGGCCGCCGCCGGAATCGCCGCCGCCGTCCCGGCACAGGCCCCCGAGGACGTACCCGGGCAGCAGGAGGAGGTGCTCGCGTGGGGGCTGCGGGAGGCCGTCACCAATGTTGTGCGCCACAGCGGCGCCCGCCACTGCACGGTCACCCTCACCCCGCGCCAGACCCTCGCCGGGCCGCTCCTCGAACTGTGCGTGGCCGACGACGGCCGGGGCCCGTCGGGTACGAGGGCGGGCAACGGCCTCAGCGGCATCGCCGAACGGCTCGCCGCGGTCGACGGCACCCTGTCCACGGATCCGGCCCCGGGCGGCAAGGGGTTCGCCCTGACGCTGCGGGTCCCGGTCGCACTAGGATCCGCGGAATGAGCATGATCAGGCTTCTCCTCGCCGAGGACCAGTCCATGGTCCGCGAGGCCCTCGCGGCCCTGCTCGGCCTGGAACCCGACATCGAGGTGGCCGCCCAGGTCGCCCGCGGTGACGAGGTCCTGGCCGCCGCCCGTGAACACCGCGTCGATGTCGCGCTCCTGGACATCGAGATGCCCGGGATGACCGGGATCGAGGCCGCCGCCGAACTGCACCGCGAACTGCCCGGGGTCAGGATCGTGGTCGTCACCACCTTCGGCCGCCCCGGCTATCTGCGCCGGGCGATGGAGGCGGGCGCCGACGCCTTCCTGGTCAAGGACGCTCCGGCGGCCCAACTCGCCGAAGCCGTCCGCAAGGTGCTGGCCGGGGAGCGGGTCATCGACCCGGCCCTCGCCGCCGCCGCGCTCGCCGACGGGGCGAGCCCGCTGACCGACCGCGAGCGTGATGTGCTGCGCGCGGCGGCCGACGGCTCCACCAACGCGGAGATCGCGAGCGCGCTGCACCTCTCGCAGGGGACCGTGCGCAACTACCTCTCCACGGCCATCCAGAAGATGGTGGCCCGCAACCGGGCGGAGGCCGTCCGGATCGCCCGCGAGAAGGGCTGGCTGTAGCGGGCCGGCGGGCGACGGGCCGGGCGGGCGACGGGCCCGGCCGCGGCGGTCCCGTCGCGCGGGTCCGGGCGGCTCACCGGCCGGTGGCCGACACCAGCCCCGCCTCGTAGGCGATGATCACCAGCCGCACCCGGTCCCGGGCGTCCAGCTTGGCCAGCAGCCGGGACAGATACGTCTTCGCGGTGGCGACGCTGATGTTGAGCCGCTCGGCGATCTCGGTGTTGGACAGACCGCTCCCGACCAGGGTCAGCACCTCGCGCTCCCGCTCGGTGACCGCGGGGAGCGGCTTCGCGGCGGCGGACGGCGCGGCCGGGATACCGGCGAAGTCCCTGATCAGACGGCGGGTGACGCTCGGCGAGATCAGGGCATCCCCGGCGGCGACGACCCGGATCGCGGCGAGGATGCCGTCCAGCGCCATGTCCTTGACCAGGAAGCCGGAAGCACCGGCGCGCAGGGCCCCGTAGACGTACTCGTCGTCGTCGAACGTCGTCAGGACGACGACCTGCGCGGTGGTGGGGCCCCCGGTGATCAGGGAGGTCGCCTCGATGCCGTCCATGCCCGGCATCCGGATGTCCATCACCACGACATCGGGGCGCAGTTCGGCGGTCAGCCGGACCGCCTCCGCACCCGTACCGGCCTCACCGACGACCTCGACGTCGGGGGTGCCGGTGATGACCATGTTCAGCGCGGCCCGGACGAGCGGCTGGTCGTCGGCGAGGACGACGCGGACACTCATCGTCCGGCCCCCGCCGGTACCGGCAGCCGGACCGCGACCCGGAAGCCGCCCGAGGGGTCCGGCGCGGCGCTGAACTCGCCCTTCAGCAGGGCCACCCGCTCCCGCATGCCGATCAGACCGAATCCGCTGTCCGGCGAACTCCCGCCGCCCCGTCCGCCGTCGGTGATCTCGATGGCCAGCTCCTCGGCGCCGTAGCCGACGGACACCCGGCAGGAGCCGGTGGCCGCGTGCCGCACCACGTTGGTGACCGACTCCTGGATGATCCGGAACGCCGACAGGTCGATGTCCGGCGGCAGCGGCCTCCGCTCGCCGTGCCACCGCACGTCCACCCGGACCCCGGCACCGGTCGTCGCCGCGGCCAGCCGCTCGACATCCGCGAGGCCCTCGGCGGGCCGCAACGGCGCCGGTCCGGCCCTCCGTACGTCCGTGCGGGGCTCCGGCATCCGCCCGGGACCTGTGGCGGGCTCCGGCCCCGGCCCCTGCCCGTCCGCCGGTTCGGGCTGCCGCAGGGCGACGAGCATCCGGCGCAGCCCCGCCAGCGTCTCCCGCCCGGCCAGTTCCACCGCCGTCATCGCCTCGCGCGCCGCGTCGGGCCGGGTGTCGACGACCCGGGCCGCCGCACCGGCCTGCAGGGCGATGATGCCGATGCTGTGCGCGACGCTGTCGTGCATCTCGCGGGCGATCCGCAGCCGTTCGGCGGTGACCGCCTGCGCCGCCGCGCGGGCCGTCAGCTCCCGTGCGTACTCGCGTGTCCGGCGCACCGACAGCCCGGCCAGACAGGCGATCACCGACAGCAGGGCGAAGGTCTCCCAGGAGGTCCAGCTCGTGTCGGCCCGGTGCGGGAACCGCAGGGGCAGGCCCAGCAGGGAGCGCAGCAGCGCATGGCCTGGCAGCGCCGCGACGGTCAGGACGAAGGCGGGGGCCCAGGTGCGGCGCGGCCGGGTCGCCACGATGACGCCGAGCGCGATGTCCAGGGCCACATGGTGGAGGAACGCGAGCCCCACCGAGTCCACCGCCAGCGCCGCCCCGAGCGAGCCGGCGGCCAGCAGGGCGAGCGCGGCCGGGGGCCGGGTGGACAGCAGCCCGCACCCCGTCAACGCCACGGCGGAGGCCGCCGCCAGGAGCGGCCAGTCCCCGGCGTCCAGGAGGCGGACGCCCTGGGGCATCCCCGGAATGCCGAACTGCGCACGGATCGAGGAGAGTGTGGCGGCGCACCACAGGACGGCCGCCCAGGCGCCCGGCGACAGCCGGTCGAGCAGCGGGAGGGACGGCTTCGTGGACATGGGGGCGATCGTAGCCAGGCACTCCCGCGGCGCCATCCGCCCACGGATGTACACCCCTGGTCGACAGCGGCCCCGCCGAGTGTCAGCGGTGGGCCGATGACGCGCGGGTGCGGCCGACGGCACCGTGGTCACCGTGATCGAAGTCAAGGGACTCACCAAGCGATACGGGGCGGCCACCGCCGTCAGCGACCTCACGTTCACCGTGCGCCCCGGCCGGGTCACCGGTTTCCTGGGCCCCAACGGTGCCGGCAAGACCACCACCCTGCGGATGCTGCTCGGCCTGGTCGAGCCCACGTCCGGAACGGCCACCCTGGACGGGCGGCCGTTCCGCGAGCACCCGCGCGGGCTGCGGCACGTCGGCGCGCTCCTCGACGCGGGCGACGTCCACGGCGGGCGCACGGCCCGCGCCCATCTGTCCGCGCTGGCCCGCAGCAACGGCATCCCGCGCACCCGGGTCGACGAAGTGCTCCGGGACGCGGGGCTGGCCGGTGCGGCCCGCCGCCGCATCGGGGCCTTCTCCCTCGGGATGCGCCAGCGCCTCGGCATCGCCACCGCGCTGCTCGGCGACCCTCCGGTGCTCCTGTTCGACGAGCCGCTCAACGGGCTCGACCCGGAAGGGGTGCTGTGGGTGCGGGGCCTGTTCCGCGGGCTCGCCGCGCAGGGGCGCACCGTGTTCGTCTCCAGCCATCTGATGACCGAGATGGAGCACACCGCCGACCAGCTCGTCGTCATCGGCCGGGGCCGGCTGATCGCCGCGGAGAGCCTCACGGAGTTCGCGGCCCGGGGCACCCGGCCCGGCGTGAGCGTACGCACTCCGGAAGGCGACCGGCTCGCGGCGCTGCTGGAGGCGGAGGGCGCCTCGGTGCGGCGCGGGCCGGAGGACGGCCCGCTCTCGGTGACCGGTATGGACGCGTCGCGGGTCGGTGAACTCGCCTTCCGGCACCGCGTGCAGGTGCATGAACTCCTCACCCGGAGCTCCTCCCTGGAGGAGGCCTTCATGGAACTGACGGCCGACAGCGTCGAATACCCCGCAGGAGACCCCCGATGACCACGGCGACGACCGTGCCCGCCCGTCGCGCGGAGGACACCGGCCCCCGCGCCCGCTTCACCGATCTGCTGGCCGCCGAGTGGATCAAGCTGTGGTCCCTGCGCTCGGCCCCCTGGACGTATCTGGTCACCGCGCTGGTGGTCATCGCGTTCAACGCGGGCACGGCGTACGACCACTACAGGTACTGGCACGAGTACGACGAGGGGGGCCGGACCGGCTTCGTCGCCGACGGCATGCCCCTGCTGGACGCGTTCACCACGAACGCGGGCATGCTGCTGGTGCTGGCCACCGGTGCCATCGGCGCCGTGGCGTTCACCGCCGAGCACGGTTCCGGCCTGATCCGCACGACGTTCACCGCCGTCCCGGCGCGCCGCTCGGTGATGGCGGCCAAGGCGGCGGTGCTCACCTCGGTCATGACGGTGTTCGGCGCGGTCGTCGCGGGGACGTCCTTCTGGCTGACCCAGGCGATCCTGTCCGGGCGGGACGCCGGGGTCTCCCTCGGCCACCCGGGCGCCCTGCGGGTCGTCGTGGCCTCGGCGCTGCTCGCCCCGGTGGCCGCGCTCACCGGTCTGGCGCTGGGCACCCTCGTCCGGCACGGCGCGGGCTCCGTGGTCACCTCCGTCGTGGTGCTGCTCCTGCTCCCGATGGTGATCGGCGACCGCCGGTACATCACGGCGGTCCTCGCCCACGGCCTGCCGCTCAGCGCCTGGACCAGGCTGACCGATGTCCGGCACGCGCCCGTGCCCTTCCCGTGGACGAACGCGGGGGCGTGGACCGTGTACGCGGTGTGGGCGCTCGCGGCCGGGGCCGTCGCGGTCACGGCGGTGCACCGGCGCGACCAGTAGGGCGGCCCCGGCCGCCGGCTGAGGTCCGGGGCGGGTGCGCGTGCGGGGGTACGCGTAGGTACGCGTGCGGGGTGGGGAGCCAGGACCGGCTCCCCACCCCGCCGTCGTTCCCCTCCCGCAGCCCCTCTACGGGAAGGACACCACCTGGGAGGGGATGGTGCTCGTACCGGACGTGGGGGATCCGGTGTTGTTGATGACGTGCTCGTACTGGCCCTGGCCGCCCAGGGAGACGACCAGCAGGTCGTGGAACCTCACGCCCGGCTTCACCGGCGCCTGGAATCCGTGCTGCTGCCGGATGGTCGGGTCGACGTTGAAGTAGCAGTAGCTCCCCATGCCCCAGCCCTCATGGGTGGTGACGGAGTCGTCGACCTTGTAGGCGGCGTACCCCTTGATGTCGCCGTTCTGGATGGCTGCCTGGTTGGGCGCGTCGTACGCCTTCTCGTTCTGGAAGAAGATCGTCCGGCCCCGCTCGCCGGACCAGCGCACGTCGTACTTGTTGAAGTGCTCGACGAACAGACCGGTGGCCAGCACGTCGTCGCCCTTCACATGGACGCCGTGGTCGGCCCGGTTGGTCTCCCAGCCGACGCCCGCCCCGTGGTCCGCGCGCCAGACCCAGGTGTGGTCGATGATCGTGTCGTCGCTGTTGACGACGATGCTGGTCGTCGCCCTGCCGGGGCCGGCGCCGCCGATGCGTACGAACACGTCCTGGAGCGAGGTCGGGTCGGCCGAGTGATCGGCGGAGGAGCCCTCGGGCCCGACCTCCAGCAGCGTCTCGGAGTTGACCGGACCGGCGTCGATGAGCAGCCCGGCCAGCTTCACCCCGTCCACGTCCCCGACCTTGACCGCGGTGACCCCGTTGTCCGGAATGATCGTGGCGAGGCCGAGCCCGAGGACGACGGTGTCCGGCCGGTCGATCTCGATGGCCCGGTCGACGTGGTAGACGCCCGGCGTGAACAGGAGGTGCAGCCCCTGGTCCACGGCCTCGTTGATCGTGGCGGCACTGGCACCCGGCTTGACCACGTAGAACCGCTCCAGGGGGATCGATTCGCCCTGCGGCGTCCCGTTGCCCCACGAAGTGCCGCGTGCCCCCGTGCGCTTGGCGGGGACGAAGACCTTGTAGGCGTCGCCGTCCAGGTGAAGGAACGGCTTCTCGCGCGAGACCGGTGTGGTCTCCAGCGTGGTGTACGGCGGCTCCGGGAAGCTCTGCGCGGGTGCGCCCTCGACGCCGGAGAACGTCATGTTCCAGACGCCGTTGCCCCAGCCGCCGATGCTGCTGTCACGTGTGTACCACTGCTGCTGCGAGTACGGCGAGACGGTGCCGTCGATCCTGCTGTCGGCGATGTAGCCGCCGCTGGCCCAGCCGTATCCGTCGGGGGCGAGGTTGAGTCCGCCCCTGACGTGCATCCGGCGGAAGGGCGCGGCCTGCGACACGGCCCACCGGTTGGTGCCGTTGACCGGTCTGAGGGCCAGGTTCTCCGCCGAACGCCAGAAGTTCTGTGTGGCGTTGCCGTTGAACCAACCGGCGTCGACGGTCACATCGCCGTTGAAGGTGGTGTCGTCGGGGTTGAGACCCAGCCCGGCGATCGAGGTGTAGAAGCCGAGCTGGGCGTTGATGTTGTCGTACGTGCCCGGCTTGAACATCAGCGCGTAGCGGTCGCTGCCGAACTGCGCCGACTCCTGCTTCTTGAAGATCTCGTCGACCTTGGCCTGGATGCCGGGCGTCGACGGGTCGAAGACCAGCACATTGGGTCCGAGATCGCCGCCGCCGGGCACGGCCGCGGCCTCCTCGCCGAACGCCGGACCGGCGGTGGGGACGGCGATGATCAGCGAGAGCGCGAACGCGGCGAGTCCGAGAAGGCGTGAGCGGCGGTGGCCGCCGGCTGACGTGGGGGGAGCATGCATGACGGTACGTCTCCTGGGGTCGTGGTACGGGTGCACGACGGATGACCGGGAGAGCCTGTGGGAGGCCGCCGCGGGAAGGCCCGCGGACTCCGTGAGAGCGCTCTCTCGTGCGAGCGATGCTTCCGCTGTTGCCCTGAACACGTCAATAGGTGTGCGCCAGAAGGGCTGTCCCGATGTGCTGAGCGCAACAACTAACGGCAGCGGAACGGCAATTGACCCGTTCTGGCCCCAGTCGGGGGACCCGCTGACTTCACAGGATGATGTGGGGGGAGCCGGAGCGCCCACCCAGCTCGCGCACCATGACCGAGAAGCTCGGACTGTCCGGGAAGGGCCGCTGATCACCGACGCGCCGGTAGCCCCAGGACTCGTACAGGGCCAGCACCCCGGGGTGCTCCGGGTCGCACAGCAGCGTGACGCGCTCCTCCGGACGCGGCCTCAGCAGCTCCTCGTGTATTCGGCGCGCGGCACCCGTCCCCTGCCAGGGTGCCCGGACCATCAGCTCGAAGAGGGCGAGGGTGCGTCTCCCGTCCTCGTCCGCGAACCCCTCGGGCAGCGGGGTCGTCATGTGCGACCACCAGCGGGCCCCCCGGCCCAGCGGAGCGCCGTACGCGTAGCCGACCGGCCGGTCCCCGTCGTAGCCGATCACCGCCTCCCACCCGTCACCGGCCGAGTGGTTGGTCAGCCGCCGGTCGAACCGGTCCAGGCTGGTGAACGGGATGTGCAGCTCGTCGGCGTACACCTCCGCGTAGACGTCCAGGAGTACGGGGCGGACGGCGGGCAGGTCGTCGGTGGTGAACCGGCGCAACTGGACGGTCATGGTGTGGGTGTTCCCTTCGCTGTCCGCTGGAGCCATTCCTGGGCGAGTGGTGCCGGGTGTGCCGCCAGCCGTTGGCGGAACCCGTCGAGGAGGTGCCCGATGCGCACGCTGCCGGGCGCGGTTCCGGCCGTGGCCAGCGCCCGGTCGGCACTCGCGCAGGCCGCCTCGACGTCCTGCTGGCCGAGCTGTGCCAGCGCCAGCTGGGCGGTGTAGTAGACCCGGTTGCGCGTCAGCCCCGGGTCCAGCTGCGCGAGGGCCTGATGGATCCGGGCCTCGGCCGGCTCGGCCCGGCCCAGGCGGTAGTGGACGATGCCCGCCAGCCCGTGCAGCTCGGCCTGGTCGTAGAAGCTCAGCCAGGTGGGCCGGCGGCCCATGTCCGCGCGGGCGAGGGCGTCCTCCGCGTGTCCCAGGGCCCGCAGCGCGGACTGCTTGTCGCGCAGCCGGGCGTGGGACAGCGCGATGCGCGCGTGGGCCTGCGAGGCGTACAGCGGATCGCGCCGCGCCATACCGGCGTCGCGCACCGCCTGCGCGGCGTGCAGCGCCTCGATGAGGCTGCCCCGCTGTCCGGCGAGTATGGCGACGTTGTTCCACACCCGGTGCATCGACTCCCCGTCCCCGGACAGCCCCGCGAGCGTCACCGCGCGGTCGAGATACTGCGCCGCGCGCTGCTGGTTGCGCGAGTCGAGCGCGGCCCAGGCGGCGGTGCTGGCCGCGTTCGAGGCGGCGGCGTAGAGCATGGACCGCACCCGGGAGGAGGCGCGCCCGGACTCCAGGAGCGACAGGGCGTGACGCATCCAGTGCAGGAACTGCGCCTCGATCCGGCTGGTGCCGCCGACCCTGCTCTCCTGGCGGTAGAGGGCGGCGAACGCCTGCCCTACGCGCTTCACATCGGCGATGCCGACGGTGGTGCGGCCGGGCGGCAGAACGACCGTCGCGGCCATCACGGCGGCCCGCTGGTTGAAGTCCCGCCGCACCACGGGATCGCCCGTGGCGCTCCCCGGGGCCCCGCTCGCCGGGGAGCCGGTCCGTTGCCGCGGAATGAATCCGAGTTCCTCGGCGGTGCAGCCGAATTCCTTTTCCAGGGCGATCCGTTGACGGGCGTGCGGCCAACGCGTCGTGCCGGTCAGATAGTTCCGGATATGCCGGTCCTGAAGGGACCCCGGTTGTCCCGTGAGGCTCTCGATGTGCTCATTGAGCCGACTCGCGAGCTCGTGCTGCTTCAGCCCGGCGGCGCTCATACGGGCGGCCAGCAGAACATTGCCGGTCTTCCTCGTCATGAAACATCACCGTAGCGGTTTTCGTACCGCCAGATGGCCGATGATTCGGTCGAAATTTCCGGTTTCCGGTGAGTGGGAGAAACGTCGAATTGCCTGGGGTTCCCTGCCGTTTGCCGTTCTTCTTGATACTTCACTGCCGGAAGAGCGGCCGGTGGCGGCCGTCGCCGGCCACCGGGGAGGAGGACATGTGACCGGTGCCGACGTCACTCCGCCACGCATGAGCGTCGATATCGAGGCGGTCGCGGCGGCCGTGGACCACGCGCTTGCCGCCCGCCCGGCCCTCCCGCCGCGCAGCGTCATCAACGCGGGTACCGACCAGTTGATCGGCCAGCTGCGCTCCCTGATGGCCCTGGACGACTACGGCCACGACGAGCCGGGGCGCGGGGCGGTCCGGGTGCTGTTCCGGGTCGCGTACCGCAATCTCGACCGCGCCGTGCGTCCCGACGAGACGACCTCCGACGCGGACGCGTACACGTACTGGCGGACGGTCGCGAGCCTGGCGGCGGCCTTCCGGGACCTGTATGTGAACCTGCCGCGGGGACGGCCCGAATGACCGCCCCCCGGACCGCCGATGTACCGCGTCGGGAGTACGGCCTACGCTGAGCGGCACCGGAAACGGTGATGCGGGGGCGGACCTGCCGAACGCCCGTGCGGCACACCGGCATCCGCCACCGGCCGCGCGCCCGTCGCGCCGGACCGTCCCGACCGACGTTCGTGGAAAGGCCGTACGATGCCGGTCGTCCTGGTACTTCTGCTCTCCGGGACCTGGCTGCTGTCCGGCGCCCTGGTCACCGGGACCGATCCGCTGATCGTCGCGTTCGGCCGCACCGCGGTCTGCTGCGCCGCGCTCACCGCGGTGGCCGTCTCCACGCCGGGCGGCCGGGCCGATCTGCGCCGTGCGGCGGCCCGCCCCGGCACCGTATGGCTGCTGGGCCTGCTCGGCTTCGCCGGATACGCCGCGGGCACGCTGCTCGCCATCCCGCGCATCGGCACCTCGCTCGCCAACCTCGTCGTCGCGCTGATGCCCTGCGCGTCGGTGGCGGTGGGGGCGCTGTTCTTCGCCGAACGGTCCGGGCCGCGCAGGGCGGCCGGGGCGGCGCTCGCCTGCGCGGCGGCGGCCGGGTACGCGGCGCTCGGCGCGGACGCGGGCGACATGGACGGACCGGGGCTGCTGCTGGTGGCGGGGGCGACCGTGGCCTTCGCGGTGTACGGGTTCCTGTACCGGCGGCGGATGTCCGGGCTGCCGCCGCCGGCCGTCCTGCCCGTACTGCTCGCGGCGGCCACCTGCCTGCTGCTGCCGATGGCCCTGCCCGCGCTGATCGCCCACCCCCCGACGCTCGCCGCGACGGGCGGGATATCGGTGCTCGGCGCGGTCGTGTACGCGCCCGCCTACCTCGTACAGCACCGGCTCATCCTGAGCCGCGGGCCGGTCTTCACCGCCGCGGTCCAGCTGGCCGTGCCGTTCGCCGTGCGCCTGGGGGACTGGGCGCTGGGCACCGCGCCCGTGCCCTCGTCGGCCGAACTGCTGCTCCTGGCCGTGTGCTGCGGGGGCATCGCCCTGGTCACCGTCCAGCCGGACACCCGGCTCGCCGCGAAGGCGTGACCGGCCGGGGGGCGACCTCGCGGGACCGGATCAGCCGGCCACGCCGTCCTCCGGGCCGATCCTCCGGATCACCCGCGCCGGATTGCCGACCGCCACGACGTTCGCCGGCAGGTCCTTGGTGACCACCGATCCGGCGCCGATCACCGTGTTCTCACCGATGGTCACCCCCGGGCAGACGATCACGCCGCCGCCCAGCCAGACGTTGTCGCCGATCGTGATGGGCCGGGCAGCCTCCCACTTGGCCCGGCGCGGCTCGGGGTCGACCGGGTGGGTGGGGGTGAGGAGCTGGACGTTCGGGCCGATCTGGGCGTCCGCGCCGATGCTGATCCGGCCGACGTCGAGGAGGACGGCCCCGACATTGATGAACGTACGGGCGCCGATGGAGATCTGATAGCCGAAGTCCACCCGCAGCGGAGGCCGGACCTCCACGCCCTCGCCCAGCTCACCCACGAGCTCGGCGAGTGCCGCGCGCCGCGCCTCGGGGTCGGCGGCGGAGGTGGCGTTGAAGCGCTCGGTCAGCACGTCGGCGCGCAGGGCGTCGGCGCTCAGTTCCGGGTCGTCGGCGAGATAGAGCTCACCGGCGAGCATGGCTTCCTTCTGGCTGGTCACGTGGTGCGTCCTCTCGTCCGGGCCGTCTTTCGGCCCGGTACATCACGATAAGGCGCGCGGTGGTGGCCCTGGCGGGCGAGGGACGGGCACGGTGGCCCGCGGCTTCCCGGCGGCGTGAGCGGACGCGGACCCGCCGGCTGGCGGGCCCGCCCGCCGGTCAGTTCAGCAGTGCCAGCGCCGCCTGAGCCCGTCGCCGTACCGCTTCGGCCGTCGCCGGATCGAATCCGGCGACGATCTCCGCGTACTCCTCCATCTCCGCGGCCCCGCGCCGGAACTCCCCGCGCTGCACGAGGAGCTGGGCCCGTTCGTAGCGGAGCCTGGCCGGGTGCGAGGGCAGCAGCAGCGACAGATCGACCGCCCACAGCGCCACATCGGTCCGCTCGGGGCGGGCCGCCGCCCAGGCCCTGATGTTGTTCAGGATCCGCAGCACGGTCTCCAGCGGCCGGGCGGGCACCAGCATCGACTCCTCCAGCGGCGCCCCGGTGGCGCCGGCCACCATCAGCTCGGCGTCCTGCCCGGTCAGCGGCGCACCACCGGCGAACGGATCGGCCAGCACCCGTTCCCCGGGGTCCCCGAAACCGACGACGAAGTGACCGGGCAGCGCCACCCCGTACACCGGGGCGCCCGCCCGCCGCGCGACCTCGATCCAGATCACGGACAGCAGGATCGGCAGCCCGCGACGGCGGCGCAGCACCTGTTGGAGCAGCGACGACTCCAGCCGCTGGTAGTCGGCCGGTGACCCCGCGAATCCGCACCGCTCACCGAGCAGTTCGGCCACCGCCGAGGCCCAGGCGCGGGCGGAGCGCGCACCGTACGGCAGCAGCCCGGCCAACCGGTCCAGCTCGATCTGCGCGGCGTCGATGCCGTACGGATCAGGCGATTCCACCCCCGCTTCGCCGATTCCCGCAGGACCGATCTCCGCGGCGCCCGCCCCCGGTCCCCCCGCGCCCGTACCGGCCCGCGGGCCCGTCAGCGGGCCCGCCTCCGCGCCGAGCAGCAGGCAGAGCAGCGCGAGGTCGGGCCGCTCCGCGCGGGCCTCCTCGGCGAACCGCCGCCGCCGTTCGGCCGCCCCGGAATCGTGGTGCCCGCTCATCCGCCGCACTCGCCCGACGTGCTCGGGCCGGTGCTCACTCCGCGGCCCGGAAGTGGTGATAGCGGTGATGGGCCGCGAAGCCCATCCCGTCGTAGAGCGCCCGCGCCCCCTCGTTGTCCGTCTCCACCTGGAGCCACGCGGCCGACGCCCCCTCGTCCAGCGCGCGGCGCGCCAGCGCGGTCATCACCGAGGTCGCCAGCCCCCGGCGCCGGTACTCCGGGCCCACCTCGACAGCCATGAACCCGGCCCAGCGCCCGTCCACGACGCACCGCCCGATCGCCGCGGGGGTGCCGTCCTCCGTGTCGCCGGGCACGGAGGCGAACCACACCGAGGGCCCCGATCCCAGGACCCGGAGCACATGGTCGCCGGGGGTGTCGAAGCGCTGGTAGCGGGAGAGCCACGCGGCGTCCGGCTCACGGTCCAGCCGGACCGCCGCCACCTCCGCGTCCAGATCCCCGACCGGTGCCAGCGCCGCGATCCGCACCTCGGCCGACACCTCGCGCAGCCAGCCGTGCCGCTCCAACTCCGCGCACAGCTCCTCCTGCGTGCCCTCGGCACCGGTCGCGGTCTGGATGTACGCGGGCAGCTCCCGCTCCCCGTACCAGCGCCGCACCCGCCCGAGCGCCTCACCGAGCGGCAGTCCCGGATCGCCGAGCGGCAGCACGGAGTTGGCCCGCCGGGTGAACCCCGCGGCGGCCCGCAGCCGCCAGTCGCCCAGGGGTTCGCTCTCCACCGGCTGCCAGGCCCGTGCGCAGGCCCGTGCCAGCTCGTCGAAGGAGGCCGCGGGGCCCCGGCGCCGGGCCGGGGCGGCGGGCACGACCTTCCCGGCCACCAGGGTGGATTCCGCGATACGGACGCTCTCGCCGCTCTTCGGTGTGATCGAGAGCACACCGTCGTCCCATGATGTGAGAACCCCGACCGTGTCCGTGAACATGGCGCCTTGGCCGACCCCCTCGGGGCGACGCCTGACCGATACGCGTTTGCCCACGTCAGCCGGTGTGATGCGGACTTCCAGCCGTCCGCCGATGGTGAATTCCACAGCTCTGTGCGCCCCTCCTGTTCGGATCGTGCCCGGGAACGGAGATACTAGGTGTGGGCATCGACGACGCCGCGCTCCCGCGCGAGAGCCAACGCCCTACCGAGGAGGAACGACAGCGTGACCTACGTCATCGCGCAGCCTTGTGTCGACGTAAAGGACAAGGCCTGCATCGAAGAGTGCCCCGTCGACTGTATCTACGAGGGCCAGCGGTCCTTGTACATCCACCCGGACGAGTGCGTCGACTGCGGAGCCTGTGAGCCGGTCTGCCCGGTCGAGGCCATCTTCTACGAGGACGACACCCCGGAGGAGTGGAAGGACTACTACAAGGCGAACGTCGAGTTCTTCGACGACCTCGGCTCGCCGGGCGGTGCCTCCAAGCTGGGCCTGATCGAGCGCGACCACGCGTTCATCGCCGCGCTGCCGCCGCAGAACCAGTAATCAGCGGCAGCACGCGCGCCGCCCGGTCCCGTACGGCTCGTCACCGTACGGGACCGCGGTGTTTCCGGCGCCCCGGCAGCCGCCCGCGCCACCCTGCGGGCGGCTCCTCGTAGCCCGTCGCCCGTACGAGAAAGCAGAGTTCCGTGTCCGCACCAGTCTCCTCCCGCCTCCCGGTCTTTCCCTGGGACAAGCTCGCGCCGTACCGGACGACGGCCGCCGCCCATCCGGACGGCGTCGTGGACCTGTCGGTGGGTACGCCGGTCGACCCGGTGCCCGAGCTGATCCAGCAGGCGCTCGTCGCCGCCGCGAACAGCCCCGGCTATCCGACGGTGTGGGGGACCGCCGCGCTGCGCGACGCCCTCACCGGCTGGGTGGAGCGGCGTCTCGGCGCGGTCGCGGTGGCCCACGAGAACGTTCTTCCGGTCGTCGGCTCCAAGGAGTTGGTGGCCTGGCTGCCGACCCAGCTGGGCCTCGGCGCGGGCGACCGGGTGGCCTACCCGCGGCTCGCGTACCCGACGTACGAGGTGGGCGCCCGGCTCTGCGGCGCCGAGCCCGTCGTCTACGACGACCCCACCGAGCTGGACCCGGCGGGCCTCAGGCTGCTCTGGCTCAACTCCCCGTCCAACCCGACCGGCCGGGTGCTGGCCAAGGACGAACTGATCCGGATCGTCGCCTGGGCGCGCGAGCACGGCATCCTGGTCTTCAGCGACGAGTGCTACCTGGAGCTGGGCTGGGAGGCCGAGCCGGTCTCCGTGCTCCACCCGGATGTCTGCGGCGGCAGTTACGAGGGCATCGTCGCCGTCCACTCGCTCTCCAAGCGCTCCAACCTCGCCGGATACCGCGCCGCCTTCATCGCGGGCGACGCGGCCGTCCTCGGCGAGCTGCTGCTGATCCGCAAGCACGGCGGGATGATGACGCCCGCCCCGGTCCAGGCGGCCACCGTCGCGGCCCTCGGCGACGACACCCATGTCGCGGAGCAGCGCGCCCGTTACGCGGAGCGGCGCACCGCCCTGCGCGCCGCGCTGGAGGCCCACGGCTTCCGGATCGAGCACAGCGAGGCGAGCCTCTACCTGTGGGCGACGCTGGACGAGCCGTGCTGGGAGACGGTGGCCCACCTCGCCGAACTGGGCATCCTGGTCGCCCCCGGCGACTTCTACGGTCCGGCCGGCGACACCTTCGTACGCGTGGCGCTCACGGCGACCGACGAGCGGGTGGCGGCGGCGGTCAAGCGGCTGACCTGACCGGTCCGTTCCCACCGCCCGTCCGCACGGCCGGGCGACCGGCCGGGCCGCACGCCCCAGGGGTGCGGCGCCGCCGGACACGCGCGCGGGGCGCGGGGGTGGGGCGAACCCGGGGGCGCGCGCGGTTAAGGGGCCCGGGG